>JBAUHS010000012.1:0-47545 GCA_049680405.1 Salaquimonas sp. | reverse complement strand
AATTTGTAAAACTAACATCTCCATTTCCAAATTTTGCATAAGCAAAACATACAGAACACGGAAATCTCAATCCAGATATTAGCTGTTTGTGCGGAGTAAGTTTGAAATTATGACCATCAAAACGAATTTCATATCTTGATCGCTTCTTTTCTCGCTCTTCAAATGTTTCCAAGGTTGCTAAAGCACTCTCAAACGCTTCGATCTTTTTTTGCCACTCATCTCGGTTCCCAAGCAGTTTCGCGTTTGCTTGGATGATCGCCATCTTTTCGGCTGAAATATTACCTTTATGGGTTGATAACCAAATACCTGCTGGTCCATCTTTCAACCAATCTTCAAACGAAGCAAAGGGATCATCAGCCTTCTTCTTAGCGCTCGGTCTTTTTGCCATCGTCCCACTTCACTCCTTTTCACCCTGTGGATAACTTACCGCCTAAGTTGTGCTACATAAAGCCCGCTCACAAACTTGTCCCCATAACTAGAAAGGCGAGTGATGTTTTCCTGTTTCTGCCAGACGAAACATGGGTCATGACGATGGATCATTGGGCAGGAAACGGCGTCTCCTTCAAGGGCTAACGTAGGGTCTTGAACGGGAGGGCTGATAAGAAGCTGCTAGTCGCTCACTAGGAAGTGGCTGTCGACTGTATTACGGCCTTGAGATTACACGATACCATATGGACCGGGATCGCTGTTTTCGGAAAGCAGCAAGTTTCAGCGCCAAGGGAAGTCCTTACGGATGCCCAATCGCCGACGGGGTGCAGGAAAAGCACCGTTTATTGTCTACAATCGTGGTGTTTTGTCTGCGCCCCGTTTCCAGTTTTTCCAAGCCGCTGGTGTTTTGCATCGAGCGAAGGCACAGCCGCACTTAATTTCGCAGCGCAGGCAGACCGATGCCGGTTCCTTCAAAGCCGCCATCGACAGAGATCAATTGCCCGGTGATGAAGCTCGCCTCCATGGAGCAAAGAAAATAGATCGCATTGGCAATTTCATCTTCCGAACCATAGCGATTGAGCGGCAGGGCATCGTGATAGGCATCAATGATTTCCTGACTGTGGACTGCCATTGCTAGTTTCGTTCGCACAGGACCAGGAGCGATTGCATTGGCGCGGATTTTGTACTCACCCAACTCGGCGGCTTGCTGCAAAGTCAGTTGATTAACCGCAGCCTTTGAAGTGCCATAGGCAACGCGAAGCGTGGACGCACGAAGCCCGGAGATCGATGCGATATTGACGATTGCCGCGCCATCGGCATGTTGTTGTTTTTTCAGCAATGGAATGGCAGCCTGACTGACTAGAAAAGTACCATCAAGATTGGTCGCCATGATCCGACGCCAACGCTCGAAAGTGGTCTCTTCAATGGGGCCGAAATCTGCAACGCCTGCATTGTTCACCAAAGCATCAAGACGGCCATAGTCGTTTTCAATCCGGCTGATGAAGTCGGTCACCTGATAAGGATCGGATATATCGCCATGGATAACCAAAGCATTTGGCAACTGCTTTTCGGCCAGCTTCAACTCGGTCGCATCTATATCAACTACCGCAACCTGCCAGCCTTCCTTTTGAAACCGTTTTGCGGTGGCAAGACCAATGCCCCTCGCCGCTCCAGTGACCAATGCTGTTTTCATCAAATTTTTCTCCTTACACGCCGGTTATGATTTATGATCCTTCAATAAAACTCTTCAGATAACAAGCGTGTGAGATCGATCTTGATTGCTTGCTCATTGCTGCCGCCTTCAATAGTCTTTCAAGATGGAAACCATTTCATTGCGTTACAGGTTTTTGTGGGTAATGGCTGCGATGTTAAGCACTTGGCTTGATGCGGGTTTTGTCCATGCTGAAAACAACGCCGCAAAAAAATGGATATCAGGTGCTCACTCTTTTTCAGATGAATTGGGCGGTTTCGCCATTGTCGGTCTTACGGGACGCGGGTCCTATGATGATCCGGTGGTGATTACCCAGGAAATTTATTCGACTGGCAAGAGCATTATCACCATCCGGCAAGTGCCTGCCCTTGCTGGTGCCTTTGGTGTTCAATCGAGTTGGACAACGCTTCATATTCAGTTTCGCACGCTAAATCGCAGTGATGCCGGATGGATCGGTTTTCGTTTTGAACTACAGGAGGAACTGGGCCGGGCAAGCATCTACGGAGACGGGTTGTCCTTTAATCAATTGACCCGGGATGGGACGAATATTCTGTCGGATAAATTTTCGAAATATGAGGTTGAATTCGAGCCGGCAGATCGACTGGTTTTCAACACGGGAACGGTGGACCGTGCAGAAACGGTCAATTTCACGATCTTTTTGCTGGACCTGACACCTTCAACAATATTCTATATTGAACAGGTCCCCTATCTGCCAGCATCGTAAATTTTGAAAATCGCCATCAAATTGTATCGTGAACGATATTATCTTTGAAACGGAGTTGATCGACGTGGCTGACCATGCTTTGTGAGACTGAATTATTTCAAACGAAAGTTACATAGTGACCGCGCATATTGACTGCTATCTAACCGCCATTTCACCATTCGCCTTTCTCGGACACGATGCTTTGTCAGCCGTGGCTGAAAAGCATGGAAAGACCATTGAGTACAAACCGTTCAATATGTTCGGGGTTTGGGAAGTATCCGGCGCTGTTCCGCCGATGAAGCGCCCGCCCGTGCGCCAGCGTTATCGCCTGATTGAATTGCAGCGGGTGGCGGAGTTTCGCGGTATTGATCTTGTGCTCAAACCAACCCACTTTCCAACGGACCCCACATTGGCAGATCATTGCGCCATTGCCATTTCCCAATCCGGTGGAAATCCGGGCAAGTTTTTGCGAGCTGTTGGTGAAGCGGTATGGGTAAAGAATAAGCAAATTGCTGATGTGGATCTGCTGGCTGGATTGTTGAATGATAACGGTTATTCAGCGGATGAGATTATAGCCCAGACTGGATCGCAGGAAGTGTCTGACGAACGCGCCGCGAACACGCAAGCCGCTATTGCAGCAGACGCGGTTGGCGCTCCGGCCTATGTATATGACGGAGAGGTTTTCTGGGGTCAGGACAGAATTGATTATCTTGATCACATGTTAAGCACAGGCAGGTCTGCATTTAGCGCTGAGTAACTCTGTTACTCGGGCCTGTTGCGATTTATTTTTAACGCTGGACTCTGATCGGAACTGAAGATAAAAAGGAATAATTTCCTTTTTCAGAGCCTTTGGCTGTTGAACAAATTTTGGGCCAGGAGTTTCAAAAATGCTTTCACATGACCGCATTTGGGCGGCAATTGATGCACTGGCAAGCCACAATAATTTGTCGGCTTCTGGTCTGGCACGGCAGGCAGGGCTCGACCCTACCTCATTCAACAAATCCAAGCGCTCTACCAATGAAGGCCGTTTAAGGTGGCCTTCCACAGAATCGATTGCCAAAGCACTGAGCGCAACCTCTACCTCCTTTTCGGACTTCATGGCGCTTGTGGAAGATCGGCCCTTATCGCCTTTCGATATTTCGTCAAAATTCAAAATGCCGAATATCCGCAATGTGCCATTGCTTGGCTTTGCCCAAGCAGGCGTTGGCGGCTTTTTTGACGATGGTGGTTTTCCAGCGGGCCAAGGTTGGGACGAGGTTCAGTTTCCAGCTTCTGATCACGACAATATTTATGCTTTGGAAGTCTCCGGCAGTTCCATGGAGCCGCTATATCGCGACGGCGATGTGATCATTGTTCAGCCCGGCGCGAATATCCGCAAAAGGGATCGCGTTGTCGTCAAGACAAAGGAAGGCGAAGTGATGGCCAAGGAGCTTGCCCGAAAGACTGCAAGTGTTGTGGAACTGGTTTCCATCAATCGCGAGCATGAAGACCGCACTATTCAGGTAAAAGACATTGAATGGATTGCGCGGATTGTCTGGGCCAGCCAATAATAACCTGCCAGCTTTTTGATTGGACGTTTTCGCGGTAAAAATTGATCAATGGCCCATTGTTTCAAATCAAGTTTCACCTTGAAGTTAATCCCGCTCCTTTTAGGGGTGTTACTCTCGGCATGCGATGATCCAAACAATCAGGCAAAAACCAGCCGCCCTACACCGCCGATTGTTGAAAAAGAGCCAACCGGCTATCCTGTAGATACAAACCAGCGGGTCCTTGAACCATTGAAAAAAGACCTTCGGGTCATTGGCGACGGCAAGATCGCAGCGCCTATTGTCGAGGCCGATAAAGTTGAACGGGTCGCACCAGAAATTAGCGCTGCAGAAAAGAATGCGACGCAGACCGCAAAAATTCCTGAGGAACCGGATATTTTTCCAAAGCCTTTGGTTTTATCTGCGGGCGAATTCAAGTCGAAAGAGATTGTCGTTTCGCTTTTGGGGATCGAACCTTTGGCCCGGACAAAAACCTGCTCTTCCGCCCAAGGAGAATGGCCGTGCGGTAATTTTGCCAAGTCCGCTCTGCAACGACTTGTGCGGAGCCGAACTATTTCCTGCGAGGGAGAAGTGGTTGGATCCGGCAAGTATTCAGGCAAATGCCAGATCGGGAAAACTGATCTGGCGAAATGGTTGGTTGAGCAAGGCTGGGCCACAACCAAAAATGCTGAGCTTTTACCGATGCTTGAAAAAGCCAAACGCGCCAAAAAAGGACTTTGGCGCGATTGAGTGTAACAGGTCTCGCACCTAGCCTTAAGAAGAAAGTTCGTCCTTCAGAGCTCTAGCAATCAGCACTCTTGTTGCATTCACCCCATAGAGCGCGACAAAAGAGCCGAAGCGTGGGCCTTGATCCTGGCCAAGGAGAATTTGGTAAAGTGCCTGAAACCATTCACGAAGGTTCTCGTAGCCGTTCTCTTTGCCAACGGAAAAGACTTCGGTTTGAATGGCTTCCGCATCACTTGTAGCATCCAACGCAGCCAGACGAGCATCAAGATCACCAAGGGCTTTCTTTTCACTCTCACTTGGCGATTTGAATTGTTTATTTGGTTTCACAAAGTCGGCAAAATAGCGGATCGCATAGCCTACAAGTTCATCCAGCTTTGGATGCGTTTCGGGAGACAGGTTTGCATCATAACTGGAGATAAAGCCCCAAAGTGTTGCCTTGTCTTCGGAATTAGACGCGCTAACGAGATTCAACAGCATGGAATAGGAAAGCGGCATATCGGCTTTAGGCGGATTGCTGCTGTGAATGTGCCAAACAGGATTTTGCAATCTCTGCGCTTCGTCTTGGCCTTCATAGGCTGCCAAATGCTGAAAATACTCATCAACCTGACGCGGGATCACATCGAAATAAAGACGCTTGGCAGTCTTCGGCTTGGTGTACATGAACAAGGACAGACTTTCAGTCGGCGCATAGCTCAGCCATTCATCAATCGTTAGTCCATTGCCTTTCGTTTTCGAAATTTTTTCACCGTTTTGATCGAGGAACAGCTCATAAATAAAATGTTCAGGCGCACGACCACCGAGGATACGGCAAATCTTGTCATAGAGGTTGCTGTTGAGCGAATGGTCCTTGCCATACATTTCAAAATCAACGCCCATGGCCGCCCAGCGCATGCCAAAGTCCGGCTTCCATTGCAGTTTGACATTACCACCCTTAACGGAAAGAGTGGTCTCGGTTCCATCTTCATCATCAAATGTGATTGTGCCGGCTTGCGGATCGACACCTTTCATTGGCACATACAAAACCCGACCAGACTTTGGAGAAATCGGCAGGAACGGACTGTAGGTCGCTTTGCGCTCATCGCCCAAGGTTGGCAACATCACATCCATGATTTCCTGATATTTCGAAAGGGCATGGACCAGCATCTCGTCGAATTTTCCGGATTGGTAATATTCCGTTGCGCTGGCAAACTCATAGTAAAAGCCGAACCGGTCGAGGAAAGCCCGCAGCCTCGCATTGTTGTGATGACCAAAACTTGGATATTCTTCGGAAAATGGATCGGGAACCACTGTCAGCGGTTTTCCGATGTGTTCTGCCAGCATTTCCTGATTAGGCACATTACCGGGGATTTTGCGCATTCCATCCATGTCATCGGAGAAACAAAGCAACCGGACAGCAACCTTGTTTTGCGTCAACACTCTGAACGCATTGATCACCATTGTTGTACGAACAACTTCGCCAAAGGTTCCAATATGCGGCAGGCCAGATGGACCGTAACCGGTTTCAAACAAAACTGTTTCCGGAAAGCCCGTCTTCTCATAACGTTTGACAATCTTGCGCGCCTCTTCAAAAGCCCAGGACTTCGAAGTTTGAGCCGCTGAAACAAGCTCGGCCGTAATGTTAAGGTCAGGCAGTGTCGCGCCAGTCATGATAAGGTTCCGGTATCGTTAGAAATTTGAGTTCGCCATTTTGTGAAATGGATGATGAAAGGCGGTTTAAATCAACGATGCTGCAATGCCAAGCAGAATCGAAAAAGCCAAGGTCAAAACCTGATACGCCTGCGACAAAATTCACTTAAGCTTGATTTGATTTCTCTGCGCAGACCCATCAAAATCAATACCTAGTACAGGACAAAGTTATGAGCGAACCAACAACACGACTTGCGATCTTTATTGGCCTTTTTGCCATCATGGCAGCCTGCGAATATTTTGCGCCGCGACGGGAATTAAGGCCCGTCAAAACGCAGCGCTGGATTACCAATTGGGTGATCGTGGTGATCGACTCATTACTGGTTCGATTGCTGTTCAAGACAGCCGCTGTAGGGGGCGCTTTATGGGCAGCCGAACAAGGCATCGGTTTATTCAATCTCATCAGCGCACCTTATTGGTTGGCCTTTCTGGGTTCCTTTATCGTGCTCGATTTTGCAGTGTGGCTTTCTCATGTTGCCTCCCACAAGATTCCCATCTTCTGGCGAATCCACCGAATGCATCACAGTGATGTTGATATCGACGTGAGCACGGCCATTCGTTTTCATCCAATCGAGATCATCTTGTCCATGGTCTGGAAATATGCCGTAGTTCTCGCTCTTGGTGCGCCCGCAGCAGCGGTATTGGTGTTCGAGATTGTCTTGAATGGCGGCGCAATGTTCAACCATGCCAATTTCAAACTACCACTGAAACTGGACCGTATTTTGAGATGGGTCATCGTCACGCCGGATATGCACCGTGTCCACCACTCAATCGACCGTGTTGAAACGGACTCCAATTACGGCTTCAATTTTTCCTTTTGGGACAGATTGTTCAACACCTATATCGACCAGCCGGCTAAAGGTCATGATGGTATGACCATCGGCATTGAAGAGTGGCAGGATGAGCGGCCAGTCAAATTGACATGGTCATTATCAGTACCGTTCATTTCTCAGAAATAGAAATCTCAGAATAGGCCCAGGGGGAAATAACGCAGATACAGCTCTTTAAAGATTCCCTTATCGCTGATCGATTTGAGGGCATAGTCAAAGCCGGCAATCAAGTCCGCATCGCCTTTGGCTGCCGCAACAGCGAGGCCTCTGCCAAAATTTTCTTCGGACAAATAGGGCCCGCCTACAAAGCCGCAACAGTCGCCATCGGGTGATGCCAACCAGAAGGAGGCAGATAAAGCATCGGTAAAGACCGCGTCAACTTCTCCGGAGCGCAATGCGTTAAATGCCGTTTGCCGGGTTGGATAGGCGTTTGAACTACGCTCGCCAAAGGTGGTTTGAAAATGGCGTTCATGGCCTGACCCAGCCACCACGCCAACTTTTTTCCTGAAAAGGCCTTCATAGATTGGCTCAGCCAGATCACTGTCTTTTCGGGCTATAAAGCGACCTGGAATTTGTAGATAGACCCTGGAGAAATCATATTTCGCGCGGCTTTCCACATCAATCGCTACGCCAGCGATGATGGCATCTCCTTCGCCCGCGGTTAGTGCAGCTTCAAGTTCGTCCCAGGGCAGCGCCTGGATTTGACATTTGGCAAGCATATCCAGCTCAGCACAAATCGCGCGGGCAAGCTCTATATTAAAGCCTGAAAGGCGTTTCCTTCGGTCAATGAAGTTGAAAGGAGGAAAATCAGTTGTTGTCAGAAATTTGAGGCGAGGCCGTTGCGAGAGGTCCGGTTTGATAAAGCGCTCATTGGGATCCCAAAAATTCGGTATCAACACATTTTGCGCCGAAACAGCTGAAGGTCCAGCGGACCATAATAAGCTTGCCAATAAAAGTGAAAGGATTTTCTTCAACGTCTGCCTGCTATCTTTCAATTTGCACTTAAAAGGGGTATCATATGTATACCGCACATCATTTGTAGGGGATGATTTAGCAGGTTGGATAACCAAGGGGAATACCGCAATTTCGCGGATAGCTTGAAGGCCCGTCAATCGGAACTGGCGGATCAACCGACAGCACCAGTCGATTTGACTAATGACTATTGTCTGGTGGAACCACAATATTCTGCCAAAAACACGTTCACACGAAACCAAACCATTTCCTTTTCAATTTTTCTGATTGCTGCTCTTTTGGGGCTATTCCTTCACTGGGAGAAGACTATCATCTTTGGTTCGCTGTTTTTCAGTGGTTTTTATCTCGCGGTCGCATTATTCAGAGCTGCTGTGCTGGCCAACGTAGATATTTCAAAACCCACCCCATTGAAAGCTACAGTCCGTCTTGAAAACAAAACTTACGTAATTCTTGTGGCTCTTTATAAAGAGGAAACTCAGATTGCCGATTTGATCCGGGCAATTGATCGACTGAAATGGACAAGAGGTCGAAAGCTGGTTTGTCTGGTCTGCGAGCAGAATGATCCAGCGACCATATCAGCAATCAGAAAAACGCAGTTGCCTCCCGGGTTTCATTTGATGATTGTTCCTCACGGGTCTCTAAAAACCAAACCGAGAGCCTTGAACTATGCACTGAAGCAAGTGTCCGGAGATTATCTAGTCATTTATGATGCTGAAGATCGACCTCACCCGAACCAGTTGATTGAAGCTGCAACACGTTTTTATACATCACCGGAGCACCTTGTTTGCCTTCAGGCACCGTTAGCAATTGACAATGTGAAAGAGAGTTTTTTGTCGCGCATGTTTGCGATTGAATATGACACATTATTTTCCGGCATTCTTCCGGCACTCACCAGATGGAAAGCCCCAATGCCTCTGGGTGGCACGTCGAATCATTTCCAATTCCAGAAACTCGTTTCAGCAGGTGGATGGGATTCCTATAATGTCACTGAAGATGCTGATCTTGGAATCAGGTTGGCACGAAAAGGCATGTATTGCGGGGTACTGGTTTCACCAACTTTTGAGGAAGCCCCAGCGGCTTTATCCCCATGGTTAAAGCAACGAACACGCTGGATCAAAGGTTGGATGCAAACGCTTTTGGTTCACACACGCAATCCGCTGGCAACGGCACTCGATATGGGAATTACCAAATATCTGATGTTCCATTTGGTGCTTACAGCAGTTGTCATTTCTGTTCTGGTTCATCCGCTATTTCTGATGGCGTTCGGGTTTCAAATGATCAACTATTTTTCAAACGGGCCACAGACAACTTATGATATCGCCATAACAGCCATAAGTGCGTTTAATCTCGTTGCGGGATATTCGACCTACGCTTTATTGGCTTATGCGGTTCAAACATCAAAACCGAATACACAATCAATTTTGTGGATCCTTTTATTGCCGTTATATTGGGTTTTGCTTTCCATCGCCGGATGGAGAGCGCTTTATAAAATTTTCCAAGAGCCACATCATTGGGAAAAAACACCCCATACAAGCGAGAAACGAAAAGCAAATAATCGGCAGTCAGCTACTTGAAGTGTTTTGACAGTTTCAGCCCTTGGGCCTGATAGTTTGAGGTCGCTAATTGGCCGTACAAGGTCGTCGGGCGCTCAAGCATTTTCTCGTAAACCAAACGACCTACCAATTGGCCATGTTCCAAGATAAATGGTACTTCATGGCTGCGAACTTCCAGAACACCTCTAGCGCCTAGTCCACCTGCTTCAGCATGACCGAAGCCTGGATCAAAAAAACCTGCATAATGAACCCTGAATTCACCTACCAAAGGATCAAAGGGGACCATCTCTGCCGCATAATCCGGGGGGACATGAACTGCTTCCTGGGACACTAATATGTAAAACTCGTCGGGGTCCAAAACGATGTCTTCAGAGCCATGATTATAAATAGGCTCCCAAAAATCGTGAATATCGAGGCCCGCTTTTACATCGACATTCACAACGCCCGTATGACGCTTGCCACGATATCCAACTAAACCATCTGCTCCGCCCGTTAAATCGATGGATAGTCCGATACCCTGATTATGGATATTGGGATCCCTTGTGGCGACAAGCGTTTCGGTTTGATGAAGCGCCAGGAGTTCTTCGTCTGACAAAAGCGAATGACCGATGCGAAATCTTATCTGTGACAGGCGAGAACCGGTCTTGACTACAACAGGAAACGTGCTCGGGCTAATTTCAAGATAGAGCTGGCCTTTATACCCTGCTGCAATCTGATCAAACCCACGCGAATAATCGGTTATGACGCGGGTGAAAATATCAAGGCGACCGGTTGAACTTTTCGGGTTGGCAGAAGCCTCGATATGATCTGGCAGGTTAAGGCTTTCCAATAGCGGCACGATATAGACACATCCTGTTTCCAGAACAGCGCCATCGCTCAAATCAAACTCATGCAATTTGAAACGATCTAACTTCGCGCGGACTGTGCTTTTACCTGGAAGGAAGGAAGCCCGCACCCGGTATGCTTTCTTGCCCAATCGAAGGTCCAGACTTGCCGGCTGGATCTGGTCCTCATCGAGCGGCAGATCAGAGAGCAATGACTGCTGATCGAATAAAGATTTTATGTAACTATCGGGCAAAATGCCCGTTTGATGGTCAACCATGATTGTAAACTGCTTCAACTTTTACCATTTTGCGGATATCTGTAATCAATCACACCATTGACGCAAAGGCCTTTCACAAGTAAACCACTGTTTATTGATCAGTGGTGATTTGGGCCGGCCGGCTTGCAGCCACTTTAAACAACTTGCTAAAAGGGCCGTCTGCGAAAGCAGGTTGGAATCCGGTTAGCTCGTTGCAACCGGATTTTTTGTTTTTGGAGTTTGCCATGAAAGACCTTGCGAAAGATACAAATTGGAAAGTAGGCGTGAACACCGCTCTTGTTCATGGCGGAACCATGCGATCCCAATTCGGGGAAACTTCGGAAGCGCTGTTTTTGACCCAGGGGTTTGTTTATGACAGCGCGGAATCAGCGGCGGCGCGTTTCAAAGGTGAAGAAGATGGATTTATTTATTCGCGCTATGCAAATCCAACGGTCCATATGTTTGAACAACGTATGTGCCTGCTTGAAGGGGCCGAGGACGCAAGAGCAACCGCTTCGGGTATGGCAGCAGTGGCAAGTGCAATCGGTTGCCAATTAAAGCAAGGCGATCACATTGTTGCTGCCAAGGCTTTGTTTGGCTCCTGCCGGTGGGTGATCGAAAAACTGATGCCTTCTTACGGGGTGGAATGCACCTTAATTGATGGCAAAGACCTGCAGGCCTGGAAGAAGGCCGTCAGGCAAACGACCAAAGTGTTTTTTCTCGAAAGCCCAACCAATCCGACCCTTGAGCTTTGCGACATCAAGGCAATTGCAGATATTGCCCATGAGAATGGAGCGAAGCTGATTGTGGATAATGTATTTGCCACGCCGCTTCAACAAAAACCGATGGAACTGGGCGCGGATATCGTCGTGTATTCAGCGACCAAGCATATTGACGGACAAGGTCGCTGCCTTGGCGGAGTTGTACTTTCCGACAAGGATTGGATTGATGAGTATTTGCATGATTATTTCCGCCACACAGGCCCAAGCATCAGCCCATTTAATGCCTGGGTATTGCTCAAGGGTCTCGAAACCCTTTCGGTTCGCGTCGCCCGACAAACGCAAAATGCCAGTGAAATCGCCAATATGCTTGCCAGCCGAAAAGACATTTTGCGGACAATCTATCCCGGCCATGAAAGCCATCCACAATATGAACTTGCCCAAAGGCAAATGAAGGGGGGATCAACCCTCGCGGCTTTTGAAATCGCTGGTGGAAAAAAGGCAGCATTTGCCTTTGAAAACGCGCTTCGCATCATCCAAATCTCCAACAATCTGGGTGATGCAAAAAGTCTGGTCACTCATCCCGCCACGACAACACATAAAAACCTGTCCGTAGAAGATCAGGATGAATTGGGCATCAGCCCGGGTCTGGTTAGGCTTTCAATTGGGCTAGAAGACAGCGAGGATTTGCTGGCTGATATTGAACAGGCGTTGGATATTGCCGCCAAAGCATAGTGAAAGCTGTTTGTAGTGATGATGCCTTACAGTCAGTTCCGGATAGCTTTTGCTTCACTCTGAAAAGGTTGAGCTTGCCAGCATGATCCGTGACAGGGCCGTGTAAAAACAAATCGCTGCAAATACCCAGGCGAGTACCGGGAACCAGGCCGGGAACAAACAAGACAAAACAAACACTGCGAGCGTCTCGGTTGCTTCGGCAAGGCCCGTTGTAAAATAGAGCGATTTTGTCCCCCGAGCAGATGTACTCAAACCCCGCTTTTCCGCAAGCGTCGCAAAGGCAAGAAAGCTGGCGCCATTGACATAAAACGATAGCAGGAGCACTGCCCCCGCCAAGGCATTTTGCATCGGATCAGCGATGATGAAAGCAAGCGGAATAACGCCGTAAAACGCAAAGTCCAGCACAATATCAAGATAACCGCCGAAATCCGTAGAGCGGGTAATTTTCGCAAGTGATCCATCAAGCCCATCGGCAAGGCGGCTGACAAGCAACAACACCAAGCCAGCCCAATACCAACCAACAGCAATGAAGCCTGCGGAGATTAATCCTATGACAAAACCACTGATAGTGACCTGATCCGGCTTGGCACCCACGGATTTGAGTCTTTCGGCAATTGCCATCAAAAACGGATCAATCAAATTGCGGGCTTTTCCGTCTAGCATTGGTTTTCCAAACAATGGTCTTTTTGGCAGGCTTTCATAGGGTTTTTTGCAAATATCATAGAAAAATCTCTGGCTGCTCAAACCCATAAAGGATAATCTACACCAATGTACCGCAAATCAACCAATGATATAATTGTTTCTGTTCAACCTGTTTTCATTGATGAACGCTCGGATCCGGAAAATGGCCAATATTTTTGGGCTTACCGTGTGCAGATCACCAATGAAAGCAGCCAAACGGTTCAACTGATCAATCGATATTGGCACATCACCGATGCGAATGGCCATATTGAAGAAGTGGCTGGAGAAGGCGTGGTAGGCGAGCAACCCGTTTTGGAGCCAAGGATGACGTTTGAATACACAAGCGGTTGCCCACTCAGAACACCCTCCGGCATTATGGTTGGACATTACGAACTTAAATGTGCCAATGGTGAGTTGATCCGAGCAGAAATTCCCGCTTTTTCATTGGACCTGCCTCATGCAGACCCCGTTTACAACTAGATCCGAAAACTGGAACCTGTTTTCCGTAATCCGACCAATTATGCTGGTGAATGGATTGCTGCTGACCACGCTGGGTCTAGCCATGTTGCTTCCAGCAATAGTCGACTTGATGGCGGAAAATGACGACTGGCAGGTTTTTGTCTCTTCATCTCTTTTGACAGTCCTGATTGGCGGAGGCCTATATGCCGGAGCGCGGGGCACGGTCAACCACATGAGCACCCGGCAGGCCTTTTTGATGGTTACCCTTGCCTGGATCGTATTGCCATTGTTTGGAGCGCTGCCCTATGTCTGGTCCGGGGTCGTACCGAGTTTTACCGATGCGATGTTTGAATCAATGTCTGGCATCACCACCACAGGCTCGACTGTTATTATTGGACTTGATTTTGCGCCCCCCGGCATCTTGCTTTGGCGTGGTATTCAACAATGGTTAGGAGGTCTTGGTATCATCGTGATGGCTGTAGCGGTCCTGCCAATGCTACAAATCGGCGGCATGCAATTGTTCAAAATCGAGGCCTTTGACACGGCTGAAAAAATCATGCCAAGGGCTACTCAGATTTCCGGCTCCTTGACGCTGATGTTCGCTTTCATCACGTTCTTATGCGTGATTGCCTATCTTGCGACCGGCATGGCAATCGATGATGCCGTGATCCATGCAATGACCACCGTGGCCACAGGTGGGTTTTCTTCCAAAGATGCATCGCTTGCCTATTTTAACAGTTACTGGGTGGATGGTGTTGCAACAATTTTCATGATTGCCGGATCAATCCCGTTTATTCTCTTCGTCCAAACGGTTCGGGGACAACCAATGGCTCTGTTCAGAAACTCGCAAGTTCGCACGTTTCTTATCGTGTTGGTTATTCTGACGATCATAGGTTGGTTGTTACATCCGGAAAAAGACAATCCGGTTCTTGGCTTCTTTCATTCTCTCTTGAACGTCACTTCCCTCGTCACAGGGACCGGTTATACCACAACCGACTACAGTTCCTGGGGCGCCTCGTCACAATTCTTTTTTTTCATAATCATGTTCATAGGTGGATGTGCGGGGTCAACTTCCTGCGGTATCAAGATATTCAGATTTCAGATCCTTTATGAAACCGTGAAGCAACATGTAAAACGCATGTTGCAACCCAACGGCATTTTCATCATGCGCTATAACGGGAAAATGTTGAACGACGATGTGTCTGCAGCCGTGATGAATTTCTTTTTCCTGTTTGCTGCGGTATTCGCCCTTGTTGCAATGGCGCTGAATCTGTCAGGGCTCGACATGATCACAGCAAGTTCTGCTGCCGCAACAGCAATTGCCAATGTGGGTCCGGGAATGGGCGATATTATTGGCCCGGTTGGAAACTTCAAATCCCTCACAGATGTTCAAAAATGGATACTCACCTTTGCCATGCTGATTGGAAGATTGGAACTTTTAACGGTTCTGGTGCTGTTCATCCCACGCTTCTGGCGCGTTTAAATTTATTATTCTGCTGGCGTTTTACGAAGCTCAGTATCGCGATTTTTTCCGAAGGAAAACGTCGTTTGCAAGAGCCACCGGATATCGTCCCCAATTCCGACAAAAGCCGGAACGAGAAACAAGACCAGAACCGTTGCGAATGCCAGGCCGAATATAATTGTGACAGCCATAGGCAAAATGAATTGCGCCTGGACGCTTTTTTCAAACATCAGGGGGATCAGCCCCCCAATTGTAGTGAGTGAGGTCAGCAAGACTGCCCTTAGACGATCACGGCTCGCGCCGGTTGCTGCGGCAAACAATGTTTCACCTTCATCGCGCATACGCTCCAGCATCCGGCTGACATGAATAATGGAGTCATTGACCAAAATTCCTGTCAGACCCAGCAAGGCAATGAAGGATAATATGGTGAGCTTGAACCCGAGCAACCAATGGCCAAAGACAGCTCCTGCTAGTCCAAAAGGAATGATCAACATGATGGCGAATGGCAGGAAATAGCTGGAAAAAACCCAAGCCAGAATGATGTAGATGATCGACATCGCGATCATCACCCCGAAGCGAAGATCGGAAAATGATTTTTCACGTTCGGCATTTCGCCCACCGAAATTGTAATTGATACTGTATTTCGCAGCGAGCGCTTGAAGTCCAGCCTCTTCCAATTGTTCGATCGCCTGCTGGGTGGTCAAAATATCAGTATCAAGATCCGCCGTTACCGAAACAATCGTCTTCCCATTCAAGCGGCGGATTGCAGAAAATCCCTGGCGCTCGGTCAAGCTAACGACTTCAACCAAGGGAATAAAGTCGCCCGTAGCGGACCTGATTTCAAAATTCCGAAGGGCAGCGGTTCCCTCGTCCCGGCTTATGCGGCTCACTCTAATGGCAATCTCATCATCGCCTGAGGCAAAGCGGCGGGGAATTGAACCTTCAAAAGCATTCCTGATCTGGCGGCCTACTTCATCAATTGAAAATCCGAGAGACGAACCACGCGGGGTCAATTGCATGATCAATTCCGGTTTGCCAAATGGCAGGTCGTCCGAAACGCCAGTTACACCAGGCAACGCCTCAACCAATATAATAAACTCATTGGCCGCAGCTTTGAGCGTGTTGACATCAGGGCCGGTCAGTTCAAGATCGATGTCGCGCCCCGGGGGACCGCCGCGGGATGCAAAAACCGAGACGCGTTTCAAACCGGCCAATTTAGGGACGCTTTTACGCCAGGCTTCAACAATATCCGGAGTACGGATCGTTCGAATTTCTGAGGAAGTCAGTTGAACGCTAATCGCGGCAAGATTGTCGCCCACATTTCGACCAGAGGATCCAAGGGTAGTGAATACGGCAGAAACAAGCTGTTCATTTCCACCAGTTAACTCATCCTGTGTTTTTTGGAGTGAGGCTTCGACTTCCTTCACAACCTCTTTTACCCGGCTCTCTGGGATGCCAGCATTGAAGGTCAAATGGGCGTTGATGTTTTCGGCTTCCGGTGAGGGAAAGAAAACAAATTGCAGTCTCCCGCCTCCGATAAACAGGCCATACATGACGATCATCATCATGCCTACCGAGATTGAAATCGTTACATAGCGCCAGCGAAAAGCCATCTCTACCATAATGGTGAACGGACCATCGCGAAACTTTGCAAAGCCACGATCAAAGGCCCTTCTGAACCAATTCTCCTGTTCCAGATCAATCTGGCCCTCGACGATTTCGTCAGATGACTTATTGAACAATTTTCCTGATACCCAGAACAAAGACTCCAGCAATGCACCTATCGCAAGCGATACGGCAACGATTGCAGCAATGAACACAAATGTTCCGTTTTGCGCCTTGAAGGTTGCAAGACTACTGAGGAAACCGGGAATGGCCTGCCCACCCAAATCGATCGTAGAGCGCGTTGCCAGGGAAACAAGAAACACACCAATGACCGCTGCAAAAAACAGATGACGCCAATAGGACCAGGGAGACTTTTGGCGCGGTTTCAACGTGTGAGCCAGGTGGCCCGGTAGAATGAAAAAGCATTCGATCAAACTTGCGATCAACACAGCAACCACCACTATGGGCATAACGCCCATTATCTGACCAATTGTGTCACGAACCAGCAAGATTGGCCCAAATGCTGCAATGGTTGTTGCCATGGCGGCAAGTACCGGAACGATCATCCTTCCGGCACCATTTTCAGCGGCTTCATAGGGGCCGTCGCCCATCGCAAACCGGGTGGCGGTATGTTCACCAACCACAATCGCATCATCCACGATGATGCCGAGCATCATAATGAGCGCAAACAGGGAGATCATATTGATGGTCTGGCCAAACAGCATCATGAAGCCAATTGTTGCGAGCATGGCAACGGGAATTCCGGCAGCTACCCAAAAGGCCACACGCGCATTCAAAAAGATAAACAGCGTTGCAACTACGATCACCAAACCCGTCAAGCCATTCCAAACCAGAAGCAAAATGCGCTCGGTCAGGGAGTCTGCCGAAACATCATATTTTTGAAGTTCAATGCCAGGAGGCAGTGCCGGTATCAGTTCGACCAGATAATCATCGAGTATTTTCGCTGTTGCCAGAGTGTCTGCGGTTGGCGCACGCAGGACTGTGATTTGGATTGCACTGCGCCCTTTTGAAAGCCCCTGTGCATCGCCATCTTGATAAGCAAAACGGATATCGGCGATATCATCAAGGAATATCTTTTCTCCGGTTGCGAAGGACTTTACCTCTATCCCACCCAGCGCATCAGGATTTTTGAATTCTGATAGGGTCCTGATTTGTTTTTCAACTTCGCCATCCATTTGGCCAGAAGGAAGATCACGGCTGTTTCCGGCAATCTTCTGTGAAACATCACTGATAGACATACCTATTCTGCGCAGTTCCCGCTCAGGAATATCTACATGGATTTCAGGATCACGCATCCCGTCGAAAGTGACTTTGTCGATGCCTCGCTCAATCAAGTCATCACGGATTGTCTTGGCATAAAGCCGCAGCGTATCTTCGGGCACATCTCCTGATATGGAAATTCTTGCCACCCGGTCAAAGAACGAAACACGGCTGACTTTTGGTGCTTCAGCATCTTCCGGTAAATTCGATATCGCCTTGACGGCTGAATCAATATCGGAAGTCGCCTTTTGCATGTCGGCATTGCGTTCAAATTCAAGAGAAATCGTGCCGGATCCTTCCCTGGAGTAGGATTCCATCTTCGTCACGCCATCGATGAAACGAACCTCAGGCTCGATGATTTGCAGGATATTAGCTTCAACATCTTCAGCACTGGCGCCGGACCAGGCGACCGTTACAGTGACATTGGGGATCTCAATTGTCGGAAAGAACTGGGTATTGATACGGCCAAGGGCGAAGACCCCAAACAGGATCATCAACACCATGATCAAGTTCGCCGCATTGGGGTGGCGGGTAATGATGCTGACTATACCTTGAGGACTGGTGCTTGGTTGAGACCCTTCCGCCATTTTCAAGAGTCCTTATCAACGGACTGATCAAGAGTATTATTCTCGTTGCCTGTTGGGTGATGTTCCGGGTCACCTTCTTTACGAACTTTTAGGCCTGCGCTAATTTCGGAGATTCTTGTCGTTAGAATTTCATTTCCATTTTCAAGCCCATCACCCACCAGTACGGTATCACCGTCGTAAGCGGATATGTTGACTGTGCGTTCAACCAGCTCGCCATTTTCAACGAGATAGACCGTGTCAGAATGATAGATTGAAGAATCTGGAAGGCGGAAACTGGCCGTATAAATACGATCGGGTAATCTTATTTCAACAAATGCGCCGGGGCGCAATTCGACAGAATGGTCCGCCCCTTCTACAAGCGCAAATACTTCGACACCGCCACGTGCAGAGGCAATCTCAGCTCCGATCCGGTCAATAACACCGGAATAAGTGTAATCAATGCCACCAACATTCCAGATGATTTCGATCTTCCTGCCAACAACGCCATCACCATCTGATTGCAGCCGGCCGAAGCGCTCGTCAGTCAAAACAAACCGGGCCTCAAGGCTATCGACCTGATACATGGATACCAGTACATCATTTGCAGTTGTCAGCTTGCCAATTTCAGCAGAACTGGAACGTATTGTTGCATCAAAAGGTGCAGTCAACTCTGTATTCTGTACATCACGTTCAGACTGTTCAATTTTCCACTGAAGTCGATCAGCAGAGGCTTTAAGTTGTGAAATTTTCGCCTTTTCAGCGATGATGTTGATTTCGCTTTGCTCAACGACCTGCGTCCGTTGTGACAATAGCAATTGACGGTCTTCAACCTGCTTTTGCGTTGCAGTGCCTCTGGTTCGCAATTGTTGAATACGCTCGAGATCACTCTTTGCGAACTCCAATTGCTCGATAGCGCTTTGCAAACGAGATTGTTCCAGACGAACCCTCGCATTTGCTTCATCAAGCCGACCAACAGTTTCAGCCGCATTGGCCTTTGCCTCACGTAACTGGCCTTCATAATTGAACTTGTCGATCTGCAGAAGCATTTCGCCAGCCTTGACTGTACCGCCAGATCTTAGTTTCGGAGAGATTGAAGTTATTTCGCCAGAAACCAGACTGCGCAATTCAACCGACCGCCCGGCGACCACTTCACCATATAATGTCAAAATTGGTTGATGATTTTCGGGTTTGGCAATAAGCGTTTCAACAGTGTAAACCGCCGGAAAAATTGGCCTTTTTTCGATTTCCGGCTTGGTATTCACCAGCCGCATGGTGACGAGAAGGGCAGCGCCCAGGACCAGAGCCATCAATGCAATCTGCGCAGCTCCTTTTGCCAAAACGGAAAGAATTGTACCTTTCGGAGATGCTGTCAGAGCCCGATCTGAATTTTCATCATCAGCTTGATAGTGATCATTTTTTTGCAGCATAACCCACCGGACACTTCATCGAACTTCGCCAATCATGCGTTGGGAACATTAAAATACAGCCCCTCAATCAAGGCCCAACATACCCTAGATACCTGATCCGGCAAGTTACAATCATTTCATGTTTGAGGACTGCTTGTCACAGTGATCAATCAAGGTCACTTTCCGTGATCACGTAAGTAGTGCTGCAGAACTCGCAATTTGAGTTGATTTCGCCATCTTCCCAGCTCTCGGTCAATTCTTCTGCGGTCAATGTTCGTAAAACGCTGACAATTTTCTCTTTGGTGCAAGTACATTTGTCAGCAACATTTGGTCCATCATAAATGTGCACCCCATGTTCATGGAACAAACGATACAGCAATATCTCAGAACCAATATCAGGGTCCGTCAATTCATCATCGCTGATCGTCTGAACCAATGCCTGAGCTTCAAGCCAGAGATTGTCGCGTTCTTCGAGATTATATGGCTCTTTGCCCTCAGGCGCATCACCGCCTGGCAAGTCCCTTACGGTCAGGCGGTCAATGGATTCCGGCAAAAACTGAATCAACATTCCACCGGCGCGCCAGTTGCGTATTGAGCCAGACCCATCATCGGATGGTACAATATATTCAGCTACTGCCAGACGAACGTGGGTTGGAATTTGCTCGGACTGGCGAAAGTAGGATTGAGCGACGCGTTCCAAAGTTTGACCGTCAAGTTCCACAATCCCTTGATAGCGCTGGGTGTGATTGCCCTGGTCAATTGTCATTGCCAGAATGCCTTTGCCCATCAATTCTTCGGGGGAAGTTGCATTGGTCTTGATTGCTTCGGCCAATTTATCTTCGTCAAAACTTGCATAGGCACGTACACTATCGGGCGTTTTGAAATCAACCACCAGAAGAGATACTGGGCCATCAGTCTGGGTTTGCACAGTGAAACGCCCGTCAAATTTCAGCGATGTGCCGAGCAGTGCTGTAAGGACAATCACTTCACCCAACAGTTTTGATACTTCATCAGGATATTTGTGGCGCTCAAGGATCGAGGTGAGCATGGGCCCTATTTGAACAGCCCGCCCGCGAACTTCCAACGGATTAACCTGAAACGGCACGATTTTGTCATCACCGACCGATCCCAATTCCATCGAGGTAGCAACTTCAGGGTTTAGCTTTTTTTCTTCGGCCATTTGCTAGCTTCCAGTCAGTGCGATTTTTCGCCGGTTCAAATTCACGCTTGTCCAAGTCGAGGCAAATGGAGATTGTGTTGATCGATTTCAAGACATAAGCGGCTTTCCCACCTGCAATGTTCTCAATCAATCAGGTTCATGCACCAGGAGATAATACCCTTTTGGGCATGCAAGCGATTTTCCGCTTCATCAAAAACAACAGACTGAGGCCCATCCATAACGGCATCGGTTACCTCTTCACCACGATGGGCGGGTAGGCAATGCATAAACAGGGCGTCCTTGTTTGCATGGGCCATCAGTTTCTCATTCACCTGATAAGGTTGAAACACATTATGACCACGTGCACGGTGTTCCTGATTCATGGAAATCCAGCAATCAGTGACGATGCAATCTGCGCCCGATACAGCAACAACCGGGTCCTCGGTCAGGGTGACATTGCCGCCATTGCGATTGGCCCATTCAACGAATGCCATATCGGGTTCAGAGCCCTTTGGCACTGCAATCGCCATATCATACTCAAAGCGGGCAGAACCTTCGATAAGAGAATGCAATACATTGTTGCCATCACCGGACCAGGCAAATTTCTTGCCTTTTAGCGGGCCTCTATGTTCCTGAAAAGTCATCAAGTCCGCCATGATCTGGCAAGGATGCGTGTCGTCCGTCAAACCATTGATCACAGGCACGGTTGCATGCTCAGCCAGTTCTGTCAGGCGCTTGTGATCAGTCGTTCTGATCATGATGATATCCACATACCGTGAAAGCACCTTTGCGGTGTCAGCGATTGTTTCGGACCGGCCCAATTGCATTTCACTGCCGGATAGGAAGATCGTTTCACCGCCCAATTGACGCATTCCAACATCAAAGGAAACTCTGGTGCGCGTCGAAGGTTTTTCAAAAATCATCGCCATGACTTTGCCCGCAAGCGGCTTTGCAGCCGATACTGGATCAGACTTGAACTTCAGTTTTTCCTCAGTCGAATAATCTAGAATTCTGGAAAGAGTCTTGCTTTCTATCTTCGATAGATCAATGAAATTTTTAGGAGTCGCAGTCATGTTTTTTCTGCCATTTATATTTGGTCGAGCGGCGGCTTAGACAAGCTACGCGACACTGGCGTTTAATTCATCAAGCGCGGCAATCATTCTGTCTCGCGCTGTTCTCAACTCGGCATCGGTGATGTTCAAAGGTGGCGCAAAGCGAACCACATTATCGCCCGCACCAACAGCCAAGACATGATGCTTGCGTAGGGCAGCGATTACATCAACATTGGGTACTTTGGCTTTCAAGCCGAGTAACAGGCCTGACCCTCTGCTGTCTTCAATCAGTTTCGGGTATCCATCAACAATTTCCGCCAATAACTGGCTGAAGGTTATCGCACGCTGGCGAACACTCTCCAGAAATCCGTCTTCCAGGACTACATCCAATACAGCATTGGCTACAGCCATAGCCAAAGGATTGCCGCCAAAGGTCGTACCATGGGAGCCAACGGTCATCGCCGCCGCCGTTTCAGCCGTTGCAAGACACGCGCCAACTGGAAAGCCACCGCCAAGGCCTTTGGCTGAAGCCAGCAGGTCGGGAGCGGCCTCACCATTTTCTCCGGCCCATTCATGGGCATAGAGTTTTCCTGTTCTGCCTATGCCGGTTTGCACTTCATCATAAATGAGCAAAATTCCTTGCTCGTTACAAAGTTCGCGCAGTCCCCGCAGGCAATGATAAGGAACTGAACGTATTCCGCCCTCTCCTTGTATAGGCTCAACAAGAATTGCAGCGGTCTCATCATTAATAGCTGCTTTCAGCGCATCATGATCTCCAAAAGGAAGAGAAATAAATCCTTCGGCCTTGGGACCAAAGCCTTCCAGATATTTTGCCTGACCACCCGCAGCAATTGTTGCGAGGGTTCGACCATGAAACGCACCTTCAAAAGTCAGAATATTGATCCGCTTGGTATCACCCTTCACGTAATGATAGCGGCGAGCGGTCTTAATAGCACATTCAAGAGCCTCAGCTCCGGAATTGGTAAAAAAGACTTTGTCAGCAAAGCTGTTTTCACACAGGCGGGCAGAGAGCTTTTCCTGCCCCTTGATCGAAAAAATATTGGATGTGTGCCACAACTTGTCTGCTTGATCTTTCAATGCAGCCACTAAATGCGGATGGGCATGCCCCAGCGAATTCACCGCAATGCCGCCTGTCAGATCAAGATATTCTCGACCTTCACTGTCATACAAATGCACACCCGAACCGCGAACAAATTCGATGTGTGGATGACTATAGGTCGGAAATGTATGGGTTTCACTGCTCATTCATAACATCCGTCTAAACGACAAGCCCCGCAAGGAAGCTGGTTGGTGGAAAACAGATCAATTCTTTGATCTCGACCTGAAAACAAACAGCCCGCCGCATGGGCGAGCTGTAAAAACGTGTTCTTCATACATATATCATATGAGAAGTGGATTATGTCAATCTCAGCGCGGATTTCCATGATTGCAGCTTTAGTAATCAAATTGCGCATGATTGTTGGAATGCGAATGGCCAAAAGAGCCATTTGAGTGTTGCTAATGTGCCTCTGTGGATAAAATCCCGCCAAAAAGTGGAAAACCGATTCTGGTTTCCACAGATTAATGAAATCAGAATCCCGAATTTGGGGATAAAGTGAAAAATCGATTCTTACTGCCTGACAGCGCCTTGTCACCGACTCCGCGCGTAAGGTAGTGTCCCTTGTGTTCCGGGATAGTATGTGGGGACCGGAAAATAAGAGTTTTTAAGGTGTTCCAGCTGGTTTGTTGCTGATTATTCAGCCACGGCAGGACCGCTCTATGCGGCAAAAATTATGACAGGATTACCTATGTCTTGGACTGACGAAAGAGTTGATATTTTACGGAAGCTTTGGACCGAGGGTTTGAGCGCCAGCCAGATTGCAGCAGAATTGGGAGGCGTGACCCGTAACGCCGTGATTGGCAAGGTTCACAGATTGGGCCTATCCGGCCGAGCCAAAGGCAGCAATCAGTCAACCGGCGGCAGACGCAAGACTGCCCAAGCAAAACCAGCAGGATTTACAAAAACCTCAAAGGGAACTGCGGGAACGGCTAAGCCAAATGGCGCAGCCCAGGCCGCCCCGCGCGCGCAACCGGTTGTGGATATTCCGAAGCCAACACCCATGATGTTGAACCTGCTTCAACTAACAGATTCTACCTGCAAGTTTCCAATCGGAGACCCACAAGAAGAGGATTTCGGTTTTTGTGGTGCGAAGCCACGCGATAGCGATCCTTATTGCGAGTATCATTGCCGCCTGGCTTACCAACCGGCTAGCGAGCGTCGAAGCCGCTCAACCAGAACACTTCCACCACAAATTGGTGGAGCCAAACAGCAAGCAGGTGCTGCAAGTTGAATGATCGGCTATTTATTTAATCAGGCGGGGTATTCCCCGCCTTTTTTGTATCTGCATTCTTCATAACTTTAATTTTGATCAGATTCGCAAATGCTCCGGCACAAACTCATTTTGCCCGTTAAGTTAGACCCCACAAATCGCATGGTCCCACTAGACCGTTTTTCTTTTCCTGATTATCGTGACGGCTTATTCTCATAAGGAGCCATATAATGAACATACCGGATGCACCTATTGTGGACCTAACGGTGGCGAAAAAGAAACGCAAATTCGACCTCGATGCGCCACAGCTTCCCGCCTGGATCAAAGACACGGCATTCGCAAGTGATGGCTATCCTTATGAAGCAAAACTCAAATGGAAGCGTTACGAAAAAGAGCTCCAGATTCTGCATGAAGAGTTGGTAAAGGTGCAATATTGGCTTCAGGAAAGCGGACACAGAGTTATGTGTCTGTTTGAAGGCCGAGACGCCGCCGGAAAAGGCGGTACCATCAAAGCTATTCGTGAAAATCTGAATCCACGCAATATCCGAACCGTCGCTCTTTCCAAGCCATCAGATATCGAAACCGGGCAGTGGTATTTTCAGCGCTATATCGACCACTTTCCAACCAGCGGTGAAATGGTAATGTTTGACCGTTCCTGGTATAACCGTGCTGGTGTTGAGCCTGTGATGGGTTTTTGCTCCCCGGAACAACATCAAAAATTTCTGAATGAGACACCCGAATTCGAAAAACTTTTAATCAAGGATGGCATCTTTTTCTTCAAATTCTGGCTGACAATTGGTCAGGAAATGCAATTGAAGAGATTTCACGATCGCCGCCATGATCCGGTAAAAGTCTGGAAACTCTCTCCCATAGACATCAAAGCCTTAGGTCTTTGGAATGCTTATGGGGATGCAAGGGATCAGATGTTCAAGGCCACCCATAGTAAGCACGCGCCTTGGACGGTTATCCGATCCAATGACAAACGCCGCGCGCGCCTCAATGCCATTCGAACGATTCTTCACGCTCTGCCCTACGCTGAAAAAAATGAAATGCGTATCGGTAAAATTGACGACAAAATCGTCAGCGCCCCTTGATCGTCTTTTATGAGCCGGAATTAGCTTCAGTTAAACGAAGTCGAACATAGATGATGTCGACCGCATCACCTGTACCACTTGCATCAGCGGCATTGGTGATATCCGTGTTAATAGCCAAGAAGGCGCGGGCATCGCTCGCAATCCCATTTTTCAGATCCAGAGCAAAAACTATTCTCTCAGGCTGGGCGCCTACCCTGAAACGTTTGCGCCCGCAAATGCTGTCGCCTGCAAAATCACATTCAATTGCAAATTGCGCTGCGCCGCTTTGGCCAGACTGAGCATAGAACTCCACCGTCACATCTTTTCCTGAAATTTGCTTCAGAACGCCCTTTTCCAACTCCAGCAAAATAGGATCGGCATTACTTTGGGTCAGGCCGCCCTGTCGAACGGACTGTAGTCTTAGCATTTGACGTTTTTGCTGGTTCACCAATTCCGCTGAACCACGCCCAGCGGTAACCAATGCAGATAAATCTGTCGGCTCGAGCAGGGTAATGTAGATGCTGCCATCTTCGGCCTGCTGGGTTTCGCCAACAGCGCCAGGCGTAATTTCATTATTACCCGCGGTTCCTGTGCTAGGCATTTGGGTGAATAACGCGTATAAGATCCACAAAATCACCAAAACAACCGCAAGTGCCAGGAGTATCGGCCAAATCCGTCTCAAGAGAGGATTTTTGCGCTTGTAAACCCGGACCTCGTCTCGGTTAGCACTGAAATCATCAACCGTTTCTGCCTGATGGATCTCTTGCGGCTGCTCTGCAGCAATATCACCCAAATAGGGCTCAACCTTATCGATATCAGGTTCAGGTTGGGTGAACTGCTCAGACACAGATGGTTCAATTGACTGAGGCGGAATGCCCCTTGGTTGATCAGAAAGGTTTTGAGATTGAGAAGGAAAAGGGTGGGGCTCAATCCGTGTTGGCGGCGTTGGCGCGCTCGGCTGCTGCCTTTCACGCATTGGCTCAACAGCTACATCTTCGTGAACTGCCGGAGTTGTTTGCACCGCAGCCTTTGGATCATCTGTCTGTGGTGTCACTGGTGGAAACAACGGTGCGGGCTGATAGGCTTTTGGTATCAGGGCCTCCAGTTCGGCTATAATATCGGGCTCGCTTGCGGGTTGAGACTTTTCCGGCTCTGCCCCAGAGATATCGACTGCTGGCTCAGCACCAAAATCTTCGGCTTCAGATTCCTGTCTTACTGGCTCTTGCACCGTTGGATTCTCGAGCACTGGTGCTTGATCAATCGCTTCAGTGACCCGTGGCTGGACAGGCTCTGCAATCGGCTCGAAAGCCACAGGTGTTTCAGGGGCAAGGGCTTCAGGAACAACAAAAGCTGCTGGCGCAGGTTCTAATACTGATTTGGCACCAGGCATTGGCGGAGGTTCATAGCCAGCCTCGATTTTTGAGATAGACGCTTCCAACTTGCCGAAATGCAAACGCACTGCATCATCAGAAAGATTTCCTGTCTTTTCCAACATTTTGACCAGCGCTTTTCGCGATGACTGATAAACACGCTCACGGACCTGTGGGTCCGCAGCATTTTGTTTCGCAAGCGCCTGATTTATGAGCCCCTCAAAATCGGCCAATAAAGTATTCCCTTCAATGTACCTTTTTTCTGTTTATGAGCATAAGGTATAGAATGCAACCATGGCAAAGCCGTCATTTATGAAACTGTTCAATACCGCTGTGTTTTTGTTTGTAAATCTGTTTTTCCTTGATTTTTCCTCAACTGCACAATATTGACGTTTACGAAAGCGTCAAACATCAGGAGTCCCAATGCTACCTTCCATATTGAAAGACGATTTAGCCCTTCCTGTGGTCGGCGCTCCCCTGTTTATCATTTCTCACCCGGACCTTGTGATAGCCCAATGCAAAGCGGGCATTGTCGGATCATTTCCTTCGCTTAATGCAAGACCGATTGAGCAGCTTGATGAGTGGCTGACGCAAATCAATGAGGAACTTTCGGCCCACAAAGCTGCCAATCCTGACAGCAAAACGGCGCCATTTGCGGTAAACCTGATTGTACATGGTTCAAACGACCGCTTGATGGAAGACATCAAACTTGTTGTGAAACACAAAGTGCCCATCGTTATTACCTCGCTTGGTGCAGTGCCAGAAGTCAACTCCGCTATCCAGGCTTATGGCGGCATCACGCTTCACGATATTACCAATCAAAAACATGCCCATTCAGCAATCAACAAAGGCGCAACAGGTTTGATCGCGGTCGCTGCTGGTGCGGGTGGACATGCAGGCAAGTTATCACCTTTTGCGCTGATTCAGGAAACACGTGAATGGTTTGACGGTCCGCTTTTACTCTCCGGCTCAATCGCTAATGGAGGTGCGGTTCTAGCTGCCCAGGCAATGGGCGCTGATATGGCCTATATTGGATCACCTTTTATTGGCACTCACGAAGCAAGAGCTGCTGATGAATACAAGCAAGCTATTGCAGACTTTTCCGGCGAAGACATTATTTATACGAACTTGTTTACGGGCATTCATGGAAACTATCTGAAACAATCCATCCTTAATGCAGGCATGGATCCTGATAACCTACCGGAAAGCGATCCATCCAAGATGAACTTCGGGTCAACCAGCGGTTCAAAAGCCAAGGCTTGGAAAGATATTTGGGGCTGCGGTCAGGGTATTGGCGCCATGAAGGCAGTCGTTTCAACTGAGGAACTGGTTGGCCGTTTGAAACGGGAATATGCAGAAGCACGTAAAAGGCTGGAGCTCTAAAGCAACCTTTTTAACCTGAAGGGCTGAGAGTAAGTTTCTTTCAGCGGATCTGACGTTGGCATTTCGTCGCAACGGCGATTCGCGCCTTGCACCTTGATGGCCGACGGAATTAATTGTTTCCCATGACCACTATCAGGCAAAACAGCATCAGAAAACTATTAGCGGTAATCTTATCGCTCTCATTTGTGTTTATTGCATTTGCCCATAGAGCCGTCGCACCTTCGACAGATCAGCAAATTCAACAGAGTGAATTTGCAACGTATCTATTGCCGGGAGAAACCCCAGCTTCCCTTTGCTTGAATTCAAGCGATGGTAAGGGTCATATAAGCTTAGACCATTGTAAATTCTGTACATTTGCAAACGGGATGATTGCTCCACAACTCTTCGTATTTGATGGCGCCTTAAAGCGGCAAAAAAAGAACTCTCATACCGCACCTTACAGCATCCTTTCCTATTCGAAATATCGCCCCTGGGCTCCCAGTCAGGGGCCCCCTTTTCAATCCTGAAACCATCCAATTCTCACACCATTTAATGCGGTTATTCGACCGCATATGAATCTATCAGGATAAAGAAAATGAAAATCAAACTGACTACAATACTTCTAAGCGCCGCACTCTTGTTGCCCACTTCACTTGCCTTCGCTGATCAATATGAAATCGGATCATTGGAGATTTATTACCCACAGGCTCGGGCAACTTTACCCGGCGCGCCTGTTTCCGGCGGTTATATGACCATCAAAAATACTGGCGATACGTCAGACAGACTTGTGTCGGCGTCAGTTGATTTTGCAGGTAAGACCGAAATTCACGAAATGGCCATGGAAAATGACGTGATGAAAATGCGCCAGCTTGTCAATGGCATTGAAATTCCAGCAGGTGATAAAGTCATTCTAAAGCCCGGTGGTTATCATTTGATGTTTATGAAACTGAAGGAACAGCTCAAAGAAGGCGAAAAACGCAAAGCCATTTTGATTTTTGAAAAAGCTGGAACGATTGAAGTTGAGTTTGTGGTTGAGCAGATTGAGACCATGAAAAAGATGGGGCACTAGTAGAAACGCTCACTCAATTGAAAACGCCAAAAAAGAGGCCACTTTACAGCGGCCTTTTTCTTTTTAGACTTAAGCTTGATCCCAGGTTTCTTTCATCTTCTTTTCCAGGATTGCGTGACGATCAACGTCAGCCGGAAGCATTACACCAGATGCGAACATATCCGCTTCATAAAACCCGAACCGGTCTTCCCCTCTAACCAGATTTGCCGTGGCATTTGGGTTGAGTGTTTGTTTTGCCGAAGGATTGATGAATTGCACGTTCAGACCAATTCTTCGTTCTGCTGAATTGTTGGGCATGGAAGCGTGCAGTGTCCATCCGTGATGGAACGAGGCCTCGCCCGGCGCCAAAGGACAATGAACGGCGTTTTCTTCTTCCACACCCAAAACGGTCTGACCTCGATGAAGTACATTGGTTTCATCCTTCAAGTCAAAATGATCATGCCGTCCTGATTTATGGCTTTCGGGAATCATTCGCATACACCCTGAAATTTCCGTTGCGGGAGAAAGCGCCAGCCACATGGAAACCTGCTCATCATTTGATAGTCCCCAATAGGTCAAATCCTGATGCCAGGAGACATGCGATTTTGTTTTCGGCTCCTTCACAATGAAGGTGCAGTCATAGAGCAAAATGTCAGCACCCAAAATCGCTTCTACAACATCCAGAACCGCAGGCTTGATGGCAATGTCTGCGACAAAGTCCATCAGTGTGTGGACTTTTGACAAATAGTGGAGTGCGCCGAATTCCGCTTCAACCTGCTCCATTTTCTGTCGGGCAATTTGTGCTTCATCAGCAGAAAGAAGAGGAACCGGAGAGATGAATCCATCCCGACTGTAACGCTCAACCAAGTCAGATTTAAATCCCATTTGATGATCCTCCTCGCAAGAGAACACCAAAATAAAATGGCGGATGCAAGCATCCGCCAAGTCATAAAGGTCGGTTTTAGGATTGCTTATCCAGCGGCAGATACCGCACGCTTGGCCATCACTTTTACCAGATTGGCGCGATAAGCGCTGTCACCATGGATATCTGAAAGCATGTTCCCAGCGTCTACACTGCAATCGGCAATCGCATCGGCTGACCAGTTTGCTGACAGTTTTTCTTCCATATCCGTATGGCGAAACACTCCGTCTGATCCGGCTCCGGTTACACCTACTCTGGCCATTCCGTTTTTAAGCTTCGCTACGAAAACACCAGCCATAGCATAACGTGATGCCGGATTAGGATATTTCATATAGGCTGCTTTAGAAGGCGCAGGGAAAGTGACGGCGGTTATGATTTCATCTTCTTCGAGAGCTGTCTCAAACATTCCTACAAAGAAATCGTCCGTATCAATCGTGCGCTTGGTCGTCATGATTTGCGCATTAAGCGCCATCATGGCTGAGGGATAATCAGCAGCTGGATCATTATTGGCAATTGACCCGCCAATGGTTCCCATGTGTCGTACGGCTGGATCTCCGATATGACCAGCGAGATTGCAAATCGCCGGACAAGCCGCACGCAACTCTTTTGAAGAAGCTACTTCCGCATGGGTTGTGCCAGCGCCGATGGTAATCTGATTACCATCAACTGTGATGCCTTTCATCGCATCAATATGACGAAGGTCAATCAAGTCGGATGCATCAGACAAACGCTGTTTCATGGTCGGAATAAGGGTTTGCCCTCCCGAAATATATTTTGCGTTGTCGCTTTTTCCCAGAAGGGATACGGCCTCGTCAGTTGAAGACGCGCGGTGATAATTAGTTGAATACATGTTTATTTCTCCTTACGCGTTCATCGCTTTCCAAACCCGCGACGATGTCGCTGGCATGGACAGATCGTTATTACCTATGGCATCGGTGATCGCATTGATCAAAGCCGGAGGTGAGCCAATTGCGCCCGCTTCCCCGCAACCCTTCATTCCAAGCGGATTGCCCGGGCAAATGGTTTCATGGGTCGACAACTGGTAGCTAGGCACATCATCCGCGCGCGGCATGGTATAATCCATGTAACTGGCAGTGATCAGCTGACCATTGTCATCATAGATGGCGTTTTCCATCAGGGCCTGACCAAGGCCCTGGGTGATACCACCATGGACCTGCCCTTCTACAATCATTGGATTGATAATGGTGCCGAAATCGTCGGCGGCAACAAACTGGATTATTTCCGTTTTTCCGGTTTCAGGATCAACCTCTACTTCGCAAATGTACGTTCCAGATGGAAAGGTGAAGTTGGTCGGATCATAAAAGGCGCCTTCCTTGAGGCCAGGCTCCATGCCTTCCGGCAGATTATGGCCAGTGTATGCAGCTAGACAGACTTCATGCCAACCCAGCACCTTGTCTGTACCGGCAACTTTGACCTCACCATTTTCGATGACGATGTCGCCTTCATCAGCCTCCATCAAATGGGCGGCGATTTTCTTCGCCTTGGCTTCCACTTTATCAAGTGCCTTGACCACAGCAGACATGCCCACGGCTCCCGAACGCGAACCATAAGTTCCCATGCCGAACTGAACTTTGTCCGTGTCACCATGAACGATCTGAACATTGTCTGTCGGAACGCCAAAGCGATCGGAGACCAATTGAGCAAAGGTCGTCTCATGGCCCTGACCATGACTGTGAGAACCTGTTAAAATCTCGATTGTACCAACCGGATTGACGCGAACTTCACCAGATTCCCAAAGACCAACACCAGCACCAAGAGAGCCAACTGCGGCTGACGGAGCGATGCCACAAGCCTCAATATAGCAGGACATTCCGATGCCGCGTTTCATACCGCGTTTTTCAGCTTCTGCCTTGCGGGCAGGAAAGCCAGCATAATCAGCTGTTTTCATAGCTGCATCGAGAGTTGCGTCATGATCACCAGCATCATAAGCCATTATCACCGGCGTTTGGTGCGGGAATTCGCGAACGAAGTTCTTGCGGCGCAGTTCTGCCGGGTCCATTTTCATTTCACGGGCAGCAGTTTCCATCATCCGCTCAACGAGGTATGTCGCTTCTGGACGTCCTGCCCCGCGATATGCATCAACAGGAACAGTGTTGGTGTAAACCGTACGAACATTCGCATGAATATTTGCTATATTATACTGGCCCGATAGCAAAGTTGCATAAAGATAAGTCGGCACGGAAGATGAGAACAAGGACATGTAAGCGCCCAAATTCGCGATCGTATCGACTTTGAATCCGAGAATTTTGCCATCCTTGTCAAAACCCATTTTGGCTGTCGAAACATGGTCACGGCCATGGGCATCTGTAAGGAAGGATTCGGTGCGATCTGCAGTCCATTTCACGGGAATGCAAAGCTTCTTAGAAGCCCAAAGACAAACGATTTCCTCAGGGTAGATATAAATCTTAGCACCAAATCCGCCACCAACATCAGGAGCGATAACCCGTAATTTATGTTCCGGTGCAACCTGATAAAACGCTGAAAGTACCAGACGGGCCACATGGGGGTTTTGACTGGTTGTATGCAGCGTAAGATGATCTTCTGCCTCATTATATTCGGCCAATGCAGCGCGCGGCTCCATCGGGTTAGGCGACAGGCGGTTATTGGTGATGTTCAGCTCAGTGATATGATCCGCTTTTGCCAGTGCCGCATCAGTTGCGGCGGCATCGCCAATTTCCCAGTCAAAAATCTGATTGTTTTTTGCTTCAGGATGAAGCTGAGGAGCGCCATTCTTCAAGGCTTCAACAGCACTGATAACATGGGGTAGTACTTCGTAATCAACCTCAACGGCTTCAGCCGCTTCACGGGCACCTTCTAGGGAGTCGGCAACAACTACAGCCACTGCGTCTCCAACATAGCGTACATATTCTGTGGCCAATGCAGACCAGGCACCCATATTCATTGGTGTGCCGTCTTTTGAATGAACCATCCAACCGCAAATGATGTTTCCGATACCATCTCCGGTAAGCTGCTTACCGTCCAAAACGCCAGCAACACCAGGCATATTTTCTGCTGCGGATTTATTGATACCCTTGATTTTTGCGTGGGCATGAGGACTGCGAACAAATGCGGCGAAATTCATTCCTGCAACTTTGAAATCGTCTGTGTATTTGCCTTTACCTGTGATGAAGCGACGGTCTTCTTTTCGAAGCACCCTTGCGCCGATACCTTCTACTCCCATTACTTTCTCCTCCGTCATGGCGGTTGATGCCGCCTGAATGTCAATTTATGTGGTTTGCCAGCTTACCCCTCGCACCGGTAGGTGCTCGGGCGTTTGTAACTCAAATCGAATCCATCGATTTGTTTGCCAGACTAACCGCTCCTCACCCCATTGCCTTTGCGCCCTGCTCGATAGAGCGGACGATATTATGATAGCCTGTGCAGCGGCAGATATTGCCTTCCAGTTCTTCACGAATGGTTTTCTCATCAAGGTTTTTGCCGCCATGACGATTGACCATATCAACCGCTGTCATGATCATGCCCGGAGTACAAAAGCCGCATTGCAGACCGTGATTTTCTTTAAAGGCCAGTTGCATCGGATGCAGTTCCTGACCTTTTGCAAGACCCTCAATGGTTGTTATTTCGCTACCTGCTGCCTGAGCCGCTAGAATGGTGCAGGATTTAACTGCTTTACCATCCACATGAACCACACAGGCACCGCATTGGGATGTATCACAACCCACATGCGTTCCAGTAAGATTCAAATTCTCGCGCAGCAATTCTACCAACAATGTGCGATCTTCAACTTCTTTCGAAACCGCTTTACCATTTACTGTCATGGACACTTTCGCCATGAAACCCTCCCTAATCAAAACTACTAGCCTTTTGGCCCGAGCAAAAAAGGACGAACCAAACTGAATATTGGAGAAGAGTATACTCGAAAGCCCAGCAACTATCTGCTTTACTGAACCAGCGGCACATCCTCCTCCCAAAAGACGTTATATTATCCAGACTTAAGCTCTGGAATGAATAGAGTGTGGCGCAGGAAACCAAACTCGGCAAGAGGCGAATGTGAATATTTTTCCATACGGTCAATTATTACCGAGACGACTATAACTAGCGACGATATGGATGCTCAATAATGCAATGGCTGATAAATGGCCGTTTCCAACGCACCGATCATTGTTTTTTGCCCATGAAAAGTGCCCACCAAATCTTCAATATGATCAGCCCTTTCCTTGCCAAGAATCGAATCTGCAAACAAATGAAATTTTTGACTGATTTCGTCATCACTCAACGGGTCATCCGGATCGCCTTTAGGTTTGCGCGGCTCAGACTGAATTACTGTTCCATCCTGAAGTGTCAAAGACACATCCGCCCAGCGAACACCGATAGAAATCTTGTTGTAATGATCGGTTTCTACAAGTTTTGTCGCCATGGAGATCCGTTTGATTTCCGGATCTTCCAATACCTCGGTTGAAAGCTCGCTTGGGCCGATCTTACCCCTGACGATCATGATTGCGGTTGGAAAGGCGATTCCATAAGCCAGTTCGTCCATGGTTTTGGGGTCATTGCCCGCAAGACGGATAGCATTGTGAAATGTTTGAATTTTTACTGACTTGATTTCTTGCGAAGTTAGATCATTAGCCAGCATTAACTCCTGAGCCGCATCAATTGCCGGGTGAGCCCAGCGACATACTGGATAGCGCTTGTAATGAGTGTTTTCAATTTCCCACCGCGTTCCAAGATCATGCCAGAATTGCTGTGCTTCTTGACTTATGACCGTAACAGCAGGAGCGCCAGTAAAACCGGATTGTGCCATATAGACAGCATCCACACCCACGGGAGCGCCCCAGCCTACGCCATCACGCACCATTGTGGGATGATCAATACAGCGCATCATTTGACTGCGAGGACCATGATATTCGGCAATGCCAATAGCTTGAAGCATTTGCCCGGATGACAGTTTCAAAAGCCTTGATCCCATGGCCGCAACGCCCACGGCAGTCCAGGCACCGGATGTATGATAATCCTCGCAGGTTGCATGCTGGGTGAGCCCGGAGCGATAGGCGATCTCATAGCCAATTGCCATTGCCGTGATGAACTCCTGGCCTGAAACCGGATCGCCGGACTGGCTGCGTGTCTCGCAAAACCCTAAGAGAGCTGGAAAGATTGCCGAACCCGCGTGGCCTTTTACAGGTGAATGACCATCATGGGCATCAATGGAATCGAGCATGAAAGCGCCGGCAAATGCGCTGCCTGATGGGCTTAACTGCGTCCCGTCAAAAGGAAGCCGCGCATAGGGACCGTTACTGCCCGCCCGCCAAAAATCCTTGGCGTAACTTGATGTGATTTTGGAAAGCTCCGATTGAGAGCCGATAGCGGCCACACCGATGGTATCCAGAATGGAACGCTGAATAATCTTGCGAACACCGAGCGGTAAATCCTCGAAACAGGTTTCAAACACAAATGCTTCGAGATTTGTCTTCATCAGAATCTGCTTTTCAAAGAGGATTCTGGAAAACAGGTTGGATTCAAGCCGTTTTTCTGTTGCCAGTCACCGATTGAGCGCCTTGTCTTGAATCCCGGAAGTCCATCTGCTCCGCCAACATCATAACCGATTTTTTGAAGACCGCGCTGGATTTTTGCAATATCTGAACGATACATGCCGCCTACATCACCCCATGAGCCAGTAAAGGCGGAGCCGCCATATTGCAAGCGGTCACCGGCATGGCCAACAAAGAGCGCATACAAATCTGACTTGTTATATTCCTTGATAACAAAGAAATTGGGCGTCACGATAAATGCCGGGCCAAAACGCCCGGCTGGTAACATGAGATAGCCCTCACCTTTCAACTCATTACCTGGAAAAGGTTTTCCATTAATCCGATTGATACCGAGCCTTGTCCATTCAGATATTTTCCTTCCTTGGTCTGGCCCTTCCAAAGCGCAAGAAACAGATTGAGGCAACGAGACTTCAAAACCCCAATCACGGCCTGCGACCCAGCCCTTATCCGCCAGATATCCCCCGATGGAGCCTAAGGTGTCGGGCACAGAATTCCAAATGTCCGGCACTTTGTCGCCATCAAAATCTCTGGCATGGGCAAGATAAGATGATGGCATGAATTGCGGCTGGCCCAAGGCCCCCGCCCAGGACCCTCGCATTGTGCTAATCCTAATTCCCTTTTGGTCAACCATCTGTAGGGCGGCAATTACTTCTTCGCGAAAATAGTCTTTGCGGGTAGACATAAATGCCTTTGTGCCAAGAACTTCAAAGGCATTGTAGGGAATTTTTGCGCTGCCAAACGCGGATTCTCTTCCCCATATTGCAAGGATTATCCTTGCCGGCACGCCCGTTTGGCGTTCGATTGACTTCAGAGCCGAACCATATTTACCCAACCGTTTTTTGCCGCCAGATATGACGCCGCCAATAATATTGGGAGCAAAATAAGCTGCGGGCGAGCGAAACTCAGCCTGGCGTTGTTTCTTGGGCACCTTCTTTTTCTGGCCCGGGATCACCAGATCCGGTAATTTCAGATTTGGCGATACACCCTGAAAGGCAGCATTGAATGTCTTTGATGAAATGCCTTTCGCCCTAGCTTCAGGCCAAAGGTCACTCTTCAACCAAACTTGAAACGCCGCATCCACAGAAGATTGAGCGATAGCGGGGATTGGCGCTAACAAGACTCCAATGCCTAAGACAGCAGAAAAAAGCGCCGAAAAATGTTTATTTTGTGCTGGCATCATTCTCCCAGATCAATAAAGCGCTGCAGATGATGATCCGTGTCACCGAAAAGATGGTCCGCCATTGTGATGCGTTTGGCATAGTGGCCAACTGGATATTCCCAGGTCATTCCCATGCCGCCATGGATCTGGATTGATTCATCAGCAACCTGGCGACCAATAGTGCCAGCCATGTGTTTCACCGCAGAAGCATACCACTCCCGTTTTTTGCGATCTCCGTTTAGATGCCCGGCCGCATTGACCACAGAAGATCGCATTTGTTCAATCTCGATCAAGACATCTGCCATGCGATGCTGCAATGCCTGAAACTTTCCGATGACTACCCCAAATTGCTTGCGGGTTTTCATGTATTCTACGGTAAGATCTTTTGCGACTTCCATTGCACCAAGAGACTCAGCACAAATCGCCAGAATTGCTTTTGAATAGGCCGCTTCTATCTGGCCAAGGGCTGCATCTTTCTTGCCGATTAATTCAGCTTCAACATTTTCCAAAATAATATCCGCCGCCGCATAACCATCAACTGTTCCATAGTTGCGAATGTTTACGCCATTGGCTTTAGAGTCGACCAGAAACAAAGAAATGCCTTTTTCATGGGCAGCAGCGCCGGAGGTTCTGGCCGAGACAATCAACTCGTCCGCATCTGCACCCGAAAGCACGACTGATTTGTGGCCGGACAATTTGAAGCTGCCACCCGCATCTTCGGCTATTGTCTCCACATGATCAAGATTATATCTTGATCCTGGTTCACTATGGGCAAGTGCGATTATTTTTTCGCCAGCAATAACTGCTTCAATCCGGTCATTGGCAGCAGCGCCCATTACATCAGCCATAAGCGAACCGGCAAGTAGCGTCGGCAAAAACGGCTCTACGACCAGCGCCCGGCCCAACGCCTCAAAGACAACCATAATGTCTTCACCCTCGCCGCCAAAGCCGCCATTTTCTTCTTTGAATAAAGCGCCAATTACGCCGAGATCCGCAAATTTTTGCCACAGCTCCCGAGACCACCCCAGATCGCTGGCAACAAATTCATGCCGCTTGTCGATTGGGTAATTATCCCGCAAAAAACGCTCAAGCGTTTCGGCCAACATGCGACGATCATCGTTTAGTTTGAAATCCATGACTTGCCCCTTACAGACCCAATTTTGTTTTAGTCAGAATGCCTCGTTGAACTTCATTGGAGCCCGCATAGATCGGCATTTTTTTGTGGTTGAAGTGTTCTGATGCGATTGAATTGGCATATTCCGGACCGACAGGAGGCTCGTTGTAACCTTCATCCAGGGCCTCCGAAACAAATGGCAGAGCGTAGGGCCCAAGTGCACGACGGGCAAGGTCGTTGATTTCAAGTCGCACAATTGTTCCCTTGACCTTGAGCATCGAGCTTTCAGGCCCCGCAGCAGCGCCGGAATCAGCTTCAACCAACACTCTCAGATTTGTAGTTTTAAGTGCCTCAAGCTCCATTTCGACTTTTGCCATGCGAGCCGCAAAATATGGATCGCGGCTGAGCGGCTTGCCATTATTCATTTGCTCTTTCGCGATTGACTTTAAACGACGAAGGGCAGCTGTGGAATTACCAACATTTGCCGTCCCTGTTCTCTCATGTGTCAACAAATATTTGGCATAGGTCCAACCTTTATTCTCTTCTCCGACGAGATTTTCCACGGGCACTTTCACATTGTCGAAGAAAATCTCATTCACTTCATGTTCGCCGTCGAGCAGGATGATCGGGCGAACCGTAACACCGGGCGTGTTCATATCAATCAGGAGAAAAGAGATGCCTTCCTGGGGCTTACCTTCGTTCGATGTTCTCACAAGGCAGAATATCCAGTCCGCATAATGACCAAGGGTTGTCCAGGTTTTTTGACCATTGACGATGTAATGCTCCCCATCGCGCACGGCACTGGTTTTTAGCGAAGCAAGATCTGAACCCGCGCCGGGCTCAGAATAACCCTGACACCACCAGTCTGTACTATCGAGAATGCGCGGCAGGTAATGCTGTTTTTGCTCGTGCGACCCGAATTTAATCAGCACTGGAGACAACATATTGATGCCGAACGGGATCACTCTAGGCGCTCCCATATCCCAAGACACTTCATCAAAAATATGATTTTGAACTGCCGACCATTTTGCGCCACCATGTTCCTTTGGCCAATTTGGAGCCAGCCAACCGCGCTCATTCAGGATTGCATGCCAATCAACCATATCCTGTTTGGTCAGGCGTTTGCCGAGATGAACCTTGTCACTAATCCGCTTGGGCAGCTTTTCCGCAAGAAAGTCTATCACCTCCTGACGAAATGCTTTGTCCTCATTGCTGAATTCCAAATTCATCTTTCTCTCCCAGAGTCTTTATACGATTTGTGACTTGTCAAACGCTCGCGAACAACACATTTTGAATTTCAGATCATATGGACCCTTGTACAAGCTTTGCAATGAAAATTCCCCAGGAAACCTCACTTTTTGAAACCGCCAGACTGTTAATTGCAGGTGACGAAAAGCACGTCGCTATCAGAATTGTCGAGGCAAAAGGCTCAACGCCTAGAAACCTTGGATGCGAAATGCTGGTAACGCCCAGCCATATTTTTGGAACCATAGGCGGGGGCCAACTGGAATGGATAGCCACAAAACACGCTAGAATTCTGATTGAAACAAACAAGCAAAACGATCGACAGAAGATTGCACTGGGTCCTGAAATTGGCCAATGCTGTGGCGGTTCGGTTACGCTTTCTTATGAGAGGGTTTTTGCCGAAAATCTGCACACCGTTTTGAGCCCGGCTGAGACATCATTGCCGATAGTCCAGATTCATGGTGCGGGACATACTGGAAAAGCATTGGTGAAAGTGCTTGAGCTGTTACCTTTTGAGTTAATAATTATTGACAGTAGAGCAGATTCCTTACCCGAAACGGTAGTTGGAACAAATGTGATCCACTCGCCTCTTCCAGAGGAAAATGTACGCAAAGCCGCGCCTAATACAGCGTTTGTCATTTTCACCCACGAGCACCATCTCGATTTTCTGATTGCCGCCGAAGCATTGAGGCGCAAAGATGCTGCCTATGTGGGTATGATCGGCTCAAAAACAAAAAAGGCTGTTTTCAGCAATTGGCTGAAGGATAATGACTATGATCCTGGTTTGATGGACCACCTCACCTGTCCTATTGGGGCAACAACTATCAAAGACAAAAGACCAGAAGTGATTGCAGCCATGGTGGCTGCAGAATTATTACAGGTTTTTTCCCAATAAAAATAAAACTATAACCCAAACTCCCGAATGAAGACGGAGCCAATTTTATTCATCATCCGTTCTGCCATACTTGTTGACTTTGCTTCCACCAAAACAACTCCAGGCAAAATCTGGCTCAAGGATCGCTCAGCAACAGTTTCCGTAGGCGTTGCCTCCAACAGAAATCTAGTCTGCTTTGGCTTCAACTGCGATCTGAAGGTCCCACTATCCCGCTCGAGAGTTACGGATATTGTGCCACCATTCACATCAGCCAATATTTCATCATAAAGACTGTCCACCGCTATATCTGCTTTGGCCTCGACCACGATCTTGGATTTTGCGACTTGCAGATTATCAGGGATGAACAAGCCTGATGCGCTCTTATTGATCCGGACAAACGAAGCTTCGTCTGCATAGGCAGTTATTTGCTGACCTGTGCCGGGTTTGATTGAGGCCAGTCTATAATTAGCGTTCAAATACATGCCTTCAGCTATATTCGGATCTGCATCGACAATCATTCCGGAAACTGGAGCGAGAATAGTCAGTTGATTGATCTGGTCTTGATTGCCCTGCCATTCTTCGCGTTTTGCATCCAACTCACTTTGCAGAACCAATCTCAAGGAATGATCTTCAGCATTGGATTGCGATCTTGCAAGGCGAGCCTCGTACAACCTGATCTCACGCTCAATGCGTGATTTGTCTTCAAGCAATTGATCGGATACAAGCACAGCGAGAACATCCCCTCCGTTTACGACTTGCCCGTTCTGAAGTGTTAGCAAAGCAATTTTTGCAGCCTTTGGAGAATAAATATCTTTGGTGCCTATAGTCTTCATTATAGCCGGAACTGACACTTCATTATCCAGGGGCAAAAACAGTGCCAGAATTGCAACAGTAAAAAGAAATGCGCTTGTAAGACTGCGTTTCGTTTTCAAGATCATTTGTCTCATGCTCCACCAATGTTTGAACTCGCGCCAGATTGGCATAATGATGAACCATGCTATCTCGACGATGAACAAGAAAATACCTACCACCTTGATGAAGAATGCGTAGACGATCACCGCAATCGCAAGGAACAAGAAGAACCGATATATCCAAGTGCCCCAGGCATGAAGGATGATGGGGAGATGCCATTTCAGCGGAACTGCTTCAGGAGGCGGAATTTTTGCTCCAAAAAGCAATTCCCGCAGTTTCCATTTGGCAAAGGCAAAACCGCGTTCCTGTAGATTTTCAAAACCAGTTAAATCGCTGAGGATATAATATCCATCAAAGCGCATGAAGGGATTGAGGTTTACTGCAAGGCTCAGAACCCAGGATAATGTCGCGGTTGTGAAAGCAACCGACCGCGCAGGTCCATCATCGAGGAACACCCAAAGAAGTGTTGCAATACAGGCCAGAGCCAGCTCTGCATATATGCCTGCCAGATCGATATGTAATTTGGTGATCCGAGACCGCAAGCGATGGGCCGCGGTTGTATCTGTGTAAAGGATTGGCATCATGACGATAAAAGCGATGCCGATTGTCGGCACGGCGACATGGTATTTTCTGGCCATCAATGCATGGCCCATCTCATGAATGATCTTGATGATAACGAGACTGCTCGCATAGAACATGAATCCATCCAGACTCAAAAAATCCATGAAAGTGGATTGAAAAACATCCCATTGGCGAGAGACGAGAAAAAGAGAAATCAGCGCTATTGCTACAAATACCAAAGCGGCGGCGCGGGTAAACAATATCCCAACAAATGGCCAAAGCGTGTCCAATAACTTTTGCGGATTGATCAGAGGAATTCGGAAGAACAAATAGGAATGCACGGCCTTTTTAATCAGACTTTGCTGAGATACGCGATGTTGTTCCATAACCCCTTTCCAGGCATCACGATCGTTCAGTTCCACTAGAGAATTTGCTACAAGAAATTTTGCAAACCCTTCCACCTCAATGGCGGAAATTTCCCTATTGAGAATGCGACTAAGTTTCTCTGCCAAGGCTTCAGAGTCGACACTTTTCCAGTGCGTTAAAAGTTGCAACTGAAATTCGCCTAGTCTGAAATACCGGTTCCGCGCAGCGTCAAAGATAATGAACGATGGAGCGCCTGTCCAAAACGGGTCACCAGGCTCAATGGTAAGATCCTGCCGTAGTTTGGGAAGGGTTTCGCCATCCTCGCGGTTTTTGGCGCTCGCCGACGCCGGAGTTGCCGCTGTGCCTGCCATCAAATACCCGTCAGTTGGCGGAGATAGGAGAGCGGTTTTCTGAACAGGAAAAACCATAGGGGGACAGGGTCACCAAATAATTGCGCTGTACCACGCAGGCCAATGCGCAGATCATTTTGGTTTTCTTCCGGTAACAATTCAGCTCGAAGCTGGAATACAAGGGTATCGCGTTCGGATTTTATAGGCTGGTAAGATGTTTCGATGATTCGTGCGTCATACGGATTGAGAGGATTGGCGTCCAGAAACAGCTTTGCAGAGGCGCCTTCATCAAGAATGATGGTATCATCACCTGCCAAATCTATTTCAATCCGCAATGCCTCAGGATCAGCGATCCGCATAACCCTTTCCCCAGTCTCCACCGGTATACCTACCCATCTGTCGATACTTTCAAACAAGACGATACCGCTCGCAGTTGCGTGAACATCAGCCAGTCCAAGACGCCGAACAAAACTGGCTTTTTCTTCGGCCGCAAGTTCAACTTCAGCCTTTGCAATTGCTACCTCGCCCTTCAAGGCATTTGAACCAAAGGCGGCCTGACTGGCGCGCCGATAACGGGATTCTGAAACGCCAAGATTGCGCGTTGCGTTTTCAAGATTGTTTTTTGCCTCTGTTTTATCAAAGGAATAAAGCAAATCGCCAGTTTTCACAGGCTGGTTTGGCAACACATGGATTTCTTCGATCACGCCATTTATGGGAGCAGCTACAATTGTCGGCTTGTCCGCTACAATTCGAGCCGGAGCCAATACTGCTAACGGAACAGGAATAAACAGCGTCAAAAGCACGGCTGCGCCGATCAAGAACTTAACTGGTTTTGATAAAGCCAATGCCGGGTTTGGTTTTCCACGGTCAAATACACTCCAGGCATGACCAAAAGTCTCACCCAATCTTGTGAGAATTTGCTTATGCTGATCAGAAAACGGCTTATCTGAAAAAAAGACTATCGTGGATGCGCGTTGCGAGGCCCCAATATCGAAGCGGTAAAACAGGGTGTAGCGATAGGATGGGCTGTTATGCGGAGCTGAATCAAGTTCCAATCTTCCAAGACAAGCCTGGCTTTTTACAGCGCGGTCAATCAATCCACCCAGTGTTGAGGATAGCCATTGCAGCATTGGAGACCGTTCATCGGGGGCCGCCAGAGATGAAACAGATTTAATCGCCCAAGCCTTGCGACCCGATTTGCGTTGCAAGATCATGATTTGAGATGCCGGGATGATCTGCCGCAATTCATTGACCGCATAATATCTAAGTGCCTGCAGAGTCTCAGCCTTTCGCATGCGCCCTTCGATTGCCAGAATTTGTTCCAGTAAAGTTGGAACCAAGTCAGACGAAGCCGTTGCCCTTTTTTCAAAAGGCTCTGGCTGGAATTGATTGGAGTTTTTGTTTGGGTCAGATTTCAGATTTACGACGGTTCCGACTTTTCCGACCTCAGCAGCCTGGCCAGCGGCTTTATCAAGCTGGTTGTTAAGCATTGGCTTTACAGACAAGTTCTCAACTCCCGCCTTTAAATGTGACGGTGCCACTCATACCTGCAAGGATTGAAAATCCATCAGCATTCATTCGTGCAAACACCTTAATGGTTTGACTGACCGGGTCTACTTCAGCGCCAATTCTGTCAAGCACTGCAGGAACACGCTCTCGAGTTTCGTCCACCAATATGACAAGGGGTTGTTTGAGTTGCAGCCAGGTCAACCAATGGGACGGCACGACCATCTCAATCTCCAGAACCGCATCATTCAAAACCACCATCAAAGGCTGATCATTTGAAGGATACTCATTCTCATTTATGCTGCGGGACACCACGCGGCCATCAAAGGGAGCACGAATTTCACATTCCTGATTTACAACCTGATGAACATCCACTTCAGCCGAAGCCTTGCCAGCTTGAGCGGCTGCAAGACGCACTTCGTCCTTACCAATCGCTTGATAAGCAAGCAGCCGTTTTTTTGACTTGTACTCGGTCCAGGCGGCATCTGCGCCAGCTTTTGCTGCCTTTAATTCGGCCTCATAACGCTGACAATCAAAAGCGATCAACACCTCATCTTTTTTGAAGCTATCTCCTTCCCGAAATGGTGTTTTCAGAGCTTTGGCCCGCAAATTTGAACTGAATTCAACCTTTTCCAAGGGCCTCAATAATCCGCGGGCATCCAGTTGCTCATTGATTTTTTCCTGAGCCAGAACTGAGGCAGGGTTGATTGCTGCAAAGAGCATTGAAACAGCAATCAATCCTGCACTCTTCTTCGTCGTGGATTTGGATTTTAGCGATTCAGGATTAGCCACCGTGATCGCCCCGCTCCTGCCAAACCTGCTTCAAACTGGATGTCAATGTTCCCACATCCGTATTGGTGTCCAGATAGTCTCCCCAAGGATTGACCCCGATGGAAGCATAGATGGTGGCAAAAGCGTTTTGCAGGTCAGAATAGGCAATGTCATATTCAGCTGATGCGACAAGAGCGTTCATCTCCTCACGGATTAGGCTTTGTTCAGAGGCCGCTCCACTGGATGCAGAACCACGCACCTGTTTCAGGATTTTGGATTGTATTTCATGATATTGCTGAGCCGTTTGGGCAGACTTGCGCAGATAATGATACCTTGCTCTGGCCACTTCCACCTGGGTCATGATCGCCATGGTCATGGCCAGATTTCGCTGGTCATTGAGCCCCTGATCTGCATTCACCAATTGCTTCTTTGCTGGATATTGAAAAAGCTTCATCAGGTTCCAGGATGCTTTCGCGCCCCAAGAGACCCAATCACTATTCAACAGAAAATCATTCGTGTCGTAATTTGCGCCTGCATAAAGTTGAATTCCAGGAAGCAATTCCAATAACGCTGCCTCAGCCTCTTTCTCACTAATTCGCGATTTATAGGCAATTTCCCTGATCTCAGGGCGATTTTGCAGAGCCAATCTCGTCATTTCGCTTGAAGGTATCTTGATGTTCAGGGATGACAGTTGACGCTTGGGAATAACCAATGAATATTGTTCATTTGGCGGAATATTCATAAGAGCGGCCAATTGAATTTTTGACGTTTTAAGCTCTCTTTCCAAACGTTGGATTTGCTTCTTGATATCCACCAACTCGCGTTGATACGTCAGCGCAGCCACAGGAGAAGTGTATCCCGAATTGCCCAAAGAGCGAGAATTTTTCAAAGCGTGCTCTACCCGTCCTTCCAAGGCTTGAAATCCTGAAAGCAACCTGTCAGCAGATACAGCGCGCCAATAGGCAGTTCGCACATCCTCCATAATTCTGATGACTACTTTACGTTTTTGCTCTTCGGCGATCATAGCCTGATCTGCCGCCTGCTTTGCGCGGACATAGGACAAACCGAAATCAAGAATGTTCCAAGAGAATGTAATATCCTTCGTGAAACTTTCTTGATTTCGGGAAGTCGAAGGGTTCGCAGAGCGAATACCGGTTAGCGACTCGCTGTAAGAATGCGGCTTGTTGTTACGGTCTGAATAGTGCGAGTTTGCCACCAGACTCGGCAACATCTCAGACCGCGCAACATTTAGCTTTGCATCGGCGACATCTCTCGCCATCATCTCGACCTTGTGATCCAGATTATATTTCAAAGATCTTGCCATCGCTTCATACAATGAAACAGAGCGGCTAATGGGTTCCTGGTTCTGGGTTACCCGAGCCAGGTTGGTTTCAGCGGTGAGGGCGAGTTCACTTTCGCTTAGAGGCTGCGGAGTAACCATGCACCCACCTAGGAGAAGCGATGCTCCGAGCAAAGGTACCAGGCCGCGGGCCATCTGTTGGATTTTGTTTTTTGGTGCATTTGACATATTGTAACAATCTTTGGTTGCGTCATTTGACATGCGAATTGCTTTGGAAGAAAGCTCGGTCATTTCTGTTTTCCTTAAATTTTGTTGAGAAGCAGAGATCTGGCTTCACTAATTGGTTTGTTTAAAAGTGCTTGAAGCTGCCCTGAAAAATTCTGCGCCTGCTCATTGCTCAACAGCCGAACATTATCCAATTGCCCATTGAGGGTATGTAAGGAGATACGCAAACGGATCTCGTTTCCAAACCTGTCCGACCCCAGTAAGACCAGCTCGGCGTCAGTGAGATTTGCCGGTACTTTGAGAGCGAGCAGATTGGCGCCATATTGATCGACCCAAGACGGGCTTGATCCCCCATTCAAACTCTCAAGCTCCCACTCGAAGTCTTTTCCTGCGCCAATAGCCTCAACAAAGACCATGTCCTGCCAAACCATGGTTCTAATAATTACATCCCCTGATTGATCGGCAACACGCATATCCGCGCCAAGAAAGTAACTCAGTCCATTTGCAAGCTCACCATCGCCAGCTCCATTCGCCAGAGCCTGTCTGGTTTTTTCTATCCAGGAAATTGCTTCAGTTACCGGATGACCATTTGCGTCCAGTGATAACGCTTCAGAAAGCGGACTGATTTGATACAGCGCTTGTGTTACCGGATGATCAACATCGAACAGCCCAACATTGCCGCCCAAGCTGCCAATCGTATTGACCGTACCGTCTATAATCAGTTCAGATTGGGGTGTTCCAGGCATCGCTTGAGGCCCACCATCGGGTGGTAGTGGTCCCAAAGGTCCGGGCATTTCAGGATTGACGGGATCGGTTATTAACAACTCGAAACTGGTTGTAACTGTCCCGCCCTGACCATCATCTGCCGTAACCTCAACTATGTAGAAACCATCACCATTAGGTGATTGGGAAACTGCAGCCGGGTCAACCTGACCGGATATCAATCCGGTAACCGGGTCAATTGTTAGCCCGTTTGGCAGACCAGTTGCACTATAGGTCAAAACATCTCCATCAGGGTCGTTGAATGCCTGAGCCGTCGGGACTTCATATTGATTTCCCGCTACCTCCATGTCGTCAGGCAAACCGGATGTTGTTGGCGGAACATTGACGATGGTGAAGGTCACATTCGTTGTTACTTCGGCTCCATTGTCATCTGTTGCGATGATGGTGATCGTATAAACACCGTCTGACGCAGGGCCACCCTGGGAAGCATCAGATGGCGGTGTTCCTGAGATCACCCCATTGCTGTCAATCGTCAGCCATGCCGGTGTCGTTGCAGGATCAAGGCTCAAGGTAAGCGGATCTCCGTCCACATCATAGAAATATGGGGAAACATCGAGAGGAGCCAGAGAGGTCGAATCGAACCCGTCTACATCCGGAATCACATTGTTCGGATCAGCCGGAACCGGCGGATCATTCGGATTTGGAAACGGATCATTTGGATCAATGATCACTGGCGCGTCATTGGCACCTTCAACAGTAACAGTTACGGTTGCAGTGTCGGTACCGCCATTGCCATCATCGATGGTATAGGTAATTAGCGTGACACGTGTTTCGCCATCATCCAAATCCTGGAAGTCAGTTCCCGGATCAAACTCATAGGTGCCATCGAGGTTGATGGTGAAAGTACCACCATTGGTTCCAGGTGTCGGCGCACCCACATTGGC
>JBAUHS010000011.1:0-3882 GCA_049680405.1 Salaquimonas sp. | reverse complement strand
CAAGAATTTGCTGCTTAAAACTGCACCCAGAAATCTGAATGGTACATTCGGCCCGTACCTGCCGTTCAGATACTTCCAGTAGGTTTCTACAAAGCCGACATTCAACAAAACAGTAAAGGACCGTTGTCCAGATGACGGCTTAGCGGACCTTTTACCGTTTTCGATTTTGTTGATTGGTTTGCCTGCGACACGACTGCCATCAACGCTTTGTGCCAAATGCAGTCAAAGCCGACTTCGGCGGGTGGCGCCCCTCATAACTGAATCCGTGGCCGTCGCATATTGAATCGTTCATTTCCTTCGCATTTTCAGATTTGATCCACTTTTGCTTCCCTGACTGTTCAAGTTATTTCGAGTTGCGAGTTTGTGAGTTGACCTTCGAACAATAGACCCAATGCGCCCAAGGCTTGATGGGGGCGTGTGTTCTGTAACAGTTGATCGGCAATGACATTAAGCAAGTCTCTAGCGTGATTATATTATTTGCTCGAATATTTTGGAGCGGTTCAAAACAGTTACCTGTGGGTCGAGACTCAATAAGCGTTTTTAGGATAGTTATTCTAACATTATGAAATTGAATTTTTTATTGTGATAAAAGATTGACGTAAATGCTATATCTGATATTACTGAGCGCGGAGGATATGCAGTGTTAGAGTCGACAAATTCTAAACAGAACGTGGGTTCACCCAATTTGCTCGACGTCAAGAGCGACGTTGCTGTTTCTGAAATTGCTCCAGCTGGAGCCAAGCAAATTCAATCGGTCAACCGCGCGCTGACTATATTGGAGGTGCTGGCATCTGAAGGCGGCGCGTTGCCGTTAAGCGAATTGGCGATGCGATCGCAGCTCAATCAGTCGACGTGCCATCACCTGATCTCGACATTGGTAGGCCGTGGTTATCTTGCTCACTTAGGGCGTAATCGTGGATACGCATTGGGGCAGAAGTTTCACGAGCTCGCCGACCTAACAGGACGCCAATCTGATCTTGGGGAAGTGCTTAAAAGCGGTGTTGAGGCTTTGAGTGAACAGCTTGGACACAGTGTGCAACTTGCTATCTTGAGTGACACTTCGCTGATGACAAAACTGAGGGTTACACAATCGGTTAATGAAGTCACAGAGACTGATGAAATTACCAAAATGACCGCCCTTCATGCGACTGCAACAGGGAAGGCGATGCTGGCATGGCTTCCCGATACAGAACTTGCGCGCGTTGTCGCAGCAAATGGTCTTACTGGATACACCGCAAATACGATCACTAGTCTTTCTGGTTTAATGCAAGAGCTGGGGCTTGTCCGGCGAAACGGATATGCCGTCGATGATGAAGAGTTGAAAGACGGTGTTGTCTGCATCGGTTCAGCCTTGCGCGAAATGAGCGGCGCCGTCGTGGCTTCAATTTCAGTGACCGTTTCAGCAGAACAGGCGACACCAGTCTATCGAAAAAAATTAAGTAAATCCATAGTTCAAGCTGCCCAGAAACTCTCAAAGCAGCTTTGAAATGCACTGCCCTGAAGGGCGCTAAAACTGAATATCAAGGAGAACAACAATGAGCTTGCCAGATAATGTAACTGTTGGGTCGGATTATCCAATTCCCACTACTATGAAAGCTTGGGTACTCGGTGATCCGGGAGAGCTTACGTTAGTCGACAAGCCCGTTCCTGCTCCTCAAAAGGCTGAGGTTCTGGTGCGTATTGATGCGGTTGCGATCTGCGCGACGGATCTGGAAATCATCCACAACGGCCCGCCTGCTCAAATTCACGGTGGTGCCCCGTTCAACAAGAACTTCACGCCGGGCCATGAATACATGGGGACAGTGGTGGCCTTGGGGCCAGGTGTCGATGAATATGAAATCGGCGAACGAGTGACCGTCGAAATTCATGCTGGCTGTGGTCAGTGCAAGCGTTGCCGGGCAGGCATGTACACCTCCTGCCACAACTACGGTAAGAACTATGGCGATGTTGACAAGGGTCACCGGGCAAATGGCTTCACAACCGATGGTGGCTTTGCGGAATATGCCGTGAACAACATCAATACCTTGGTCCATGTGGCGGACACTATGTCTGACGAAGAGGCGACACTGGTCGTCACAGCGGGCACTGCGATGTACGGTCTGACCGAACTAGGCGGGCTTGTCGCTGGCGAAAGTGTTGTTGTAACCGGGCCGGGGCCAATCGGTCTTATGGGGGCCGCTGTTGCAAAGGCGCTTGGAGCCCAGCCAGTCATTCTAACCGGCACGCGGGACAACCGGCTTGAGATCGGCAAGCAGCTTGGTGCCGATCACGTCATCAATGTGCGCAACGAAGATGTCGTGGCGAAAGTGCGCGAGTTGACGGGTGGCAAAGGCGCCGACTACGTCGTTGAATGCGCCGGTGCGCCGGACGGGACCAATCAAGCAGCCCAGATGCTCAACCGCGGTGGCAAGATCTGCCTGGCGGCCTTCCCACACAAGCCTGATGAAGTTGATGTCGCCTACTTGGTGCGCAACAACATTTACCTTTACGGCATCCGCGGCGAAGGCAAGACGGCGACTCACCGCGCCGAAGCCTACATGCGTCAGAAGGTCTTTGATGCGACCCTGATCCACACCCACACGTTTGACATGACCGATCTTCAAGAAGCGCTCCGCTATGCCAAGGACCGTGTCGAGGATGCGATCAAAGTTGTGGTGAAAAACAAGCATGCTGAGGCCCGCAAGGTCGCTGCTGAATAAGCTTGATTTGATAGAGAAGGAGACGAGCCATGCTGACATGCGATACGTATCATTTGCCTACTACGCTACGGAACGCTTTGGAGCTTTGGTCCAAGGCCCCCGAGGGCAGCAGGCTCGTTTCCGGTGCAACGGATATTTTGCCCTGGGCCCGAGAAGGACGTGCAGGTGATGTTCACATTCCTTCCTTCGTTGATGTGACGAGGGTTGCAGAATTTGGAGGCCATTCCGTTGCTAATGGAAGGATTAGACTAGGTGCAAACATCGTCTATCAGGACTTCCTGACGGACGGGGTGCTTAAGCACTTGCTTCCTTGTATGCCCTATTGCGCAATTTGGTTTGCGGATGATCAAATCCGCGAACAGGCAACGCTTGCCGGAAATCTGGCAAACGCATCACCGGTTGCCGATGGAACGCCAGCTGTTGCGGCACTCAACGGTGGAGTTGAAATCGCGCGCCTGGAAGATGGTGAAATCAAAACGAGAAACATTACTGTCTCAGATTTTATTTTGGGGCCTGGGCGTACGGTTCTTCAGCCCGGTGAGATCATTTCTTCCGTTTCGCTGGACACGTTGGCTGGGTACGGCGGTTCCTTTCAAAAGGTGGGGCAGCGCAGGTCGTTGGTAATTTCCATCGCTTGCTGTGCCGCCCTTGTCAAAGCGGACAGTACTGGCCGTGTGTTCGATGACGTCCGACTGGCACTTGGTGGTGTCGGACCTCGGCCAATACGATTGAACGCCGTTGAATCTCTATTGCGCGGCGAAAAGATTTCGCGCCGTACCATCAATAGTGCCGCACAATTGGCAGCAGATGAAGTCGCTTCGCGCAGCCGTCAGGAATACCGCCGCAGTGTCGTGATCGGATTTGTCAAAGCGGGTATCGAGGAAGCATTGGAAAATCAATCAGAAGTCGATGTGAAATTTGAGGAACTGGAAAATGCCTAAGCTGCAAATTGACTTGGAAGTCAACAATCGCAAGATCTCCAAAGAAACGGATGCTCACAAGCGCCTTTTGGACTTCCTGCGCGATGATTTGAACCTGACCGGCACCAAAGAAGGATGCGGCGCCGGCGAGTGCGGGACATGCTCTGTTTTCGTCGATGGCAAACTGGTCAAGTCTTGCCTGATGCCGGTCGCCAAAGCGTCTGGGGCGAAAATCGAAACGATCGAAGGATTGGCAGATCCCG
>JBAUHS010000010.1:0-70605 GCA_049680405.1 Salaquimonas sp. | reverse complement strand
ATCGCCTTGGGATGTCTGATTTTTTGGAAATTGGACAAAGCGCGTTTTGCGATGGCAGCGATCTTGCACAAAATTGGTTGGGGGCCAGACCATGGTTTCGACCAATTTATTGATGGAACGGTTAAGTTATCTACTACCCTAACGCGCATTCTACAAAATGGCCGGATGGAAGCCTACATGACTACAGTCTTTCTGGTCTTTGGTTTGTCAGTATGGGCAAGTCTGGTTATTTTTGATGAATTACCTGCCTGGCAGATGCCGAGTGGATTGAGCTTTTATGAAACCGGAATTTTCCTTCTCGCTTTTGTGGGGCTATTGGCCGTGATTTATGCAGAGGACCGCCTTACCGCTATCATCTCCTTGGGGATTCAGGGCTTTTCTGTTGCAGTGATATTCATATTGTTTGGTGCACCCGATTTGGCGTTTACCCAGTTTATGGTCGAAACCCTTTCAGTTGTAATTTTGGCCCTTGTTATGACGCGCCTGACCCTGAATAAGACGGATCATCGGCCATTTCTTGAAAAGTCTTTTGATTTTAGCGTAGCGCTGATTGCAGGCTCGGCTTTCACTGCGCTGCTATTGGCCGTCGTTCAAGTGCCGTTCAACCCGGAACTCTCTGAGTTCTTTGCAGCCTATAGCCGGACCATTGCCCATGGCCGAAACATCGTGAATGTTATCATCGTTGACTTCCGCGGATTAGATACGTTGGGCGAGATCGCAGTAGTGATGATTGCGGGCCTTGGAATTATTGCTCTTATCAGAGTTAAGGGGCGCTTGCCTCGGGTAGAGGCGGGAGAGAATTCATGAATACGATTATATTCCGAACATTTGCCCCGTTTTTGACAGCTCTAATGGTGTTGTTCTCTATCTTTATCCTGTTGCGCGGCCATAATGATCCGGGCGGCGGATTTATTGGAGGTCTTATCGCAGCTTCTGCATTTGCAATCTACGGAATTGCCAATGGTGTACCGCCAGTTCGCAGGGCATTATATTTCCATCCGATTTCTATAGCCGGCTTCGGCTTGTTTATGGCGATCACCGCAGGCTTGCCATCGCTATTATTCGGGGTTCCGTTTTTAACAGGGCTTTGGGCTTATCCAAGAATTGGCAACCTAGAATTAGCTTTGTCGACTACATTGGTTTTTGACATCGGCGTTTACTGCGTTGTTGTTGGTGCAATCACTTCAATTGCATTGGCCCTTGAAGAACGGATGGAGGACTGATGGAAATCTCACTTGCTCTACTCGTTGGTTGTTTTTTCACCGTCAGCATTTATTTGCTTCTGTCAAAATACGTGATCCGCATTTTGCTTGGTGTTGGTATCTTGGGTAATGCGGTGAACCTGCTAATCTTCACCTCCGGGAGGCTTACAAAAGAAGTGCCGCCAATAATTCCAGAAGCACTGCAAGTACCAGAAGGGTTAATTGCGAACCCACTCCCCCAAGCGTTGATTTTGACCGCTATTGTTATCTCATTTTCCTTCTTTGCGTTTTTGCTAGTGCTGGGGTATCGCGCATTTCAGGATCTCAATACGGACGATACAGATAGTATGCGATTTGCTGAACCGGTTGATGAACCGCAACCACCACTTGGATATTAGGAATTAGCTGATGGCATCCAAGGGACCCGAAATCACAGACCTGACAGGTATTATGGTGGATGCAAATCTGCATGTATCAGACTATCTGATCATTTTACCTGTCCTGATTCCCATGTTGTTTTCAGCTATTTTGTTGATGATGCGTACCCGGTCAGCCTTCCAGGGAAAAATAGCGGTATTAGGCATGGGGCTTCTTGCAATTGCAAGTTTTGGCCTGTTACAGCAGGTTTTGGCGAATGGGCCCGTTTCCATGACAATGGGACGCTGGGTTCCACCTTTCGGGATTACCTTCTCTGTCGACATAGCCGGCGCCTTGCTGACCTTTACCAGTGCGCTTATCGCATTGGTGGCCAGCATTTATGCCAGTTCGACAGCGACAAAACTTGAAATGCGTTACGGATTTTATCCGTTTTTCATGGCGATGATGTGCGGGGTCTCAGGCGCATTTTTAACGGGAGATGTTTTCAATCTTTACGTCTGGTTTGAGGTTTTACTTATCTCTTCCTTCGGAATGATCGTTCTGGGAAGTGAAAAGGTTCAGCTGGATGGAACGATGAAATACGCTTTCCTGAATTTGGTCGCAACGACCATGTTCCTGATGGCTACTGGCTATCTTTATGGCATTACCGGCTCGCTCAATATGGCCGATATTTGGGTGCGGATTAATTCAGGCCTGGTGGAAGGGCCAATCTATACGATTGCTGTTTTGTACTTCCTGGCATTTGCCATGAAGGCAGCTTCCTTTCCGATGAATTTTTGGCTACCTGCTTCATATCATACACCAAAATTCCTGGTGTCCGCTCTCTTTGCTGGATTGCTTACAAAAGTCGGCATCTATGCCTTGCTGCGAATTTCAGTAATGCTCTTTGCGGATCAACGAGATCAGATTGCTGAAGGTATTGCCTGGATTGCCGCTTTAACAATGATTACCGGTGTGATGGGCGCTCTGGCCCAAAACGACATCAGAAGAGTATTCGGATATTTGGTCGTCTCCGGTATTGGCACCATGTTGGCCGGTATCGCCATAGCGTCGGTCACTGGCGTATCCGGGGTCTTGGTTTATGCAGTGCACTCTATGATTGTCATGACAGCGCTTTATCTGGCAGCAGGCTTCATCGGCCGCATGGCGGGTACAAATGATCTGCGTCAATTGGGTGGATTATACGCCGCTTCGCCGATGTTTGCCGCGGGCTTCTTGATACTTGCTTTATCTGTCGCAGGGCTGCCACCAACTTCCGGTTTTTGGGGCAAGTTTATTCTGGTCAAGGCATCTTTGGAAATTGGCGCCTGGTGGCTGGCTGCGGCGATTTTGATATCAGGATTGCTCACAAGCATTGCGGTTTTCCGGGTCTGGATTTTTGCGTTTTGGCGCGGGGGTCCTGAAGGAACCAGAGACGGAGCAGAAGCCTGGAAAAGACCGGAACTTGACGAGAGCTTCAGATTAACCGCATCTGTATCGATAGGCCTTTTGGTCGTTGCGACGCTCGCTATTGGCCTTGCCCCTGAAATGCTGATCTCAATATCTGCTGATGGTGCGCGAATGCTGCTATACCCGAACGATTATATCGGCTCTGTTTTTGGAGGTGATTTGTAATGAGCTTGCTGCTGGTCAATCTGTTGTTGATGTTGGCATGGGGTGCCATGACAGGCTCATTCACAGAGCTTAATTTAATATTCGGCTTTGTGTTGGGTTTCTTTGCAATCTGGTTGATACGCGAACAGATAGGCACAGGCGGATATTTTGGGAAAACCACCCGAATGCTCTCTTTGTTCCTGTTGTTTATAAAAGAGCTGTCACTATCCGCATTTCGCGTTGCAATGCTGGTCTTGCGTCCGGATATGAATTTGAAACCAGGTATTTTCGCCTTTGAACTAACGGTTGATCGCGATTTTGAAATAGCACTTCTTGCCAATTTGATTACCCTGACGCCAGGAACACTGTCTGTAGATGTGTCAAAGGATCGTCGCTATTTGTTTGTTCATGCCATTGACTGCTCAGATGTGCCTGCAGCCAAACTTGATATTGCCAATGGGTTTGAGCGGAAGATTTTGGAGGCATTTCGATGAGCGGCAAAGAGTTTCTCGATATTGCAATCATCATCGCCATGATCTTTCTGATTGCGTCATTTTTCGTGACGACTTACCGAGTAATCATTGGCCCAACACTGCCTGATCGTATTGTGGCGCTTGATATGCTGGTTGGCGTTGTGATCGGATTTATTGCGGTGGTAGGGGTCAAAACGGGCTATTATCTCTATGTTGATATAGCCATTGCGCTGGGTCTTGTCGGATTTTTGGCCACCGTGGCCCTGGCAAGGTTTGTGCTGGAACGCGGCTCAGCCCATTTGGAAGCTGAAGACGAACCGAAAATTCAAAAGGGTAAATCATGATCGATTTCATAGCCGGTACTTTAGTGATCATCGGAGCCTTCTTTGCCTTCATCGCTTCTATAGGTTTGATCCGCTTGCCGGATATCTATTCCCGAATGCATGCAGCTTCGAAAGCGGGAACTGTGGGTTCCGGGCTGATGATGATAGCTTTGACAGTCACCGCCGGTGATACTGGAACGGCGATCAGAGCCTTGGCCGGCTTGGTATTCTTCATCATGACTGCACCTATCGCAGCCCATTTATTGGCACGGGCCGCCTATAACATCGGGTACCCTCTTTGGGAGGGATCTGTGGTCAACGAGATGTCCGAAAAATCCAGTGAGGATTAAGTTAGATTTTTTGATACCTTTTAACAAAATCTAATTTGGGTCAGGACCCATTCCAAATTCCCTCCCACCATATCGTGTCAATTAATGCGTCCTGATCCTAGTATTTTCGGTTGCACCAATTAGGAATTACATTCTTACGTATAAGTAATTGTAATTTTTACACTATAAAAGTGTATTCCGTTGCAAATTAGATGATTTAATAACAATAAATTGACATTTTTTACCTGAATACTAAATACCTGATAGGAATCAACATGGGGCGTTTAGGGTTAGTTGATTTCCAGAAATGAAGAAATGTCCATTGTTTGGATGATAAGAAAGAACGAAAACCCATGCTTGAAGAAATTGATATGAAACAACAAGAGTTTGATGATGAATCCATGATTGTCGAGCTCACTTCAGAAGTTATTGCTGCCTATGTTAGCAATAATCCTGTTTCGACCACTGATTTACCAAACCTGATTGGTGAAGTGCACCGGGCATTCAAAAGCCTGTCTATAAATGGTAAGAGCGAAGTTAAAATAGACCTTAAGCCAGCTGTGAATCCAAAAAAATCAGTATTTCGCGACTACATAATTTGCCTTGAGGATGGAAAGCATTTCAAATCATTGAAACGTCATCTGCGCTCGCATTTTGATCTGTCCCCAGAAGAATATCGTGAAAAATGGGATTTGCCACCAGATTATCCAATGGTCGCACCGAGCTATTCTGAAAAGCGATCCAGCCTTGCCCGCGAAAAAGGTTTGGGCCGGAAAAAAGGCTATCGAAAAGCCAAATAAGAGCACTCTACATATCTTTTATACAAAAACTCCGCTGGGCTTTGGTTTTGCGGAGTTTTTTATGTCCCAGGAATAACACATAGAATCTGCCTCAACCCATTGATCGACTGGTTCAATACGATCAATCGGTTTGTGTCAAATTTAGCCAAATCCTGAAAACCTTTTTGAGGAAGTCCTTTCTGCAACCGTTCCAACCTCTCCAGTATCATGCAAACGTCCGTTTGATCTGCACACACCAGATCCAACTCCAGTCCAGTTAAGTGTTTTACGGCTCTTTCAAGCTGGTATCCGTTCAGAGCCAGAGTGCAGGATCTAGCGATTGAATCATGGCAATGGCTCGCGATCTTGCGCTCAATCTCAAGGGCAATTTGTTGTTGCTTAAGGTTCAATTTGGTTCTCTGAAAAGAGAAAAGTCTGCACTCCAACTGAAACAGGGGGATAAGATTTCGAAGCAACATTCTGATTACCGCATTAAGTCATTGAGTTTTTTAAGAGAATCCTTTTTGGCTGGAAAATCTCTCCATTTGATATGCATTTCAAGGTTGCAATTCCCATAATAGGAATATAGTCCTTTTATGGGAGAGCATGATGTATCACAGCGTAACTGATTATTTGAATAATAAACCCAGACCCATATCAGTGGGATCGCCTATTGCTGCGGTCAAACCAATAAACGTCAGCCAGACACAGCAAGAATATGATGGGATAGCGGGAAACCTCGTATTGAAGCTGGTTTCCATTCTTGAGAGAATTGAGCCAAAGGAACTGACAGGCACTTCAAGAGGGAAAGCCGATATCTGCCTTGCCCGCCAAGTAGCGATGTATTTGATGCATACGGTATTTTCGGTTCCCTATCACAGGGTCGCAGATTTTATGGGCCGTGACCGCACCACGATTTCCCATGCCTGCAAGCTGGTTGAAGATCTCCGGGATAATCAGGAGTTTGATAAGCGCCTGGAAGCAATGGAAAATCTTTTGGTTTCCGCTCGGGCGCTGAGTGAATTGGCTGACAGGCAGAAAACCCATGACTGATGCAAAAGGCAAAGACCAAAAGAAGGCTCAGCTAAGGCTTTTGAAGCTGCTGCTAAATGCAAACAACGAGGTCGCCCATTTTCAAGCGAGCGCCGCGCAGTTTCTGATTCAGCTAAAAGGTAAAACCTACAAATTTGAATCTGACCTAGTTTTCAGATGCAAGAAGCAAGGATTTTTAAGCATATGTGAAAACGACATCACGATCACTACGGAGGGAAGGGCAGTTCTGGTTGCGGCATTGCACCCTGATATGGATTACCGCTCGCAACATTTGGCTCCGGTTGTCAAAACGATCGCGGAAAATGGAATAGCCAGTCAGGTCACTGTAAACGAAAATGAATCGCCCTTGTCCCGGCTCTATACCCGTAAGGACAAGCATGGAAAATGCTGGTTAAATGAATTTGAGTTCCAGGCTGGGGAGCGTTTACGGTCTGATTTTGAAAAATCTCAGTTACAGCCAAGAATTTCAGCAAACTGGTCCGCAAGTGTTGCCACGGGCTCGCGCAGCGCAAATATGGGAGCCGATATTTCTGACTTTGCCATGGATGCCCGAAAACGAATAGAGAAGATGGTCAATGCGCTCGGGCCGGAGCTTTCCAACATATTGCTGGATGTTTGCTGTTTTCTCAAAGGGCTTGAGACAATAGAGAAAGAGCTTCATTGGCCGCCACGTTCAGCCAAGCTGATGCTGCGCACTGCATTGCGGGAGCTGGTCAGACATTATGGGTTGCGCCCGTCTCCAAGGAAGCAACCAATGAACCATTGGGGAGATAGCAGCTATCGTCCGGATTCTTTTGTATAACAAAGCCGGTAAAGAACTTGCACTTAACTCTTAGCGTTTGCGGATATTTCCTTGATCCGCGCGACCATGGATCTAAGACCATTCGAGCGCTGTGGCGTAATATGTTCTGACAGTCCAAGTGAGGTAAAGATTGCCTGCTCATTAATTGAACCGATTTCGCTTGCCGTTTTGCCCGAGAAAATTGCCAATGTGATAGCAATCAGGCCGCGTACGATATGCGCGTCGGAAGTTCCGATAAAGTCGATAATCGGATCATGGCCGTTATGAGTATTACTAGCAATCCAGACCTGGCTGACACAGCCTTGTACTTTCGTTTCGCTGTTCTGCAATTCTTCAGGATACGGCTCAAGTTGATCGCCAAGTTCAATCAGATATTTATAGCGATCTTCCCATTCTTCCAGGAATTCGAAATTTTCAATAATCTCATTGATATCAGTCATACGATCTTTCGGCTTTCCAAATGGTATTTCTCAGAACCATATATAGAAGCCAGCCATAATTTTACAGCTAAAGCGGCAAATCAATTGCCAATTATTGTTGAGCGTTGATTGACGAGGTTTTAACTGGGTCTATTCCGGATTTTAGCCCGGCATCGGTTGCGGCATAAGAAGCCTTATCTCCATATCGTTCGTCAAGCCAGCTATAGGCAATGCGTGCGCCTTCTCTCGCTTTTAGGCCCATCTGGGAAATCAGTACACCACCAGTTTGGCAAGTTTGACTGTTGCGCTCACAAAAGGAGCCGATATCCGCCATGACCGATTGGGCAAGCCCAACGGTTTCTAACGTGGATACAGATCGCTGGCCTTCTTCCAGGTCCGCTTGTTGAACCGGTATGAAAGCCACTACCAAGGCAATCCAGAATGCTGCTCGTATTAAAAACATGATATAGTCCCTTTCCCGAACCCCTCTTTAGCACCGCTGATTTAAGGTTGGGTTCCAAGCCAGATGACAATTTGTCTAAAACTTTAAGCATCCTGTGCGAATTGCGTATTGATGATCATCAGACAGCGATAATGATACGTTTGGATTGGAATTTGGTGGATTGAAGAACGGTAACCCTTTGTTCACTATAAAACGAGGAATGAGCAGTTTTTGGATAAAACTCTTTGGTGAACCTTTGGGCTTAGGGTTCCATTAAAGGCAATATGCGAACCTTGGGCGGAACTCTTAAAAGGTTACAAGTTTTGCATATGCCAGAAGCTCCTCTGATTACTGACAACAGATCGTCTGCTTTCAAAGCAGATCTACGATCCCTTGTTGCTGAATTGCACAAGGTTGAGGATGTTGCCCAATCGCTTGGAACACCTTCAATTGCCAAACCTTGCAGCATTCATGATCAAAAGGGTGCATTGCTATGGGTAAGTGCAAGCCTGTTAAACCTATTGGGACATGATGCTGAGGATAGCATGACGAGCCTTTTGGCTGAATCCCATGTTCAGGATCGCGTTTCACTTGGTCATTTTCTTGCAAATGTAGCCCATAGCCATTCTGATGCGAATGAGGCCATTGAATTTCGACCGATCAGGTCTGGCCGCAACAGCACTGCTGCCAGCTGGGTAGAGCTAACGGCCAATTTGATCATTGGGTCCAAATCCGGTGAAAGCTTTGTACTATCCACTTATCGCAATATTTCCATGGCGAAACAAAATGCCGAGGCCGCAGAACTGTTGCGCGCTGAAGCTGAAGACGCCAATTCTGCAAAAAGCAAATTCCTTGCCAATATCAGTCACGAGTTGAGAACACCGCTAAACGCTATCCTCGGTTTTTCGGAAATGCTCAATTCTCCTTTGATTGCCTCAATCACGGCTGAAAAACGCAGTGAATATATCGGATTGATTCACGATTCTGCCAGCCATCTCCTGACATTGCTAAATGGTGTGCTGGATATGTCGAAGATTGAAAACGGCATGTATGAAATTTTCCCTGAGAATTTCTGTCTTTCTAAATGTTTGCTCAATACGACTGCAATAATGCAGGGGCAGGCAGCGAAGACATCGGTCAATTTGAAGACAATTGGCATGGATGAAATGCCCGACATTGTGGCTGACGAACGCGCAGTTAAGCAAATCATGATCAATTTGTTGTCAAATGCGATCAAGTTTTCAGACAATAATGGCATTGTCACAGTGAAGGCCGAAAGACGCGCCAGAACGGTTTCCATTCGGATTATTGATGAAGGTGTCGGCATTTCTGCTGAGAATCTGGAAAACTTGGGCAAGCCATTCTTTCAGGCCGACAGCAAATATGACCGAAAATATGAAGGTACGGGCCTTGGTCTGTCGGTCGTTAAAGGTCTGGTAGAACTTCATGGTGGTTCTGTGGTTTTCAAGAGCGAGCGCGGCAAAGGGACGACCGTAACACTGACTTTGCCTATTCATGGTAAGCCCGGTCGCCAGGTACCTGCGTCCAGCACGATTGAAAAAATTACGACGATCCGTCCGCAATTATCTGCTGACCAAGATAATCTGCGAATTACTCGCAACATAGCGTAAAGGAGTATCTCATGAGAAACAGCATTATGGACACCCTGTTTTCCTCACTCCAGAACAACCCTTCTGTAGCTGCAGGCACTTGCACATTTGCAATCGCATTCGCCCTTGTGGCTGGCAATGCATTTTATGCCCAAAGCGGCAGCCATCCCGATCCAATTTGGGCCACGCGCGATTTGACAACCACCCAGTCAATTACCCCTATGGTCAAGCCGGTGAAGGTATCCAAATATGCTGCCAAACAAGCACCTTTGCCAACCAATGGGGATGCGGCTCGCGATACATCTACCGCAAAACCGCAACGCTCTGAATTGGTTGCGTCAGTTCAACAGGCATTGCTGGAAAGCGGTGATTTTTCCGGTACGGTTGACGGTTTGATTGGCCCGGTTACTCGCAATTCGATCGTGCAATACCAAAAGCGCCATGACATGGAACCAACTGGCAATCCAAGCGAGGAATTGCTGAGCAAGATCTATCGCGACACGCCAACAATTGTAAGCGCTTCCAACAATGATCCGCTAAAATCACTAATTTCCGGTAATAATAACGCTTCAAGTGACAAAGCCGCTTACGATAGAAATATCGTCAAGAAAATCCAGGCTGGCATTGTCAATGCGGGAATTGCGACGATTGAAGCTGATGGCGTATATGGCAGCAAGACAGAAGCCGCAATTAGTGATTTTCAGCTCAAGAACAAACTGGAAGTTACCGGAAAGCCAAACATTGACGTTCTGGAAAAATTGATCACGCTTGGTCATGTTTAAGGCGACTAGCGCAAGTGCTCAACGATGCGCTTGAAATCCTCTATCTTTGTTTCCGCTCTTATCCGCCAGGAGGTGGGGCAGGGCAGCTTTGCTGTAGTCCTGAACAAAGGCTCTGAAGAAGCTGGTGCTATATTTGTGGTTCATCTAAAGGCAAATAATCAAGCTGATATTTATGGACCTGCACCACAAACTTTCCTTGATGATCAGGATCGGTCGGACCGCTTCTTTGAATGTATCGGTCGAGAACTCAATGAGGAAGATGTGCGGACAAAAATGGAAATGCAGCTAAAATTCGACCCGGATTGCTGGATAGTGGAAATCGAAAAAAATGATGATATCACATCGCTTCAGATAGTTGATACGAAGGCTTGATTAACTTGCCGTAATGAAGGATTTCTCAAAACTGAACCTGCTTTGTTTGGGGGCTGTTGCGCTCAGCGGTGCCCGTTCGTAGTCACTGCGTCGTCTTCTGGCTGCATCCTGGAAGCCCATAGCTGGTTCTGGAAGCGCAGATTGATTTTTCAGATTGTTATTTCCCGCAATATTGAACCGTGCCCCGATCTCATTAAAAATCATCCGGCAGATGCCTGTCTCCAACTCGCTCAAAACCATTTTTGCATGCTGATAGCTCTCGATGCTTCTGCCAAGCCTTGGCGCCAGCATCAATATGAGTTGCATATCATGCGGCGCAGCCAAGCCAAGTGCTTTTACAAGATACAACAGCTCATCTCCGGTTTTGGATTTCATCAGACGAAGTGAGGCATCCGTTTCCAAGCCGCTCAATTCTTTAATGTAACCCGATACCGCCGGAAGATCTTGCTTTCGTGCCAGCGATAGCAATCGACGGGTTTCTGTTTTTGGCAGGGTATCAATTTCAATTCTGACAACTGGCGCAACTTCAACCGTTTCACGTTTGAGAGGCTCTGAAGTGCCTTTTCCTAGCCGTCCACCGACTGAGGCCAAAGCAACAATTTCATTACCGTCCAGCCATTTTGCCTGGGGCTTTTCAACACTATCAATTGGCGAAACAACAGTTTTCAGTTCAGCTTGGCTTATGACAATATCCTGCTCGCCACTGATGATTTTGTCCAAAGCAGCATTGGTATGCGCATCAAGTGCAGTATGACGCTTTTTGATGATTTCCGCATATGATTTCCCTTTTTTCTTGGCAATTGCCCTCAGATCAAGGTCTCCGAGAATTTGCGAAAAGAGTAAAAACGGAGCCGCAATATCCAATTGGTCCTGGGCAAAATATAGTGCGACGGCCCGCGGAGTAAAAGGAAGGCGTGCCAGCATGGCTGATATCATTCGGCGATCAGGAGCACACAATTGATCAATCAATTGATAAAACAATTCCTTATACTGGGTAATTTGCTCACTGGAGGGGCGCTTGATATTACCAAAATCACGCGTCGCATCAATCAAAAGGCGTGATGTTCTTTTGCCATGTTCTATTGAGCGGCTATGCGACGACCTGTCAGAGACTTTATTATGTGCAGCCCGCGATGTGTCACCATTAAGGCTACGAGCTTGCAATGCCCTATCAGTGACAGGCATTTGTTCAAATGCAGGACGGGTGACTTGATTCAGATTTGCGGACATTAATTGCACCAACCATTTTTTGTCAGATTATTCGCTCAACAAGAACGAATCACTAATATGTTGGAATGAATGTGCGCCTTAATTTGTTAGCGAACTGTTAACCTTACATGGGTTGAAATCACCAAAGGCCACATAAAATTGTGGTTGATTCGAGTTTGGCGTCAAAAAGGAGCCAAAGATGGGAATGTTATTAGAGTTTCGCCAAAAAGACCGTGATTTTGAAACTACCAGTCTTGAGAGCAAAAATGATCGAAAAACTGAGCTTGGGAAGCTTTTGTTTTTTACAGGTGTAAGATATCAACGGCCGATAGCCATGCCATCCGACCGTCTGATGGCAAGAAGCCAAGTTGAGTCTTAGGTTAGCGCAGAATCAAGTCGGCCGCCTAAAACGTGTAACGCTGACATTCAATTTGCGAGAAAAATGCATCACTGTCGGTCGTCCAGCTTTCATCCGGTTGAAGGACGCGGATTATCACAAAACCTTTAGATATAGCTGCTTCAATCACCACTGAAGTTTCAACCGTCTCCGGTTCGTTTTCCCTTAATTCCAAAGTCTGCAAAGGATTGACAATCAACAAATCAAGCTTGTTGTCGATAGCTGTTCTGTTGTTCAAGCTGTAAATAACCGTGCCATCATCATCAAAAGCAGATGCTGACCAGAACGTCGAAGTCAAAGGTCCAACCATTTTAAGAGGCGCTTCATCCAGATCAAACCGGCAGACTCCATAAGTAAAGAAGGGGTCTACTTCCGAGATAGCTGAGCCGGTCTCCTCGGGCTTTAACCGCGTGAACGAAAACAGGTCTGTTCTACCTGATAGAAATGCCCAGGCGTCCTTTGTCCCATATTTTGGGATAAGCAAAACAATCGCAATGTGAACCAGCCCGGCAAGAACCAGCCCCATCAAGATCAAATATACCGCACGCCACTTCATTGCCTGCAATCCCGTCTGATGATATTTGGCATTTGAGGCTTGACCTGACCGGACGTGCTGGTCACCGGCGTGTCATACACTCGAAGAACGAAATAAAAATCACCATTTCCTGTCACGCTTAGCCAATTGCCTGGTTGCGGGTATTTGCTGATCGTAACCCTGAAAGAGCCATCTGGAAATCTAAGTAATTTGCCCGAATGCAAAGCCGACCGGCTACCTTTTGAGGGTTCAATCGTGTTGCCATCAGAATCATAAACCGCAAGGGTCCATAGCTTTGACGGCGGGGTAATGCCTGAGACCGAGTAGTCGCAACTTCTTGTCAACAGTTGGTTTTGGTCATCAGTGGTAGCTTCAAAGGCAAGACCTTCTGTTGCGCCTAGAGGAATAGTCCCATCGCGCGATACTTTGGCCATTGTGTACGGATCGGCTTCGGATCCCCCAGCAAATGGCCAGGCGGTCCATGGCCCGGCTTCAATGCCGCCTAGTCCCTGATTTCTTTGAATAGAATACCAAGCGGTCGTGGCGCCCAGCACCAAACCGATTGCAACAACTACCAATACATTCACAATCAGGCGCAATTGGGCATTCCATTACAAAAACAGGCCATACGGAGATGGCAATTAGCATATTTGAGAAACGTCACTGCGCTGCCTGACCTTCCATTGAGGTTGTCGATGGCAAACGTGAAGCAAGTATCTCAGGCTTGTTGATAGGGGCTGCATTCTTCAACTTGCGTCCAAGATTTCGAAGTGTGGATTCGGCACTTTCAGAAAGTGTCTTCGGACGCAAGATAGGCTGAATACTGCTGGTAAGGTCCTCCCCTTCTGATTTCTCAGGGATGCCCGGGAGGGGGTTCTCAATATAGGGGATTGGCTTCAAATCGATGTTCTGATGAGCGAAGGTCATAAACTTGTTCCAGGTCATCGCCGGCAGGTTTCCGCCAGTAAGTCTTCTGGTCGGCTGATAATTGTCATTACCCATCCACACAGCTGCAACATAATTACCTGTGAAGCCGATAAACCAGGCATCACGATAAGCATTGGTTGTTCCGGTTTTACCTGCGGCTCTAATGCCTTCCAAAGCAGCATTGCGCGCGGTACCCCATTCTGGAATTTGCGCCATCATTCTATTCATGACGCCAACTGTCCGCTCATTCAAAACTCTCTTTGCAGGTTGCAAGTTTTCCCGTCTGTCATAGATGATGTCGCCCTGGGTATTGGTCAGCTGAAGAATGCCATGGCGCTCAAGTTTGTATCCGCCAGTCATGAATGTTCCATACCCGGTTGCCATTTCCATAACGGTCAATCCGTTGGCACCGAGCACCATGGCAGGGGACATGATCAATTCTGATTCAATACCCATTGCACGAGCATTATCGACAATCTTTTGGCCGCCAATACCTTTTCGACCGTCCGCGCCGACATAAAACTTGACCGGGATTGTATTGATTGATTTCACGATAGCTGTTTGCAGGTCTATTCCGCCCCTAAAACGGCCGGAATAATTGCCTGGGCACCAGGATCTGCCAGCTGTGGTAACGCAGATCGGCCCGTCGACCACGCGGCTGGTCTCAGACAGTTCAAGCTCATCAACAGCTGTTGCATAGACGAATGGCTTGAACGAGGAACCAGGCTGGCGCCGCGAATTGGTTGCTCGGTTGAACTGGCTGCTGCCATAGTCATTGCCGCCAACCATGGCCCTTACAGCGCCTTCATCGTCCATCACAACCATCGCGGCTTCGGACACACCCTTTTCCTTACCGAATTGACGTAGATTGCTGGATATTGCTTCTTCGGCAGCTTTTTGAAGATCAACATCAATCGTCGTTTTGGCGAAGAAAGATTTGTCAGGCAGTCCGCGAGCGATTTCCTGCACTTCTTCAAAAGCCCAGTCGAGGAAGTAGTTCGGCCCTTCACCATCGTTTCGCTCAACAGGCGTTGCGGGCTTTTTGCGTGCAGCAACAACCTGGCCTTCAGTCATGAAATTTGCCTGCACCATATTGGTCAGAACTTCATTGGCCCGGGCCCGGGCGTTCGGTAGATTGATATGAGGCGCATATTTCGTAGGGGCTTTGTAAAGGCCCGCCAACATTGCCGCTTCCGCTAGCGTTAAATCCTTGGCGCTTTTTTCAAAATAATATTCTGCTGCAGCTGCAATCCCGAAATTACCGCCGCCCATGTAAGCGCGGTCCAAATAGAATTTCAGGATTTCGTTCTTGGTCAAATTGGTTTCGAGCCAGAATGCAAGGAAAGCCTCTTTAACCTTCCGCTCAATGGTTCTCTCATTGGTCAGAAAAAGGTTCTTCGCCAGCTGTTGCGTGATGGAAGAGCCGCCCTGAACAACTGAGTTGGCTCGCACGTTTTCGGCCAACGCACGGCCCAAGCCCAAAAAGTCGATGCCGTAATGCTCGAAAAAGCGCCTGTCTTCCGTCGCAAGAACGGCCTTGATGAAGTAATCTGGCAATTTGTCGATTTCATCGGAGTCAGCCTGGCGAATTCCGCGTCGACCAACTTCCTTGCCGTAACGATCAAGGAACACGACTGAGTATTCGCCTTTGTCGCGCCAGTTCTTGCTCGTTTCGTCAAAGGCAGGAAGCGCTAGCGCCAAGAGAAGGATCAGGCCTGCCAGACCAACGGTCAGTCCTTCGTCAAGCACTTCAACCAGCGCTTTCTTGAAGCCAGTAACCCTGAATCGCTGGAAGAATACGGTTATATTTTCCCACCGCTCGGAACCGTCAGCAAACATCCGAAACATGCTGGAATCGATCCACGAATCGATTTCCAGGAGCCAATTGCTCTTTTTCTTCTTGCCATTGTTGTCGAACGGACTGCGCACGGCGCTAACCTCATCAGGTCAAATTATACTATGATATTTCCTATATAACAGAATTTTGGTGAATTGGAGACTTTTATACCACATGGCACAAAGTTTTGACCTCTGGTAAACAGTCATCATTAACAGCATGAAAATTGGGGCATAATTTGAACGCGCCTTTCTGGAAAACCAAAAAACTTGAAGAAATGAGCTCCCAGGAATGGGAATCTCTCTGCGATGGCTGTGGGAAATGCTGCCTCAACAAGCTTGAAGACTGGGATACTGGCGAGATTCACTACACGAATATTGCCTGCAGCGAACTCGATTGTGAAACCTGTCGATGCAAAAGCTACGATTTCCGGTTTGATGTTGTCCCGGATTGCATTGACCTCACACCGGAAAAAGTTGCTGAGATTGACTGGCTTCCGCCCACCTGCGGCTATCGTCTTGTCAAAGAAGGTAAGGATCTGCGGCCATGGCATCCTCTGGTCTCTGGAGATCCTCAATCGGTCCATAAGGCCGGCATCTCTGTTTTGGGGCGAATTGTACCCGAAATAGGGTTAAAACCTGAGGATTATGAAGACCATTTGGTCAACTGGCCCGATGAAGATGAAAATAATTAGGAATATATTCATATTTTTATTGACACCGAGACGGTGATTTGATAGTATCTGTTCATGGTCGAAGAAGTGGGCATTAATTGAAGCTTCTTCGCCCCTCAAAATGCTTTTGCGCAAATTTTCAAATTCAAAATGCCAATCATAAAGGTTTCCAAATGAATGGGGATAAATCCCGTGCATCTGATGAGCGTTGGCAAATTTTACGCGCATTATATGAAAAGCATGGTTTGGACTTGGAGCAAATTTCGGTAGTGTCGGGAATTGGTTTACCCGAGATCATCGAAAGGTCTTGTGATGGAGTATGGCAGTCCGGAAAAAGAAATAGATCAAGTTCTCGCAGTAGAACAACTCCGAAGACTTTATCCCAAGACGATCTTCGTTTGGCCAATGCACGAACAGCGAAACAGATTTTGAATTTTTTGAAACGGATGTTGAAAAAACAAACGGGTTTTAATGCTTCTGAAGAAAATGAAGGCAATGCCCAAACGAAAACCAGAAATGTTCTGGCGATTGCAAAGGGAGTCTTGACCATCGAGGAAATGATCGCAAATCTGGAAAAAATTACGGATGCTGGCAGTCTCCACCCACAAGATACTTTGGAATTCCATAACGCGCTTGAAAAGCAAATTGCGAACCTTGCGAACGGCGGAGCAAAGACAGGAGTTTCTGAGCAGACTAAACCCGCATGAAAAAGAGAACCTGTCACGAACCTGGTGGGCATGGGCCCATGAGCCGCAGATCCCGCCTACGGGCCAATGGCGAAAATGGTTGCTGATGGGTGGCCGGGGTGCCGGAAAAACAAGGTCCGGCGCGGAATGGCTAAAGTCTATTATTCTGAAAGATCATTATGCCCTTGGCGATGCGGCGGGCCGCGTCGCACTCATTGGCGAAACCTACCAGGATGCGCTCGCCGTCATGATCGAGGGTGAATCCGGCCTGATGGCTATTCACAGTAAAGACAAGCGTCCTAAATGGAACGCATCCCGCAGACAGTTGGAATGGCCAAATGGCACGATAGGCCAAGTCTTTTCGGCTAACGATCCTGAAAGCTTGAGGGGTAGTCAATTTGGGGCAGCCTGGTGCGACGAAGTTGTGAAGTGGAGACATCTTGAAACGACATTTGACATGCTGCAATTTTGCATGCGCCTTGGGTCAATGCCGCGGCAGATGATTACAACAACACCTAAGCCATTGGCTTTTCTGAAGAAAATGCTGAAAGAAAAATCAACGTCAGTGACCCGTTCTTCCACATTTGTGAATAGCGGGTTTCTCGCTCCGGGTTTTCTTGCCTATGTTACAGATGAATATGCAGGAACTCGCTTGGGTCGCCAGGAGTTGAATGGAGAAATTATTGAAGATCGGGAAGGCGCCCTTTGGCAGCGTTCTCAACTTGATGAATTGCGGGTAAAAAACCATCCGCCTTTGAAGCGAATTATCATAGCTGTTGATCCTCCCGCCAGTTCGAACGCAAAGTCGGATGCCTGCGGCATTGTTGCCGCTGGAAAAGACGGTGACGGAATTTGCTATCTGTTGGCAGATGTTACCATTCAAGGAGTTGTACCTGAAAAATGGGCAAGCGTGGTAACAGCGCTTTATCATCGTCTGGAAGCAGACTGCGTGATTGCCGAAGTTAATCAGGGCGGCGACATGGTAAAATCTGTTCTTGGTATGGCAGATCCCTCATTGCCTATCAGGGCGGTTCGGGCTAGCCGGGGTAAATGGCTTCGGGCTGAACCCATCGCAATGTTATATGCAAAAGGAAGAGTTCGGCACGTGGGTTCATTTCCTGAACTTGAAGATCAATTGTGTGACTTCGGACCGGATGGTTTGGCCAACGGGAAATCTCCCGACCGGCTAGATGCAATGGTCTGGGCACTTCATGAACTGGCATTAAGTTCACGGGGCAATCCGAGAATTCGGTCAGCCTGATTCACCACTAATAATATTGGAATTCAAATGAGCAAAATTATGCGCTGGCTTCGCCAGGGTAGCGATAAGACTTGGCCTTTGACCGTCAAAACCGCCTCGGCTCTCGAACGGAAGTCTGCCTTTAATCCGCTGATAGCCCTTCATGGATTAGGTGAGGCGAACTGGTGTGATGCGAGCTATGGTGGGTTGGCGCGGGAAGGATATATCAAGAATCCCATTGTTCACCGCTGTATCCGATTATTGTCGGAGTCAGCAGCGGCACTTCCTCTGTTAGCCTATGATGGCGACGATGAGATGGATACCCATCCATTGCTGGATTTGCTTAATAGACCCAATGCCAGACAGAGCGGCCAGGGGCTTTTTGACGCCGTTTTCTCGAGCCTGTTGATTTGCGGGAATGCCTATTTGTCCCAGAGCGAACTGGATGGCTTTCCAAAAGAGCTTTATGCGCTTCGGGCAGACCGAATGGAAAGCATTCGCGATGAAAGCGGATGGCCGATAGCCTATGATTACAGCGTGAATGGTCGCAAGACTCGATACGAAATGTCTGATGTTCATTCCCCAATTCTGCATCTGGCACTTTACAATCCACTAGATGATTTTGAGGGAGTATCGCCTCTCGCTTCTGCCCATATGGCCCTTGATATCCATAACTCTGCGAGCAAATGGAACAAGGCACTGTTGGATAATTCAGCAAGACCGTCCGGTGCATTGGTCTATGGTTCGGGGGAAAGCACCAACCTGACTGATGAACAATTTGAACGCCTCAAGGTCGAACTTGAAGAAGGATATACAGGAGCGAGTAGGGCAGGCCGACCCATGCTTCTTGAGGGAGGCTTGGATTGGAAGCAAATGGGTTTCAGTCCGAAAGATATGGATTTCATCGAGGCAAGAAACGCTGCGGCCCGCGATATTGCTCTTGCCTTCGGCGTGCCGCCAATGCTGCTCGGAATTCCTGGGGACAATACCTATTCCAATTATCGTGAAGCGAACCTGGCTTTATGGCGTCAAACAATTTTACCAATGGTGGCGCGGGTTGTTACGGCAATTCAAAACTGGCTTGGCCCCAATTGGTCGCACTGTTTACGCCTTGATATCGATCGGGACCGGATTGAGGCACTTTCTGTAGACCGCGATGCGTTATGGAAACGGTTGAGTGAAGCAGATTTTCTGACACCAGACGAAAAACGACTTGCCACCGGTTATGGAGCGATTGGCCAAGGTAGCCGGACGGGGCAAGCTTTCGATGACCGGTAACATTGCCTTTTACGATCTGCCCGAAGCCGCCTGGCTTTGGGTTGCCAAAGGTGTTGGCGCAGTTCTCGGTTCAGCGATTTCAATTGCTTATGTGCTGCCAAAGGGCCGCCGTGAAGCGGCAATTCGGTTTATCACCGGCGTGATCCTTGGAATCAGTTTTGGCCCGACATCGGGTGCCAAGATCGCATCCTATTTCGATGTAAGCGATCAATTGTCAAAATTCGAAATAGCCTTGATGGGGGCAACAGCCGCCAGCCTTTGCGCATGGTGGGCTTTGGGCCTCCTTCGCGGAGCGCTTGGAAATAAAATTAAACTACCCAATCAAACATCCTGATTGATGAATATGGAGTTGTGAATGAACAGCAATAGTTTGGCGAAATTGCGTGAGACGAAATTTGTGTCGAGCAATCTTGAGCAGGTTCGATTGGACGGAAATTTTTCTGGTTATGCGAGCGTGTATAATGAGGTGGATCTGGGCAATGACATTGTAGCGCCGGGTGCATTTTCAGCTTCCTTGGCAAAGCGCGGAGCATCCAATATTCGTATGCTTTTTCAGCACAATCCTGATGAGCCGATCGGAGTTTGGGAGGCCATATCTGAGACCGAGCATGGTTTGGAGGTTCGTGGTAAGATTACCACCGGGGCGGTGAAAGGCCGAGAGGTTCTTGAGCTCATGCGAACTGGAGCAGTTGACGGTCTGTCAATCGGGTTTCGAACCATTCGGTCCCGCCAGGACCCACTTACCGGATCGAGACGCATCCTAGAAGCGGATTTATGGGAGATATCTGTCGTTACATTTCCCATGCAGGAAAGCGCCCGGATAAAGTCCGTAAAAAGCATGCCTTCATGTGTTGCGTGGCAAGCCAAACAGAACCCTACAATAAGAGAATTTGAGCGATGGCTCGTGCGGGATGCCGGTCTGTCGCGAGGCGATGCTCGATTGGTTGTTACCAAAGGTTATCGCCATGCCCTAAGCCAGCGCGATGCGGTGACAGGGAAAAGCCAGTTGGCAAGTCGCATCAGAGCAGCTGCCAGCATTTTTCATCCCTAAATCATAGGAAAAACCATGAATAAACTGACAAACAGAACGGGGAAACCCGGCGGCAGAAAAGCCGCGCCTGAAACCAAAGCGCTTTCGCGTAAAAACGATCTGATGGAAACCACGCTTTCTCCGACAGTTGCAGTTGGCAATGCCAGCGAAGTTGCTGAAGCGTTTGATGACTTCATGATCGCTTTTGAGGCTTTTCGCGAAGCCAATGACGAGCGTTTGGCGCAAGTCGAAACCCGCGTAGGTGCGGATGTTGTGACCACTGAGAAAATGAACCGCATCAACTCCGCGCTCGATCAGCAGAAACATTTGATGGATCAGCTGTTTCTGAAAAGCCGCAGGCCAGGTTCGGAAAGTTCAAAAGGCTACTCAATTGCCTCAATCGAGCATAAGAATGCCTTCAATGGTTATGTGCGAAGAGGTAATGAGAACGATCTGAGACGTTTTGAAGAAAAGGCAATGTCCTCATCTTCTGACCCCGATGGCGGGTATTTGGTGCCGGACGAAACGGCTTCAGAAATTGGCCGTCGTCTATCGATGATTTCCCCTATTCGTTCAGTGGCTTCAGTCATCACGGTATCTTCGTCGATGTACAAGAAACCATTTGCCATGACAGGCCCCGCCACAGGATGGGTTTCAGAAACTGATCTTCGACCGCAAACCGCAGCACCGTCGTTATCTGAGTTGCAATTCCCAACAATGGAACTGTATGCAATGCCGGCGGCGACTTCGGCGCTGTTGGATGATGCAGCCATCAATATTGATGCCTGGCTTGCGCAGGAAGTTGAAACGGCCTTTGCCGAGCAGGAAAGCGCCGCATTTATCAGCGGCGATGGGGTGAATAAACCAAAGGGTATTTTGGATAATCCGGTAGTTGCTGAAACAAGTTGGAGCTGGGGAAATCTTGGGTATACGCCAACAGGCGGTGATGGTGATTTTGTTAGCACCGACCCTTCTGATGTCCTGGTCGAAAGCATCTATTCTCTCAAGGCAGGCTATCGGCAAAATGCCAACTGGTTGATGAACCGCCGCACGCAGGCCGACATTCGTAAACTGAAAGACGCCGATGGCAATTATCTATGGCAACCACCTGCAACAGTTGGTGAAAAAGCCATGTTGATGGGCTTCCCGGTTCTGGAGGCTGAAGACATGCCGGATATAGCAACAGACAGCCTGTCCATCGCTTTTGGGGACTTCAATCGGGGTTATTTGATTGTTGATCGTGCTGGTGTCCGCGTATTGCGGGATCCTTATTCAGCCAAACCTTATGTTCTTTTCTACACCACGAAGCGAGTGGGTGGCGGCATTCAAGACTTTGACGCCATCAAGCTCATCAAGTTCGGTACCGCTTAGAGTTCTCCTCCCGGCTCTTGGCAAGGTGCCTCCTCGTGCCTTGCCGGCGTGTATCGCGGCCCCATCCGGTATTTTAAACCGGGTGGGGCCTTTTCATTCATCCCTCAATTTGGAAGAATTTATGGTTGCCGTTTTAATCACTCCACCAGCTGCATTGCCGCTGACTCTGGCCGAAGTAAAAAGCCATTTGCGCATCGAGACTTCAGATGATGATGATTATCTCACTGGATTGATCAAGGCTGCTGTGAATCACCTTGAGGTCATTCTTGGCGTCAGTCTCATCACCCAGATCTGGCGCGAATATTTTGACGGCTTTTCAGACAGCAATCAATTCAGATTGGGCAAAGGACCTGTTCAGGGGGTTCTTGATATGCGCATCTATGATGCAAATGGCTCGCCCGAAAGCGTACCGCTGGGAGCTCTGGAGCTAGACAGAATTTCAACTCCCTCTCGCTTGCTGGTGAAGACAGCAGTTCATACGCAACGCAAAATTAACGGTGTAGAGATCGACCTTGTGGTTGGGTTTGGCAATACCGGAATAGATGTTCCTGACAGTTTGCGTCGGGCGCTACTGCTGCTGGTCGCCCATAATTATGAGTTTCGCGGTGCCGTCACTATTGACCAGCAGCCTGCCAATGAGCCGCAAGGGTTTCAAACGCTTATTGCTCCCTTCCGGAGGGTGCGGCTTTGACAGTTCATCAATTTCTTCAGTCCGGTCATTTTAATGTAAGATTGTCGCTTGAAGCTCCAACAGAGTCAGAAGATGGCTGCGGCGGAGTAAGTGAAACCTGGATCCCACAATTTGATGTGTGGGCAAAACTGATTCCGATCAAAGGAATTCTGGTTGCAGAGGCAGATAGCAACAGAACCGAGCACACCCATTGGATTTACATTCGCCAGAGACCGGGGGTGGAGCCGGGTATGAGATTTGTCTCTGGCTCCAGAACTTTCTTGATCGATGTTGTCACGGACCATGATGAAAGTGGAAGATACTTTCTTTGTGAAGTTAGAGAGACGGAATGAAGTTTTCAGTCGAATTCACAACCCAAAGCCTTTCGGTAACCTTGCAAAAAGCACTTTTCCCAAAAACGGATATTCCTGCTGAACACAGAAATACACGTGATGAAAGTCGGAAGAAACAGGCCAGAAACAAGAAATTTTCCGGTGATTCAAAATTCAGGAAGCAACAAAGATGAACGCGGCCATTTCAGTCCAAAAGGCGATTTTCGATACTTTGATAGGTGATCAACCCCTGCTTTCAATTCTTGGTGGTCGGCAGGTCTTTGACGGCGTTCCAGATCATTCAGTTTTTCCTTATCTGGTGTTTAGCAAAATTGAGAGTGACGATTGGAGCACTGGCACAGAAGCGGGAGAAGAGCATCTCATTGAAATTATCGCCTGGTCTTCTGCGAAAGGGCGCAAGGAAGTCGGAGTGATAGTTGATGCCGTAAAAGCTGCCCTTAAAGCAATGCCAAAACTGATTGATGGCCACCACCTGATCAATTTCACATGGGAAACAACCACCAGCAATCGCACGAAAGACAACAGGTTTTTCACGGCAAGTTCTACATTCAGAGCAGTCACCGAACCCATAACCGAATGATTTGCAATAATTTTCAAAGGAATAACAATGAGCGCTCAAAAAGGTAAAGACCTTCTGTTGAAGGTCGATGATGCTCCCAATGGTTTTGTAACCGTGGCCGGACTTCGGTCCCGGCAGATTTCATTCAACACGGAAACCGTTGATATCACCGATTCTGAATCAGCCGGTAGATGGCGGGAGCTTCTGGGGGGCTCTGGCCTACGCCGTGCCTCAATCAATGGTTCCGGTATTTTCAAGGATGCAGCATCGGATGAACGGATCAGAGATGTCTTCTTTGCCGGTGATATAAAAAACTGGCAGGTGGTCATTCCTGAATTTGGAGCTCTGGAAGGTTTGTTTCAGATAACAGCGCTGGAATATGCCGGTCAACACAATGGCGAGGTGACCTTCGAAATTGTTTTGGAATCTGCAGGCTCCATCACTTTTCAGGTGATCACTTGATGGCCAACCCACGTAGAGGCGAAATCACGGTTGAACTTAATGATCGGCAATGGACACTTTGCTTGACCCTTGGCGCATTGGCAGAGCTTGAAGACTATTTTCATGTCGATGATCTACCCAAGCTTGCTGAGATTCTTTCTGCGGGAAAGTTTTCATCTGCTGATCTGATGGCCATCATTCAAGCTGGCCTGAAAGGCGGGGGCCATGACATTTCCCGGCAAGACATTTCAGAAATGAGATGTACTGATGGTGCTGCAGGCTTTGCAAGAATTGTTGCTGATTTACTGATTGCCAGCTTTGGCACAAGCGACAGCTGAATGCGGGGGCTTTGGTGGAGCAATGCAGCAAATTTTGCCTTTGGCGTGTTGGGAATGAAACCCAAAGAGTTTTGGCAGCTGACCTTACCGGAATTCAACCTTTTAATTAAAGCAAAATTTCCGGACCAGCCTCGTACTGCGATGTCCAGATCGCAGCTGCAAGACATAATCAACGCCTATCCCGATACCAAAGGATATTAAATTGGATAAATCGCCCCAAACAACAGTTTCGGTAAATGCCGACCTGTCTTCGTTTAACGCTGCTATGAATGCGGCAAAGGACAGTACCAAGGACTTTGGCAGGATATTTACTTCCACCCTCAAGTCAGCTGCAATAACGGGAAAGAGTTTTGAGGAGACGCTGCGCTCCATCGCCATGCGTCTTTCAACCATGGCACTCAACAAGGCGTTTGCTCCAATCGAAAACACGATCTCAAGTTTGATGAATAATGTGCTCGCAAGTTTTGCAGCGCCAGTTCCAAATGCAAAGGGTGGAGCCTATTCTAATGCAGGCCCAATTCCGTTTGCAAAAGGCGGCGTGGTTTCCTCACCCAGCCTGTTTTCCTTTGCTGGGGGCACAGGCTTGATGGGCGAAGCAGGCGCAGAAGCCGTTATGCCGCTTACCCGTGGAGCAGACGGCAAATTGGGCGTTGCTGCCAAAGCATCGGCAGCGCCGGTAAACGTGGTCTTCAATGTTCAATCCAGTGATGCAGCAAGCTTCAAACGATCTGAGGGGCAGTTGACGGCTATGTTGGCTCGAACAGTTCAACGCGGACAGCGAAAACTCTAAACCAAAGGCATTAAGAGATGACAGCATTGAACTCGTTTCATGAGACTCGCTTTCCAACAGACATTGCCCTCGGCGCAACGGGCGGGCCTCAACGCAGAACCGAAATTGTGACATTGGGCTCCGGCCGGGAGCAACGTAATGCCCGCTGGGCCAATTCTCGGCGACGTTACAATGCCGGTTATGGGGTTAAGACTCTTGATGACATTGCTGAGGTGATCGCTTTCTTCGAAGAGCGCCGCGGCAGATTATTCGGTTTTCGTTTCAAGGATCCGGTCGATCATAAATCCTGTTCTCCCAAATCTGAAATATCGCCGATCGATCAGCTGATTGGTGTCGGGGATGGAACTAAAACTTCTTTCCAGCTTCTCAAGTCCTATGGTTCCGGGGATGGTAAATGGCAAAGGCCTATCCGCAAGCCAGTGGAGGGAACGGTTTCTGTTTCTGTTGGGGGTATCCAGAAAGTTGAAGGCCAGGATTTTACTGTGGATGCCACTTCGGGCCAAATTGCGTTCCTTACTGGTAAACAGCCGCTTTTGAACGAGAGCGTTTATGCAGGCTTTGAGTTTGACGTGCCAGTTAGGTTTGAGACCGATGAAATTACCGCAAGCATGACGAATTTTATTGCTGGGGAAATTGCATCCATTCCTTTGGTGGAGATTGTCATTTGAGAACCATATCTAACGAATTCCAAGCACATCTGGATTCAGAATGTATCACGCTCAGTAACTGCTGGCAGATTGTGCTAACAAACGGCTCGAGCCTCGGATTTACCGATCATGATCTTGATATCGAATTTGATGATGTAGTTTTCGAGGCGGGTTCAGGATTTGAAGCCAGCCAGGTTGAAATGCAAAACAACCTTACTCCCGACAATCACGAAATATTGGGCGCCCTGCAATCTGACAGGATCACAGATGAGGATATTGCGACAAGGGTCTATGACAATGCGTCCATTCGGCATTATGTTGTGAACTGGTCTCAACCAGAGCAAAGGGTTCTAATGGGAACTTATTTGCTTGGTGAGATATCACTTAGTGATGGCGTGTTCAAAGCTGAGCTGAAATCCTTGTCCGCCAAACTTGACCAAACCAAAATGCGCCGCTTTGACCGACGCTGCAGCGCGAAACTTGGTGATGCAAATTGCAGGATTGATGTTGAAGGGAGCTTTCGCGTTCAAGCGGTTGTTTCTAAGGTTTTGAACAAGGACCAATTGATCGTCACGGGACTTGACGGTTTTCAGGATGACTGGTTTTCCGGGGGCAAGCTGACATTTCAATCCGGCACCAACCAAGGCAAGTCAATTGAGATAGTTGCGAGTACGAAACGTGGCCCATCGACCAATGAAGTTTTGTTGTCTATGTGGTCTGGAGCTTACCATAGCGTTGGCATCGGAGATGAAATCACCGTTCGGCCCGGTTGCGATAAAACGCTTAAAACCTGTCAGTCCAAATTTGCAAATACTATCAATTTTAGAGGCTTTCCTCATCTTCCAGGAACTGACTTTGCAATGAGCTATGCAAATAACTCAGATCAAATGGATGGAGGGCCACTCGTCCCGTGAACACAGATTTAACTACTGAGATCATCTTGGCGGAATGCCGGGAGTGGATCGGTACGCCTTATCGTCATCAGGCTTCCAAAAAACAAGTTGGTTGTGATTGCTTGGGATTGCTACGAGGCGTTTGGCGCCGTCTCTATGGCTGCGAACCTCAAAAGCTTCCTGCGTATTCTGCCGATTGGGGTGAGGCCGATAGCCAAGAACACTTGTTCGCTGCGGCGCATGAACACATGATTCCAGCGCAAGAGTTTGCCATCGGACGAGCAATTCTGTTTCGCTGGCAATCTAATTTACCGGCAAAACATATTGGCATTTTGATGAGCGAGAACACCTTCGTTCATGCCTATGAGCGCGTTGGTGTCATTCAATCATCTCTTGGCAATCATTGGCGCCCACGAATTGTAGGTTGCTTTGAGTTTCCCGTTCCCGCAAAGGACATATCTGCATAATGGCAACAGTTGTACTTCAAGTCGTTGGCGCGGCCATCGGCGGAGCGATAGGCGGACCTGTTGGCGCTGCAGTTGGGCGAGCCGTTGGAGCGGCAGCCGGTTATGCAGTCGACCAAAAACTTTTTACAAAAGATCAGGTCATTCGTGGTGGTCGTCTGGAAGATAGCCGGTTCGTGACCGCTGCAGACGGTGCTGTCGTCCCAAGGGTATACGGGCGCACTCGCATGGGTGGCCAACTGATTTGGGCAACCCGCTTTGAAGAGGTTCGCTCGGTCTCAAAAAAAGGCGGAAAAGGCGGGCCATCTGTATCAAGTGAAAGTTTCAGTTACTATGGCAATTTTGCAATTGGTATTTGTGAAGGCGAGATCAGTCATATTGGCAGAATTTGGGCTGACGGAAAAGAAATTGACCAAACCAAATTCCAAATCAGAAAGCATACTGGGACACAAGATCAACTACCTGACCCTCTGATTGAGGCTAAACAAGGTTTCGGAAGAACACCTGCTTTTCGCGGTACTGCTTATGTTGTTTTCGAGCGCTTTCCCCTTGGAGATTTCGGCAACAGGATCCCACATGTCAGTTTTGAAATTATTCGTTCGGTAGCCGCTATTGATAAACAAATACGTTCTATCACGGTTATTCCGGGAGCAACAGAATTTGGCTATTCATCGGAGATACATAGTCTACGCGATACAACTGAAAATCGCCATAACCTTATAGCCAAATCTGACTGGGCAGCGTCTATCGATGAACTGCAGGCCTTGTGTCCAAATCTTGAAAATGTATCATTGATAGTGGCCTGGTTCGGCACTGATTTGAGGGCAGATAACTGCAGTGTGGAGCCTAGAGTGGCTCACAAGGACAACGCACGAAAATCCTGGAAAGTGTCTGGATTGAATCGCAAAGACGCCAATATCGTTACCTCCGCAAATGGCTTGCCCGCTTATGGTGGTAGCCCCTCTGATAACAGTGTTATTGACGCCATCGCCGATCTGAAGGCGCGAGGTCTAAGGGTGACATTATATCCATTCCTGATGATGGATATTAAAGCTGGGAACGCGTTACCTGATCCTTATGGTGGCACCCAACAATCGCCTTATCCGTGGCGCGGGCGAGTAACCTGTCATCCGGCAATTGGAAAAGCATCTTCTGTTGATCAGACAAGCTTGGCGCATGACCAGATTGAAGCATTCCTTGGTCAGGCAGCATTGGATGACTATTCAATTTCTGGCAAGAAGATTGACTACTCGGGCCCGGAAGAATGGTCGTACCGGCGGATGATTTTACATTATGCCCATTTGTGCGAGGCAGCTGGTGGGGTTGATGCGTTTTTGATCGGCTCTGAAATGCGCGGTCTGACCAGCGTACGGGATGATCAGGATGCTTTTCCCTTTGTGGATGGCTTGGTTCAACTGGCAACGGATTGCCGTTCGGTTTTGTTGCCAGAAACGAAAATCAGTTATGCTGCCGATTGGAGCGAGTATTTCGGGTATCACCCCGGGAATGTTGACAATGATGTCTATTTCAATCTTGATCCGCTTTGGGCCTCATCGGCAATCGATGCCGTCGCCATAGACAATTATATGCCATTGGCCAATTGGTCTTTCTCTCTTGATCCGTCCCAGCCGGAATTCAGTTCGATTTTTGACACTAATTATTTGAAGTCAAATATCAGCGGTGGCGAAGGATTCGATTGGTATTACAATGATGAAATGGCACGCTTGAACCAGGTTCAAACGCCCATCACAGATGGAAGTGGCGAGAAGTGGGTTTGGGCCTACAAGGATTTGAAGAACTGGTGGGCCAATCCCCATCACGAAAGGCAAGGTGGTGTTCGCTCTTCTACGCCAACAGATTGGGTTCCACAAAGCAAACCCATCTGGTTTACTGAACTGGGATGCCCGGCAATTGACAGAGGTGCAAATCAGCCCAATTTGTTTATTGACGCAAAGTCTTCGGAAGCAGGCACACCCTGGTTTTCCAAAGGAGGTAGAGATGATCTGATTGCGCTGCGCTATAATCAGGCTCATCTGGAGTACTGGTCCGAGAGCAATTCGGACAAAGACAACGTAAACCCGATGTCTAGCATCTATCTACAAAGGATGGTTTCACCAGACAATATTTTTCTGTGGACCTGGGATGCTCGACCTTATCCGATTTTCCCCCACAACCTTGATGGGTGGTCCGATGGGGAAAACTGGTATCGTGGCCACTGGCTAAATGGACGTCTGGGTACATGTCCGGTCAACGATCTTATCGGCGCGCTTTTTGTGGACTTCGAGTTTGAAGAGCCTATTTGCAAAGTGGACGGCCATATTGATGGATTTGTTGTAACGGGCGAAAATAGTATCCGGTCTGCGTTGGAGCCGGTCCTGATATTGCACAATATATCTGTCAGTGAAGAATCTGGTTCTTTGGTATTCAGCGGTAAGGATTACTGTCCTGTTGTCAGGATATCTCCCGACGAAATGATACAAGAGGGTGACGTATCCAAACTGTCTATTACACGCCAAAGTGAAATCGAACTGCCACGGGAGATCATTCTCTCCCACGCTGACATTGATGCTGGCTTTGATACAGTTACTTCGACGTCAAAAAGGCTCGAAACGATAAGCGACCGTCAAGTGAAGCTAGAAGTGTCATCAGTGATAAATCGCGCTTGTGCAATGAAGTTGGCTAATGCCCGGCTTCGGGATTTTTGGCTGGCAAGGGACGCAGCGAAGTTTCAACTTCCCTGGAAATATATAGCTTTAGGGCTGGGCGACATTGTCGAGATTGATCGACGGGAAAAGTTCCAGGTCAATAACATCATAGATGGAATGGGACGGGAAATCGGGGCGATTGGCTTTGGCTACTTCGACGAGGCATCGCCTTGGGTAAAGCCTGAGCTGAAGGCGACGAACCCTGTGATAGGGAATGCTGCACCTGAAGTCTTGATCATGAACCTGCCATTGGACCAATCCACCGTGGATGCGGTGCCCAGACTCTATTTCGCCGCAAGCGCGGTACGGTGGCAAAAGGAATATGCAATATACAATTCACCGATTGAAACAGGTTATCAAAGGGTAGGCAGCATCATAGACCCTGCAACCATTTTTGCTCTGTCGAAAGATTTGCAGCCCGGTCCTTATGGGCGTTGGGACAATAGTGCAAAACTGGAATTGATCGTTACCGATCCAAGTTCCGAATTTGAATCGCTTGATGACAACCTGGTCTTTTCCGGATCAAACGCCTTGGCTGTCCAAAGCGATAATGAAAACTGGGAGATTATCCAATTCAAATCAGCCGATCTCATTGCGCCCAAGGCTTGGCGGTTATCAGGTTTGCTACGCGGCCAGTTGGGAACCGAAGCGGAAGCTTTGATTGGCGCATCTATGGGGGCGTCAGGTGTTCTGCTTGATGCGGCCATTACGCCCGTCACTCAAAACCTTAGCCAGGTTGGGTTGCTCACAAATTGGAAAATTGGACCTGTTGGGAGCAATCTCTCAGATAGCACTTTTGTGACACAAACGGCAGTCTGTGAGGGCATCAACACAAGGCCTTTAAGCCCTTGCCATTTGAGGCACTCCAGAAACAGTGGGCTTTCCCAGTTCTCTTGGATAAGGCGTTCGCGCATCGATAGCGATAATTGGGAGGTATCTGAAGTTCCCCTCGAATTCACACTGGAGCGTTACCGCATCAGGGTTTTAAATTCTGATGGTCAGGAGATCAGAACCACAATCACCACTTCGCCTGAATTTAATTATTCTGACACAGATCGCTCGGAGGATCTTGGCGCGCTGGATAGTGCATATTTTCTGGCCGTATCTCAATTGTCCAACAGCTCCCGCTCAGGGCCGGAAACAATACTCAACGTAATTCAATAAACCTGAAACAAAGAAAGGATTATCCATGGTTGAAGAAAAACCCTGGTACGAATCGAAAACCATTTGGGGTTCACTTATTGCAGTGGCTGCTGCCCTGTCTGCAACAATTGGGATATCAATTGATCAGGCAGCCCAGGCTGAACTGGCAAGCATATTGGTTCAATTGGTCGGAGCCGCTGGTTCCTTGCTAGCCATTTATGGCCGCCTTTCGGCCACCGATATCATTTCCTGAAAATGACTCCCGCATGGCTATCGGTATTGGCTTCTATTCTTGGTTTGTTGCGTCAACTTGTTCGTTTCATGTCTGAACGAAAGTTGAGCAAAAAGATCAAACTCGAAACCCAGAATCAATTCAAGGCAAACTCCCATGATATGCTTATCAAAGCACTCAAGGCCCGGCGGGATGTCCGGGCCTCTCATTCTGCTAAGCATAGTCGCGATATTGCTCCTGACAAGTTGCAAGACGACTAGCTCAACAAGGCCGCAATCCGCAATCCAGCTGAGCAATGACTTTGCTTGGATATGCATAGCGTTTTTACCAATCATCTGGCAACATGAAGATGCGGAGGAGACAGTCATGCAAATCGCGGAACACAATGCTGTTTTAGGTGCGATCTGTTCAGAGTAGAAAACACACTGAGGAGATGATGTATTCATTTCCCGTTCAGATTTACAATGCTAAGACTGCATCATGAAAACACGCGCTTTACCATTTTTTGTGATTGCAATAATCACCTTTGTAACCTCTCCCTCTTTGGGGCAGGCAGCTGATTGCGCGGCTCAAGCAAGAAATGTAGCAGCTCAAGATAATGCCGAAGTATTGAGCGTTTCTGATCAGGGAAATGGTCAGTGCGAAGCAACATTTCGAATCCCCGGCCAAAATGGCAAGCCACCAAGGGTGGTCACCAAATCCTTCAAAGGCTAATCTGAACAACTTAAAGAATTGATTCTCAGTAGAACTGGATGGATTTCATGAGGGTATTGATCGTTGAAGACGACAGGGATCTGAACCGCCAATTGGTCGATGCCTTTGAAGACGGCGGATATGCGGTCGACAAAGCTTTTGATGGTGAAGAAGGCCACTTTCTCGGCGATACTGAACCCTATGACGCAATAGTTCTGGATATCGGCCTACCTGAAATGGATGGCATCACAGTTCTGGAAAAATGGCGCCGCGATGATCGTAAAATGCCGGTTTTGATTTTGACCGCTCGTGATCGCTGGAATGACAAGGTTTCAGGCATTGATGCCGGGGCAGATGATTATGTCACCAAACCTTTTCACATTGAAGAAGTCATGGCGCGGGTTCGTGCGCTCATTCGCCGTTCCGCCGGACACGCAGCATCGGAAATCAGCTGCGGAAAGCTGATGCTTGACACTCGCACATCCAAAGTGACGTTGAACGGCAATCCGGTCAAATTAACCTCCCATGAATTGAGATTATTATCTTATCTGATGCATCATCAGGACAAGGTTCTTTCCCGCACTGAATTGACTGAGCATTTATATGATCAGGATTTCGACCGAGACTCCAACACAATTGAAGTTTTCATTGGGCGTCTGCGCAAGAAGCTGAATGGTGAGTTTATCGAAACTGTTCGTGGTCTTGGATATAGAATGGTTGCCGCATCATCAGGGGAAACTGAGCAAGGGGACGATGCTTGAGGCGGATCCGCACTCTAACCGGACGCTTATTTTTTCTCACTGCAATTTGGGCGGTTTTCGCGATTGCACTGGTGGCATGGATCATCAGTGAAAATTACCGTGAAAGCGTTGAAACAAATCTCACGGACCGTCTGACCGCTAATCTTTATAATATCATGGGGAGTGTTTCTCCCAATATTAATGGTAATTTGGTCGGCCGTCCGGATTTGCGGGATTCCAGATTTCAAGCATTTCAATCGGGTTATTATTGGTCCGTCATTGAAGTTTCCAATCCTTCCAATCAAATCTCGTCGTCTTCACTCGTTGGCGAGCAAATAGACATTCCGCTATCGACAGTATTTGATGAGAGCTTTCAGCGTAAAAGCAGGATAGCAGACAAGGTCGGAAACCAGTTGGTTGCTATTGAGGCTCAAGCCTTCCTGGGAGATGGCGAAAATCTATATTCATTTAAAATTACCGGTAACCGATCAGAAGTTGACCGTCAGGTGAACCAGTTTGTTCGACAGTTATTATTGGTACTTGGCCTGTTTGCCCTCGGCTTCGTTTTAGTGACCTATTTTATTGTCCGCATTGGTTTGTCACCGTTGCGCGAGGCAACACAGAAACTCGGCGATATCCGTGAAGGCAAGATTGAAAAACTGGATGGCGAATATCCGTTAGAAATTCAGCCGCTCATTGATGAAACAAATTCACTTATTTCATCAAATCAATCAGTGATTGAAAGGGCAAGAACCCAGGTTGGCAATCTAGCGCATTCTTTGAAAACTCCCTTGGCAGTTCTAAAGAATGAAGGCGCAAAAACGCGTCCGGAATTGCGCGACATCATTGAGCAGCAGATTAGCCAGATGCAATCGCAAATTCAAACCTATCTTGACCGAGCGCGAATCTCTGCAAGAGCAGGCACCATCACGTCTCGGACCAATATCGTCCCTGCTATTGAGCGCTTGTTGAGGGTGATGACCAAGCTCAATCCCAACTTGAGTTTTGTGTTTTCCCAAGCTAGTGAGGCGACGCTTTTATTTGCAGGAGAGCAACAGGATTTTGAGGAGATGCTTGGCAATTTATTGGAAAACGCTAGTAAATTCGCCAAATCAACCGTGAAAATCTCAACAAATAATGTGCAGGCAAATATGATCACCCTCGAGATTGAAGATGACGGTGTAGGCATGAGCGCTGATCAAGCGAAGGCCGCCCTTCAAAGAGGAACAAGAATAGATGAGACGAAACCGGGTTCCGGTTTAGGATTGTCTATTGTAAAGGATATTGCTGGTGAATATGGAGGAAGTATCGCACTTTCCACCTCGCCATTGGGTGGTTTGAAGGCAAGCCTGACAATTCCGACACAAGGAAAAACATGATGAAGTCTAACGACTTGGCAAAATTCCATCCCTTCAGCCTTCTATTTGCCTTGCTGGCTTTATTGATTCTGTCTGCTTGCGTGTCCAGCTCAGATGCTCTGCAGCAAGGCCCAAGGGAATTTATGTCCAAAGGGCCCATATCAGGTGAATTTGGACAGGGACTGGACATCGCAACAAAACGCAAGGCCCTGGATGCAGAAATAGAAGCCTTGTCAAAGGGAAACGCCGGTGCTGCCTTGAAGTGGCAGTCAGAAGACAAGATCGAGGGTGAGGTCACGCCTGGCCAGCAGTTTGAAGTGTCAAACCGCGTTTGCCGGACCTATTCCCATGTCATATCGGGAGCAGGGCCGACCCGATCCGTTCAGGCAACCGCCTGCCGCAATCAGGATGGATTGTGGGAACCTCTGTCTTGAATGACGTTTAAATGGTAGATGTTGATCCGAAATTCGGAAAAGGCATGCGACCTGTTGTCTTTTTAAGCCTATAAACAACCAATAAACTTTTATTTCGGTCACACGGGCACTAAATTGATCTGATGATATTTTGGATTTTTGCAGCAGTTTTGACCTTTGTAGCAGCGCTTTGTGTAGTACTGCCTCTATCTGCGCGTGAAACCATAGCGCCGGAAGCAATTGAGTTCGACAAAGCGGTTTACAAAGCACGCATTGCGGAAATCGACAAAGACGTTGAGCTAGGCCGCGTATCACCTGAAATGGCGAAAGCCACTAAGGCAGAAGAAGCACGTAAACTCATTTTTCTTTCCGAAAACGCCTCAAAAGCTACCCATTCCAAAACGGATCATAAAATGGGTGTTCGAATGGCTTTTTTCTCTGGCGTTATCCTTCTTCCCGTTGCTGCCCTCAGCGCTTACCTAGCATTAGGCAATCCGGAAATGTCTGATCAGTCTCTCGCGTCACGGCTTTCTGCTCCTCCCGAAGATCAATCGATTTCTGAACTGGTTTCGAGGGCTGAAGCACATCTGGCTCAAAACCCTCAAGATGCAAAAGGTTGGGCCGTTCTCGCTCCGGTCTATAACAGGATGGGGCGCTACGATGCGGCACTGAACGCCTGGTCAAATGTATATCGTCTGGCGCCCGAGACACCTGAAATCAAGGCCACACTAGGCGAAGCCATTCTGGCCGTATCAGAGGGAGTGGTAACCGCTGAGGCAAAGCAGTTATTTGAAGCAGAATTTGCTGCCAATAAAGCTTCCGCAAAGGCGCGCTTTTATCTTGCCATGGCGTTGGGTCAGGAAGGCAAGCATGAAGAAGCTGTGGCCGCTTGGCAGGATCTGATCCGTGGGGGCACGGATGCCTCGCCTTGGATGGCAGCCGCAAGAAGTTTTCTTGCCGAGTCAGCCAGTGCCGCAGATATAGAACTTGCTCAGCCTGGATCCCCTTCCATACCAGGGCCAAATGCTGAACAAATCGAAGCGGCGAAAGATATGACCGCTGAAGACCGCAATGAAATGATTGCTTCTATGGTGGATGGCCTGGCGAAAAAGCTCGCTGAGAATCCTGATGACAAGAATGGTTGGCAGCGATTGATTCGCGCTTATGTGGTATTGGGGAAAAAGGATGAAGCAATTCAGGCCATCAAATCGGCTTCTGAGTACCACAAATCAGACACGGCTTTTGTGGATAGTTTGAATACGGTTCAGCAGACGTTGAATTGATTTTATAAATAGGGAAATCGATGACAAGAAAGCAAAAAAGACTGGCGATGATTGGTTCAATCGGTGCCGTATTGCTGGCAGCGATTTTGCTTGTCATGTTTGCACTTCGCGATGAGATCGTCTTTTTTTACTCTCCCAGTGATATTTTGCTGGAGCAGAAAGCGTCAAATGGCGAGAGATTTCGTCTCGGCGGGTTGGTCAAAGATGGTAGTATTCAAAAAGATGGCGAGACTGTCAGTTTTGTAATTACGGATACGGATCAGGAACTTCCTGTTCGCTTTGTTGGTATTTTACCCGATCTCTTTCGTGAGGGGCAGGGCGTTATTGCCGAGGGTGTGATGGAGGCAAATAGTCTTTTTGCTGCTGATACGGTCCTGGCAAAGCATGACGAAAACTATATGCCGAAGGAAGTTGCAGACACGCTGAAAGAAAAAGGTATGTGGCAAGGGGGAGAAACCAAGTGATCGCTGAAACTGGACACTACGCTCTTGTTCTTGCCTTGATGCTGTCTTTTATCCAGGCCACATTCCCAATTTATGGGGCCAAAATTGCTGATAATCGGTTGATGTCGATGGGCAATACGACGGCTATTGGCAGCTTTGGTTTCATCGCTGTCGCATTTGCTGCATTGACCTATGCTTACGTCACTTCCGATTTCTCACTACAAAATGTGTATGAAAACTCGCATTCGGCAAAGCCAATGCTTTTCAAGGTCACTGGCGTATGGGGCAACCATGAAGGCTCTATGCTGCTTTGGGTGCTGATCCTGAGTTTTTTTGGTTCGCTCGTTGCATGGTTTGGCAAGAACTTGCCGCCGGATTTGAGAGCAAATGTGTTGGGGGTTCAGGCATGGATCACAATAGCCTTCCTGCTTTTCATCGTGCTGACTTCCAATCCTTTTGCCCGTTTGGTGCCGGCCCCATTTGAAGGCAATGATCTAAATCCTATACTTCAAGACATCGGTTTGGCGATTCATCCCCCTATGCTTTACCTCGGCTATGTAGGGTTTTCGATCACCTTCTCATTCGCAGTTGCAGCCATGATTAGCGGCAAGATCGACGCTGCTTGGGCCAGATGGGTTCGGCCTTGGGCATTGGCTGCCTGGATATTCCTGACTGCCGGGATTTCTATGGGCTCATACTGGGCTTACTATGAACTTGGCTGGGGTGGCTGGTGGTTCTGGGATCCTGTTGAAAACGCATCCTTCATTCCTTGGTTGGTAGGAACTGCCTTGCTTCACTCAGCACTCGTTATGGAAAAACGTGAGGCATTGAAAATCTGGACAATCCTTTTGGCGATCATCACTTTCTCGATGTCGCTTCTTGGCACTTTCCTAGTCCGCTCTGGCGTTCTGACGTCGGTCCATTCGTTTGCAAATGATCCTGAGCGCGGCGTATTCATCCTGATGATCCTGCTTGTATTCATTGGCGGTTCCTTGACGCTTTTCGCGCTTCGAGCCGGAAACTTGAAATCAGGAGGTCTGTTTCAACCAATTTCCCGTGAAGGGGCTTTAGTATTCAATAATGTATTTCTCGCAACAGCCGCCGCCACAGTGCTTGTTGGTACTTTGTATCCATTGGTAATGGAGGCCGTAACCGGCGCGAAAATTTCCGTCGGTGCGCCGTTTTTCAATATCACTTTTGGCCCTTTGATGATCCCGCTTTTATTGCTGGTGCCTTTTGGACCATTGCTGTCATGGAAGCGTGCTGAGCTTTATCCTGTTGTTCAACGTCTTTTCTGGATTGGTGTTGCAGCCCTGGTAGTCACCGTTTTGGTCTATGCCTTCACTACGGATCAACCCGTAATGGCAAGCCTAGGGATCGGCCTTGCTGCCTGGTGCATTTTGGGTTCTTTCGCTGAGATTTATAACCGCGCAGGTTTTTCAAAAACCGGATTCAATACAGGGTTCTTGCGGATGCGTGGATTGCCAAGGACAATGTGGGGAACTGCGTTTGGTCATCTTGGTTTGGGCATTTTGTTACTGGGGGTTGTTTGTGTGACCGCTTTTGAAAAAGAAGCTGTTGCAGATCTGGCGCCTGGCGAACAAATGGAATTGGCCGGATATGATATCCGCTTTGATGGTTCTGTGCCTATTAGCGGGCCGAATTTCTCCGAAACGGTTGCAACAGTGACGATATTTAGGGAGGGCTATGCTCCCTTCGTAATGAAGCCAAGCAAACGCTTTTATCAGGCTCGCGGTATGCCGACGACAGAGGCCGCCATAAAAACAATTGGTTTCTCCCAGCTATATCTTTCTCTTGGGGATCAAGGTCAAACAGGCAAGACAGTTGTGCGCGTGTGGTGGAAACCGCAAATTACATTGATTTGGCTCGGTACGATTTTCATGGTTTTCGGCGGTCTGATTTCCCTGTCTGACCGACGGTTAAGAGTCGGAATTGCAAAACCTGCAAAACGTGTTTCGGAAGGTGATAAAGCCCTTGCTTAGATCTTTTATGCAAATACTGCTTTCGCTTTTAGTTTTGGTGTCACTTCAAATGGCACCTGCGTTTGCGGTCAATCCAGACGAAATTCTGGATGATCCAAAACTGGAACAGCGGGCAAGAGATTTGTCCGGTATTATCCGATGCATGAAATGTCAAAATCAGTCGATTGACGATTCCGATGCTGATCTCGCCAAGGATTTACGTCTGCTTGTGCGTGATAGAATAACAAAAGGCGATAGCAACGATGAGGTGTTGGGCTATCTGGTGGATCGCTATGGTGAATTTGTATTGCTAAAACCAAGTTTCTCTATGGCAAACCTGGTTTTATGGGTTGCGCCTCTAATCGCACTTGTGGCTGGCTTGTTCCTTTCTTGGAGAATGATTGCCAGTCGTCAAACAATTGCCACTGAAGAGAAATCAGCAGGCGATGAAATTTCCCTTTCACAAAACGAACACGACAAACTCACGAAAATTCTTGATGAACGTGATTGATTGATCAGGTAGGTTCTTCATGAAATGAAAGGACAACACCGATGACATCACAGAGATTGGAATTTGAGGGCGGTCATGGAGCAATACTTGCTGCAAGACTGGATGTTCCTGATGGGACTGTTCGGGCCTATGCGATATTTGCCCATTGTTTCACTTGCTCCAAAGACCTCAACGCCACAAAGCGGATATCCGAAGGGTTGGCCCAAAAGGGTATAGCGGTTCTGCGTTTCGATTTTACCGGGCTTGGGTCATCAGAGGGCGAATTCGCCTCTACAAATTTCTCCTCGAATATTTCAGATTTACTGCGTGCCGCAAACATGCTGCGCGAGGACTTTGAAGCGCCAGAATTGTTGATAGGCCACTCCCTTGGCGGGGCAGCGATATTGGTGGCAGCTGGCCAAATACCAGAAGTCAAAGGTGTTGTGACAATTGGCGCACCGGCTGATGCCAATCATGTTACGCATAATTTTGCAGCGGATTTGAAAACCATTGCTTCTGACGGCAAAGCGGAAGTGACCCTGGGTGGTCGAAAGTTTACAATCGAAAAACAGTTTCTCGATGACTTGGCTGGAAGTTCGGTCAATGAGCATGTTGCTGCGCTCAAAAAACCATTGCTGGTATTTCATTCTCCAGTTGATCAAACTGTCGGTATTGAAAATGCCGCTGAAATTTTTACTGCAGCCAAGCATCCGAAAAGTTTTGTCTCTCTTGATACTGCTGATCACCTTTTGACCAGCGAAGCTGATGCGCAATTTGTTGCCTCTACCATTGCAGCATGGTCCGAGCGATATTTATCCGGCAAAGAGGAAAAAAAGGGTGATGAAAATCTCAAGGGAATTACCGTCTCTGAAACGGGGTTTGGCAAGTATCAAAACGCGGTCACGGCGGGTGCCCATCATTTGATGGCGGATGAACCTAAATCCTTTGGTGGAACAGATACCGGACCCTCGCCCTATGACTTTGTTTCAATTGGTCTGGGGGCTTGCACCAATATGACCCTTAGAATGTATGCTGAAAGAAAAGGCTGGGATATCGGCAAAGTGCGCGTGGTGGTTGACCATGTCAAAATTCACGCTGAGGATTGTATTTCTTGTAACGAGGACCTGAAATCGTCCACCGGGAAAATTGATCAATTTCACCGCAAGATTATTGTAAAACCGGGTCTTGATTCTGATGTGATGGAAAAATTGCTGGAGATCGCTGATAAATGTCCAGTTCATAAAACGCTACATTCAAAGTCGGATGTAACAACATCAATTATCAGCGAAATGTAATATTGCGATTTGTCGGATTCTCCGATTATGACAAAAATTTAATCTGAACGTAACAATCGCGTAATCTGCTCTACCCCATAAACTTGGGAACAGCAGGTGAATTGTCTCCTGCTTCACGGTGAACCCACTGAACCAAAGGGAAAATCATGAAGTATAAATCCAGTTATCTTACGAATCGAATTGCATCAGGCTTGTTGGCATCCAGCGTTGCGCTTTCAGCTTTTGCAATCGCGCCAAACTCCTCGAATATTCTCACATTTTCTCCAGCAAATGCAGAAGCAGTTCGGGTTGAAGCGCCAAAGGCGCCAGGTTTTGCAGATGTTGTTGAAGCCGTTTCGCCGGCTGTCGTTAGTGTGCGTGTTGAGCAGGTAATCGAACCGGCTGTTGACAGTGAGGATGATCATGGCGGGTTCCGCTTTGATCGTCGTTTTGGCGATCGTGGCGATGACATACCAGAATTTTTCAAGAATAATCCGGACCTGTTCAAGCGTTTCTTTGGAAACGAAAACCGCCGTGGCGACAATCGTCCTGACCGCCGCAAATTTGGCGCTTCCCAAGGCTCAGGCTTCTTCATCTCTGAAGACGGCTACGTTGTCACCAACAACCACGTCATAGATGGTGGTACAAAATATACTGTCGTGATGAATGATGGTGAAGAATATGAAGCTCGCCTAATCGGTGCGGACAAGCGCTCTGATCTTGCGGTGCTAAAAGTAGATAACGACAAAAAATTCACCTATGTGAGCTTTTCAGAAGAAGAGCCGCGTATTGGTGATTGGGTCGTTGCCGTAGGAAATCCATTCGGATTGGGCGGCACAGTGACCGCAGGCATCGTTTCAGCCCATGGCCGTGAAGTTGGATCCAGCCGTTATGATGATTTTATCCAGATTGATGCTGCCGTAAACAAAGGCAATTCCGGTGGTCCTGCTTTTGATTTGAGCGGCGGAGTGATCGGCGTTAATACAGCGATTTTCTCTCCATCTGGCGGCAATGTCGGTATTGCCTTCGCAATTCCTGCGGCGACATCAAAGGAGATTGTTGATGAACTGATTGTCAATGGCAGCGTTGTGCGTGGCTGGTTGGGTGTTCAGATTCAGCCTGTGACCAAGGATATCGCTGAAGCGCTAGCTCTTGAAGCTGCAAAAGGCGCGATGGTTACAGAGCCGCAAAATGAAAGCCCGGCCGCAAAGGCTGGAATTCGTTCCGGTGATGTAATTACCGAGGTCAATGGCCGCGAAGTACGTGGTCCAAAGGCCCTCGCGCGTCTTATCGGCGAATTTGAGCCTTCCAGCAAAGTCATGCTGACCATCGTGCGAAATGGCGAAACACAAGAAGTCAGCGTTACGCTTGGAACTCTGGGTGATGCCGTTGCAACGGACCAGACACCGGAGCAACCAGACGAGGAACCCCAAACAGGTAAACTCGGACTGGCATTGGGCGAAAGCCCGGATGGCGATGGCGTCTTAGTGATGGAGGTTGATCCCGATAGTCCTGCTGGCGAAAAGGGTCTGCGTTCAGGAGATATCGTTGCCTCCATTAACGGCCAACAGGTTGCTACTCCTAAAGAGGTTGCAGACTTGGTGACGGATGCTGAGGAAAATGGACGGAAAAGCACTCTTTTCCAGATCAAGCGTGATGGTTCTTCCAGCTTTGTGGCAATTCCATTTCCGAAAAGCTGAGGCCTGACTTATCTAACAGTTAGCGAATTGGTCATTTGGCGAATTGTATCTTTTAAGCCTGTGACCAAAGAGACGGCGGGTACTTCCCCTTGCTCGCCGTTTCTATATGGTGGAAAACAAAATAATTCGCCTACTATTGATATATTGAGGCAGTTGATATGAAGATTCTGATTGTTGAAGATGACCGGGAAGGCGCGGCTTATCTGATGAAGGCGCTAAAAGAAGCTGGCCATAATCCTGATCATGCGGCTGATGGTGAATTGGGGCTGGAGATGGCCCGTTCCGCCGAATATGATGTATTGATCGTCGATCGGATGCTCCCCAAACGCGATGGGCTTTCACTTTTGACCGAGTTAAGAGCGGAGAATGACGACACACCTTCGCTAATTTTGTCTGCGCTTGGTCAGGTCGATGATCGGGTCAAGGGGCTTCGTTCCGGAGGGGATGATTATCTTACAAAACCCTATGCTTTTTCAGAGTTGCTGGCCCGTATAGAAATTCTGGCCCGACGGAAGAAGCCTGATGAAGCTGAAACTTTGCTGACGGTCGGCCACCTTCAACTTGACAGATTAACCCGTGAAGTGCGCCGCGAAGGCAAGAAGCTTCTGCTTCAGCCGCGGGAGTTTCGCCTGCTCGAATATCTTATGAGAAATGCAGGAAAGGTAGTAACCCGTACCATGCTGCTTGAAGAGGTCTGGGATTACCATTTTGATCCGCAAACCAATGTAATCGACGTGCATATTTCCAGGCTTCGATCAAAAATCGACAAGGATTTTGAAAGCCCCATGCTGCACACTATTCGCGGGGCAGGATATCTGCTGCGCGAAGATCAGGAAGTTGTTTAGCTAGGGTCTGAACCCAATTTGGAATTGAGACTGCATAGGAGATAAAATGATTTATTTCGAGAAGAAAAACGCAAGCAATGCCTTAGCATTTACGAGGCTTTTCGGCGCTGAAACAGCTCATTTTAGCCAAATCCATGTGGACAGCGCCCAATTTACCCGAAATGTCGTCGAAATTCCCTCATTTACAGGAAGTAAACTTCGGCAATTTCGCCTAATCTCGTCCAAATTGGGTAGCTGTGCAGTTCAATTCCCTCTTGGATCCAGACCCTAATGTGGGCAAGGCTGAAGTCTCTTTGGCGCATCACCGCTATTCGCCTGTCAATTGCCTACACACTGGCCTTCGGGCTTTTGGCGGTTGTTCTGGTCTTTTACATGACCGGCGGCGCGGTGGATTATCTGCGTCAACAGTTTCAATCCAGCATCAATGCCGAAGTTGTTTCACTCCGGGAGATTTATGCAAGCCGTGGTCTTAATGGCCTGATCCGCACAATGGAACAAAGGGCAAGAGCCCCCGGCGCCAATCTTTATGTGGTCAGTGATCCCAGCGGTAGAATCATTGCTGGTAATGTGCGCTCAATTGATCAGGAATTGCTGATAGGGACAGGTTGGCATATGCACCCGTTCAGGTATGATGGCTTTGGCGAAAGCCCTACGGAAAAGACCAATCGGGCAGTTGCCCGGTCATTTCAATTGCCCAATGGCATGCGAATTCTGGTTGGTCAGGATATTGGTGAACCAGAAAGATTGCGCGGGATTGTCCGCCGTGCTTTATCTATTTCCTTGGGCATGATGCTAATAACCGGCTTTTTAATCTGGTATTTTGTGGGTCGCAGAGCTTTGAAACGCATCGATATGGTTTCAAGATCGACTGAAAGAATTTTGGCCGGTGATCAATCAGAAAGACTACCGGTAACAGGGGTTAATGATGAGTTTGATAGATTATCACGCCGTATGAACGTCATGCTGGATCGGATATTCTTGCTCGATAAGGGGCTTCGCAATGTGTCTGACTCCATTGCCCATGACCTAAAGACCCCTTTGACGCGTCTGCGCAACAAGGCTGATACAGCTCTGTCTGGCGACCCAGTTGATAGCGCCAGCAAGGAGGCTTTGGCTGAGGTGATCAACGATTCTGATCAGCTGATCAAAACCTTCAATGCACTGCTGATGATTTCGCGGGTTGAGGCAGGTTCCCAAGTTGCCGAGTTGTCTGAACTTGATATGAGCGAACTGGTTCACGATGCTGCGGAGCTCTATGAGCCGGTCTGTGAAGATGAAGGGTTCTCGCTGAAAGTAGATGTAAAACCTGAGATCAAAATTCTAGGTAGTCGCGAATTGCTCTCGCAAGCTCTGGTCAATCTTCTTGATAACGCCCTGAAATATGGTCGGACAGATGTCTCCGAAAACAATCAGATTGAGATCACCTTGACAGAGGCTTCGGGAAAAGTTGTGGCGGCAGTAACAGATAAAGGCGCAGGCATTCCACCAGCGGATATTGAGCGAGTAAAAGAGCGTTTTGCCCGCCTTGATGAAAGTCGTTCGCTACCGGGTAATGGTTTGGGCCTTGCATTGGTTGACGCAATCGCCAAGCTGCATGATGCCGAGCTTGTATTAAGTGATGCAAAACCTGGATTGCGCGCAAGTTTGGAATTTCCTAAGCTGCAGCAAGACGCAAAAACAAAGAAGAAAACCAATTCAAATGGCAGAGAAGCTGGGTGATATTTTTAAATCGAAGCCGCTGAAGCTGAAGCCGCTCAATGCCAAACACTCCGCAGATATACAAAATGACATAGTTGAAAGACTGTCTCATTTCAGCGGTGAAAATGAGTATGCCGTAGCTTTGCTCAAACAGTTATCAGCCTCCCCTGAAGCGCTTGGTTTCCTCGGAAATGCGTTTTCGCTTTCATCTTATCTGAAAGACTGTGCGCTGATCAAAATTGGCGTCCTTGCCGAATGTCTGGTCCAACCCTTTTCCCAAACGATTGATGAGACTGTCGAACGAACCTCATTGATGTGGCGTGAGCATGAAAGCGCGTCCGATTTGATGGCAGCCTTACGCAAGGCAAAACGGAAAATGTCTCTTTGTCTTGGACTGGCGGATATGGGGGGCTTTCTGGAGCCATCAGTCATAACCGCTTCGCTAAGTCGGTTTGCGGATGCGGCACTTACGGCCGTTTGCAGTTTTCTGCTTTTGGAGTTGCACAATAGCGGTAAAATCGCTTTGGCCAATATTGAGAACCCATGCGAAGACTCAGGTTTGATCATCCTTGGCATGGGGAAATATGGAGCCTTTGAACTCAATTATTCCTCGGATATTGATATCATTTTGTTTTTCGATGTTTATCGGAAAACTAAAATCCTAAGTGATGATCCAACATCCGTTTTTGTCCGCCTCGCAAAGCAGTTGAGCAGACTGCTGCAGGAGCGCACCGGCGATGGATATGTGTTTCGCGTGGACCTTCGGCTGAGGCCTGATCCTGGTTCCACGCCTTTGGCAATCCCAGTTGAAACTGCTTTAAATTATTATGCTGCCTATGGGCAAAACTGGGAGAGGGCGGCATTCATAAAGGCGAGAGCTGTGGCTGGAGATGTTGCTGCAGGCCAACAGTTTTTGAAAGAACTGGCACCCTTTGTCTGGCGTAAGTACTTAGATTTTGCAGCCATTCAGGATGTCCACTCCATCAAACGCCAAATCCACGCTCATAAGGGGCATGGTGAAATTGCTGTTAAAGGCCACAATGTCAAACTGGGTCGAGGCGGTATCCGCGAAATTGAGTTTTTTGTTCAGACCCAGCAATTGATAGCAGGCGGGCGTCGAGAGCAATTGCGTGTGATCAGCACAATAGATGGTCTTAATGCCTTATGCGCTGATGGCTGGATTACGAAAGAAGCAGCAACTGAATTAACCCGCGCTTATTGGTATTTGCGCTGCGTTGAGCACCGGATACAAATGGTTGCCGATGAACAAAGCCATACATTGCCGGATGATAATAAGGGCCTTGAGCGCATCGCTTTCATGATGGGAGCAGCTTCGGTTGAAGCGTTTTCCAATGACATCACAAAAGTGATGAAATGTGTGGAGACGCATTACGCAGCTTTGTTTGAGGCATCGCCGGAATTAACCGGAAAAGATGGCAATCTTGTATTCACTGGAGACGATGAAGACCCGGGAACGCTTGAAACACTTAGTGAGATGGGGTTTAAACAACCTTCCCAAATCATCTCGACCGTCAAAGGTTGGCATTACGGTCGATACAATTCCGTACGATCCGGTCAGGCCCGTGAATTGCTTACCGAGCTGACACCGGTTTTGCTGGGAGCTTTTGCAGAGACGCAAACGCCAGATACTTCTTTTTTCTCATTTGATCGCTTCTTGGCCGGGCTTCCGGCAGGTTTGCAGTTTTTTGCCATTTTGAAATCAAACGCAAATCTCATCAGGCTGATCACCCTAATTCTTGGTTCAGCGCCGCGTTTGTCTGAAATCATCACTCGCAAGCCTCATGTGGTCGATAGTCTGATTGATCCGTCATTTACCGCCAGCGTCCCTGAAAAAACTGAGTTGAAGGAGCGGTTGGCAATCACATTGGATCGATTGGAGAGCTATGAAGCAAAATTGGATCAGGCCCGTATATTCGCTGCCGAACAGAAGTTTCTCATTGGTATCAGGCTGATCAACCGGACGATCAACTCTCAACAGGCGGGGCTTGCTTATACCGCCTTGGCTGAAACACTTCTTGAATGCATGATGCAAGTTGTCCGAAACGAATTTGAAGCAAAGCATGGAAGGATCAGCGGCGGGGAAATCGGTATTCTGGGAATGGGGCGGTTGGGAAGCCGGGACCTCACAGCTGGCTCCGATCTTGATCTGATCTTCTTGTATAATCATGACGAAGACGCTGAAGCCTCAGACGGAGAAAAACCACTTTATCCGCAGCAATATTTCATACGTTTGGTACAAAGGCTGATCGCGGCGATGAGCGCCCCAACAGCCGAAGGTGTAATTTATGAACTGGATTTCCGCCTGCGCCCTTCCGGCAATTCAGGGCCTTTGGCCACTCAACTGGCTTCTTTTACGAAATATCAGCTTACTGAAGCCTGGACTTGGGAAAGCCAGGCAATGGTGAGAGCCCGGCCAATTGCAGGTGACATGGCGATACTCAAAGACATTGAGAGGGAAGTTTCTAATGTTCGCCAACAGAAAAGGGACATCAAGAAAACTGCTCAGGATATTCTCGAGATGCGCAAAACGCTGGATAAGGAAAAACCTGCGAAAAGCATTTTCGACGTAAAGCTTGCCAGCGGTGGTTTGATAGATATCGAATTCATTGCCCAATGGGGTGTGTTTAAACATCCTCTGGATGCCAGCACAGACTACAATCCAGCAACGATTGAACTGATAGAGCGGATACCAGAAGAAACCTTGAATCTGGCCGACAAGGAAGAATTGAAAAATGCCTATGAACTTTACAATTCGGTCTTGCAGATCGAACGGGTTTGCCTTGAAGGTGGTTTCGAGCCAGACGGGGAGGAGAAGGGATTTCCGCAACTCTTGCTGGAACAGACTTCCGCCCCCGATTTGAAGGTTTTGCGCAATCTGCTCAGTGCCACTCAAAAATCAGTACGTAGAATTTTTAAGGACGCCCTGAATTTAACATAAAAAAAACCCCGAACCGCGAACGATCCGGGGCGCCAGTTGGGCAGGGAAGTAGTGTATTCTATGAAAATGTTGGCGTTGCATCCTTGGTTTTGAAGGTGAGCGGCAATTGCAGCGAAACGATTGTTCCTACTTTCTCCTTCGAGCGGATTTTCAATGCGCCACCGTGCATCTCTGTCAGCGAACGTGAGATCGCAAGGCCGAGGCCAGAGCCATCATGGTTTCGGGTGAGCTGATTTTGGGCTTGTTCAAATGGGCGGCCCAGTTTTTTCAAGTCTTCCTTGGAAATGCCGATGCCCTTGTCTTCAATGGTTATTCTCAAACACTTCGACACGATACGTGCGCGTATGAAGATCTTGCCATTTTCGTTACTAAACTTGACAGCGTTGGATAGCAGGTTCAGCAGGATTTGTTTCACGGCACGACGGTCCGCCTCAATTTCCAAGCCGGCTTTGATTTCTTCCTCAATGGTTATGCTTTTTTGTTCTGCGGTTCTATTGATTATGCGCAGGGTTTCTTCAATAATTTCATCAACGCCAATCGTTTCAATATCCAACGTAAAGCGACCAGCCTCAATTTTGGACATATCAAGAATGTCGTTGATCACGCCAAGAAGAAAACTGCCGCTGTCATGAATATCACGGCAATATTCATGATATTTATTCGACCCCAGTTTGCCAAACATTTCTTGGTTCATGATTTCCGAGAATCCGATGATGGCATTAAGAGGGGTGCGCAACTCATGGCTCATATTGGCTAGAAAGTCAGATTTCGCTTTGTTGGCTGCTTCTGCCCGGTGTTTTTCGGTAGCATGCTGCTCGGCAAGTTCCACAAGCTGTTGGGCTTGCAATTCCAGCGTTTGACGTGATCTTTTCAAGTCAAAGATAGTGGCTTTCAGCCGACCTTCTGAATCAAGCAATTTGTTTTCGTGCCGTTTGATAGCAGTGATGTCGTTACCAACCGATACATACCCACCATCTTGTGTTTTGCGTTCATTGATGAGCAGCCAGCGGCCGTCTTTTAGTTGAACTTCGTAAGATCTTGCATTCAATGAATCTTTGTCGTTCATCATGATTTCTGTGCCGACCAGGGAAGTTGTTGCAGCTTCCATCAACTGCTCATAACTAATTCCCGGTGTGGCCATCTCAGGCTTTAGTCCATGCAATTCCTGAAATTTTCCATTGCACATGACCAGGCGTTTGCGGCTATCCCAAAGAACAAATGCTTCAGACAGGTTTTCAATTGCATCATGAAGGCGATTTGCAATCCGACGTGTGCGCTGTCGTATTTTTTCTTGTTCTGTAACATCAATCGCAATGCCGATAAGATGCGGCTCACTATGTTCGTTTCGAACCACTTGGGCGCGAATTCTGATCCAAACCCACTGCTCATCCTCGTGACGCATTCGAAAGACCTTATCAACGGCTTCGGCATTCTCCACCAAGACCATATCGGCCAATGAGTGCAGGTCCGGATCATTTGGATGGATTAGGTTTGATATCTCGCTAAACGACAGAACGCTTGGTCCAACTTGTTTACCCAAAATGGAATACATCGAGTCTGACCAGTAAATACGGCCTCGCGATATGTCCCAATCCCACAACCCACTCCGTCCGCGCTGCAAGGCGGTGTCAAAACGGCGCTGGGTCGTGGTGTAAATTTCATCAGCCTCCCGCGCCCGGGTGCTTTGTGCGAAATAGGCATAAAGAATGACAAGTAAAATGCTCGAAGTGCCGACAAAAAGCGTCACATTTGTGGATACATTCCGGCGCCAGATTTCCATCATTGGCGCAGTTGGCTGATAAACCGTGATGCCACCATAGGGCCCTGGCAACAGGCGGTGCACTCCAAGGGCCTGCTCCTTGCCATCTACCAAAATATATCTGGAATCAGCCAGTTTGCCGAAACGTGATAAAAGCAGGGAGTTCTCGAAAATCGAATTGAGGTGCTTGCCGATATATTCACGCTTACGTGGGAGAGTTGCTCTGATGACGCCGTCTACGTCTGATAAGATAACGTGTCTGTCCTTCTGAACATATCTCGCCGGAACATTGTCATTCAACATGTTCTGTAGCTCGTTTTCGCTCATTTGCTCCGGTGTGGCGGTTACCTGACTGGAAAGCTTTGCTTCGACCAGTTCTGCAATGAAATAGAGTTCGGCTTTATTAGCCTCAACAATCTGTTGGCCCATTGTGTTGATCTGCACCCAGCGCGCCGTGGCAATGATCACCAGAAAGACAACAATAAGAACAGGGACCAGTTTTCTCAGAAACTCTTCTGAGTTGAGAAGGCGTTCATAGGCCGGGTGATACAATTGCTTGGCATAACCAACAATTCCGGATGGGGAAGTTTTTTTCCCAATGCCAGAATCCCTAGTCCCAGCGCCCGCAAAGCGTGCGTCTGTCTGCGCCATGCCAATGGCCTCCCCTTGTAAATTAAAAACCGCCAATACCGCATCGACGATTCTTACTTACAATGAATCAGGAGGAATCCACTTGTCTAGGGCTGGAGAATCAAATTCCCTTACGGTTGGTTAATTTCTTGGCAAATCGTTAAAAAGTGAGTCTTTTGAGTCACACTAATTCTGTCTGGGCTTGTTTAACTCAGAGTTCTATCGAGGATTTCACTGACATCCCGGGACAATCCTTTTTGTCGTTTCAGTTTTTTCAAACTGGCTTCAGCCAGTTTTCGCCGATTCGGCTCAAGAGTTCTCCAGGAGCGAAATGCCGTCAGAAGGCGCGAAGCGATTTGCGGATTGATCTCATCCAGCTTGCTGACGGCATCGGCCACCAGCCGGTATCCTGCACCATCGGCACGGTTAAACCCGGTCGGATTTGCGGTCGCAAAGGCGGCAATGACTGAACGTACTCGATTCGGGTTAGTCCACTTGAATTCTGGATGAGCAATCAGGCCACGAACACATTTCAATGCTCCTTTTCCAGGAGTAATCGCCTGGGTGGTGAACCATTTATCCAAAACGATTTGGTCATTCTGGAATGTTTTGTAGAAACTGGCTACGGCCTTTTCTGCATCCGGTGTGTCAGCCATCTCCTGCAATATAATCCGGAAAGCAAACTCATTCTGGTTCATGTTATCCGCAGATTTGAATTGCTTCACTACCGCTTTTTCGGCCTGTTCGCTGCCGGCATGTACACCATAGGAAAGCAGCAGATTATACAAAGAGCGTTTTCCGGCTTCTTCGGCCGCTGCAGAATAGTCGGCATCTGGCTTGAGGGTCTTGGAGGTTTTAATTCTTGTTTCTTCCAGCGCTTCACCCAAGGCCGATTGCAGGGCTTTTCGCGCGTTGTGGATTGCATCAGGATCAATATTTCGGCCAATCAGCCGCGCCAGTTCGCTTTCGGCTGGGAGAGTTAAAGCCATAGATCTGAATGCTGGTTCCAATGCCTCATTTGCTGCGATTTCTTTGGCAGCTTCAAGAAAAGCCAAATTCCATTTCGGTTTTTTCTTTCGCTGGATAGCCCGCATCCCAGACAATATCTGCCTGCTGGCAATTGTCCTGAATGCCTGCCAACGATTGAATTGATCGACATCATTTGCAGCAAGGAAAATCAACTCTTTATCTGTATGGCGATAATTGACTTCCACCGGCGCACTAAAATTCCGATTGATCGAAAGCGCCGGACGCTCGGTTACCCCATGAAATACGATTTTTTGTTTTCGCTTATCAATCTCGAAAACGTCCCCATGATGGATTGGGCCTGTAGCCTTTTCAAATGCAATCTCTTTTCCGCTGACCATGCCCATCAGACCGATCCGCAATGGCATTAGCAATGGCTTTTTGCGGGATTGCCCTGCTGTTGGAGATTGGGACTGTTCAATTTCCACGGTGAAGGTTTTTCGTGCCGCATCGTAGTCAGAGGCAACATGCAGGCTTGGCGTTCCGGCCTGCTCATACCAAAGAAAGAATTGTGAAAGATCACGCCTGCTGACGAATTCAAAACAATTGAGAAAATCTTCGACCGTCGCTGCATCGCCATCATGCTTTTTCAGATACCGTTTCATGCCGTTGGCAAAATTCTTTTCCCCCAACAAAGTCGCGATCATGCGAACTATCTCAGCGCCTTTTTCGTAAATCGTTGCCGTGTAAAAATTATTGATTTCACGATAACTGTCAGGCCTTACCGGATGGGCGAGGGGCCCAGCATCTTCCGGAAACTGATGTCCTCTAAGGCCAACAACATCTTCAATGCGTTTGACTGCGCGTGAACGCATATCAGATGAAAATTCCTGATCACGATAAACAGTCAAACCCTCTTTGAGACATAGCTGAAACCAGTCACGGCAGGTTATGCGGTTACCCGTCCAGTTGTGAAAATACTCATGGGCGATAATGGCTTCTATTCGCGCAAAGTCGACATCCGTTGCGGTTTGCTTGTCTGCAAGCACATATTTATCATTGAAAATATTGAGGCCTTTGTTTTCCATCGCGCCCATATTGAAGTCTGAAACAGCGACAATATTGAATACATCAAGGTCGTAGGCGAGGCCGAAAACTTCCTCATCCCATCTCATTGAGCGAATAAGTGCATCCATTGCATATCCAGCGCGATCGGATTTGCCTTTTTCGACATAAATGCCAAGACGAACCTCGCGGCCTTCTGAAGTGACATAGTCTTCGTGAATGTGATCAAGGTCGCCGCCTACCAGAGCAAATAGGTAACTCGGTTTCGGGTGCGGGTCATGCCAGATCGCAAAATGGCGGTCTTTTCCGATTTTCCCTGTTTTTCCGGGATTGCCATTGGATAGCAGAAGGGGGGCCTCACTTTCGTCAACCTCAAGTCGAACTGTATAGGGCGCCAATACATCTGGTCTGTCGAGGAAATAGGTTATCCGCCGAAAGCCTTGGGCCTCGCACTGGGTACAATAATTTCCGCCCGAACGGTATAGGCCAGACAGAGCCGTATTGCTTGTCGGATCAACCTTGGTCACAATTTCAAGATTAAACTTTTTGGGCGGATTGACCAGAATAAAAGCATCTTCGGTAACATTGAAAGCTTTTGGCTCAAGAGGCTTGCCATTGAGTTTTGCGGAAATGAAAGACAACCCGTCACCATCAAGTTCAAGTGATGCACCTGTCTTTTCCCCCTTGTTCAGAAAGTAGGAAGTAGTTGCTGTAACAATTGTTTCAGTTGAGTGAAGTTGAAAATCCAGATCAACATTTGAAACGAGATAAGTTGGGGCCTTGTAGTCTTTCAACAATACCGGACGGGCAGAATTGGTTCTAAGCATAACACGCAAACTCTTCAGATGATTCTTTGAAAAAACCACTAAACTAAAACCGCCAAAAGCGGAAATTCTTCATTTGCAAAAAAATACAGATAGAAAAATCGCGTTGATTATTGAACCTTTGTTTAAGGCTGTTTAAGAACGCTCATCTTCAATTTATGGAATGTTCAATGACCAGTTCAGCGCTTAAGGCCCATCAGTCCGAACTCAAGGCCCATAAAAATCGTTTGTCACGAACTCATCTGCGCGAGATGTTTGCAGCTGATAAAAAACGGTTTTCCAAATTTAGTGTTGAGTTGAACGATCTTTTGTTTGATTTTTCAAAGAACCGAATTGATGAACCTTCTTTGGCTTCACTCGTTGCCCTGGCCAAATCAGCGGGGGTGGCCAGTTATCGCAATCGGATGTTTTCCGGTGAAATCATCAATGAGACCGAAGGCAGGGCAGTTCTTCACACGGCACTCAGGAATAAATCCTCCGAACCGATCATAGTGGATGGTGAGGACATCATGCCCGCCATTCGAAAAGTGCTGAAGGCCATGGGCGCTTTTGCCAACAAAATCCGTAGCGGGAAATACCAGGTAACCGGCGGCAAAGTCACAGATATCGTGAATATTGGCATTGGAGGCTCTGACCTTGGTCCGGCAATGGCAACGCTTGGGCTTTCGCCCTGGCACAATGGACCTAAAACGTATTTTGTTTCAAATGTGGATGGCGCAGATCTTTCCGATACGTTTGAAAAGATAACTCCTGAAACAACCTTATTTATCATAGCTTCAAAAACCTTCACCACTCAGGAAACCATGCGCAATGTAGAAAGTGCCCGCAGATGGTTGCGCAAGAAACTTGGTAAAAAGGATGTGGGTGAGCATTTTGCGGCTCTTTCAACCAATCTGGAAGCAACACGTAAATTTGGAATTGAAGACGAGCGAACATTTGGGTTTTGGGATTGGGTAGGGGGACGTTATTCAATCTGGTCAGCAATTGGATTGTCACTCATGATTGCGATTGGTCCAAAGAATTTCGACGCATTTCTTCAAGGGGCTTTTGAGGCCGATGAGCATTTCAAGTCAGCCGATTATGAAAAAAATATTCCTGTTCTAATGGCCCTGATAGGCATTTGGCATCGCAATATTTGGGGTTTTGACACTCAAGCGGTGTTACCATACGATAATAGATTATCGCGTTTTCCTGCCTATCTTCAGCAATTAGATATGGAATCAAACGGCAAGCGTGTCATGATGAATGGTAAACCTGTAACCAGTGATACTGGCGCTGTGTTATGGGGTGAGCCGGGTACCAATGGCCAGCATGCATTTTACCAATTGATCCATCAAGGAACGGGCGTCATTCCTTGCGATTTTCTAATTGCTGCAAAACCGAACGAAAAATTGGGTGATCATCATGCTCTCTTGGTCGCAAATTGCCTGGCCCAGTCAGAAGCGCTGATGATCGGCAAGACCGTGGAAGAAGCGGCCGTTGAATTAGCGGCCCAGGGCAAGACACCCGCTGAGATTAAGAAGCTGGCACCTCATAAAGTGTTTGAGGGCAATCGGCCATCGAGTACATTTTTGTATAAACGCCTTGACCCCAAAACATTGGGCATGCTGACCGCGCTTTACGAACACAAGGTTTTCGTGCAAGGCGTGATATGGGGCATTAATTCCTTCGACCAATGGGGCGTGGAACTTGGTAAGGCTTTGGCAAACCAATTGGTGCCAATGGTAAAAGGTAAAGAAAGCGCAAAAGGCAAAGATGCGTCTACCGCAGGGCTTTTAGGTGCGTATCAGGCCTTGGCAAAAAGCCGCTAAGATCGTCGTACCTGGATCAATGAGAATAGCCGCGCCCGGCCGGGGAGCGAACCAGTGTCTGCTTCTTCTTTGCCTCGCGCCATACGGTATAGATGGATGCGGTGACGATGATCGCGGCCCCGATCCATGTTGCGATACCTGGTAACGTCTCGAAAATAAGATATCCCAAAATGGTTGCGTAGAGAAGTCGAACATAGTCGAGGGACGCGAGCACGGATGCTTCGCCGAATTTGTAGGCATAGATGTTTGCCATTTGCGCAATGTAGGAAAGACCGCCCATTGAGATCAGGAGAAACCATTCATTCAAGGTAGGGGGCTTCCAGTACCAAATGCCAGGGATGGCAATCGCCAGGCCAACGCCGATAGCCTGCCAGGTCAAAATCGTAGTTGGGGAATCGGTTCGCGACATGAACCTTATGATCACCATGACCAGTCCCGCGCAGGCGGCTCCAGCAACAGCCATAAGTCCGTAAATTGAGAACGCATCCGTTCCGGGCTTGAGCATGATCATCACACCAATAAAGCCAACTGCAACCGCTCCCCAGCGGCGGGCCCCGACCGTTTCCTTCAAAATGGCAACTGCAAAAATCGTGACAAAAAAGCTCTTGGCAAAGCCAAGGGCAGTTGCATCAGCCAGTGGAAGGTGAATCACAGCGGAAAATCCCATCAGCATTGCCCCAAGTGCAAAGCAAATCCGGGTCAATTGTAGTCCCGGTTGATGGGTTCTCAAAACCCCGGGAAAGCCCTTCAAAACAGCTGGAGCCACGATCAGTGTCATGACAATTTGCCGAACCAGCAATATCTGTGTGACGTGAAGGTGGCTTCCCAGCAGCTTGATGATCACAATCATGATGGAAAATAGGCCAGCAGCCAGCATCAAAATGAGCGCGCCCTTGAGGTTGTCACCAAGCAGGTTAAAGCGATCACGAAAAGGTTGAATAAGCATATGGCGTACCGAAGGTTGACGGTAACCATGGCAGAGCTCTTTGCAAGGCGCAATCCGGTCTTGATAATAAACGATGAAAATAAGATTGATTGCAGGATTGCGGTGCTTATATTGGCAATTCGTTTCGCGGTAGATTCCATAGATGCTGGTCTCTTTTACTAAGCCGTAAAATCTTTTGGAGTAGTATGTAATGAATGAGACAGTGCACGCGAAATTCGGCATAGGCGCTTCTGTCCTGCGTAAGGAAGATGATGCGTTTGCAACAGGTAAAGGCCGTTATACAGATGATTTCTCACCAGAAGGCGTGTTGAAGGGGTTTGTACTGCGTTCGCCCTATGCCCATGCCAAATTCAAGATCAATGATGTTTCGGCAGCTCAGCAAAGTGAAGGCGTGCATCTCGTTTTGACCGGCGCAGATATTGGCCATCTCAATCCACTTGAAAATGTAACTCCCATAAAAAATGCTGATGGCTCGAAAATCGTCAATCAGAACCTTCCGGTTCTATGCGTTGATGAAGTCAAGCATATCGGGGATGCAATTGCCTTCATCGTTGCCGATAGCGTTGCTTTGGCAAAAGATGCGTCTGAACTGATTGATATTGAGTTTGATGGGCTGCCTGTGGTGGTGGACACGGAGGGTTGTTTGGCCGCTGATGCGCCTTTGGTTTATCCTGAAACCGGAACCAATCTGGCCTTCAAGACTTTCCTCGGTGATCAGAAAAAGACCGATGAGCTATTTGCCAAAGCAGACCATGTCACGCAAATGAAGATCATCAATAATCGCTTGATCTGCAATTACATGGAGACACGCTCTTGCGTATCTGAATGGAACGAAGAAGACGGCTATACAGTTACTGTTTGCTCCCAGGGTGCCCATGGTATCAAACGTCACCTTGCCAAGATCACTGGAGAAAATCCTGACCGGATTCGAGTCATTACGCCGGATGTGGGTGGCGGTTTTGGAACCAAGGTTTTCCCCTATCGTGAATATCCACTGACCATGGAGGCTGCCAAACGCCTTGGTCGCCCGGTAAAATGGACGTCAGACCGTTCAGAACACTTTGTCGCCGACGCTCATGGCCGGGATAATGTTGCCTATGCAAAAATGGCAATGGACAAGAATGGAAAATTTCTTGCGATGGATGTCGATCTGATTGCCGCCATGGGTGCATATCTGCATTGTTATGGACCCTATATTCCGTGGTTGGGAATGACGATGACAACCGGGATTTACGACATTCCAGCAATGGCGATTACTTGCCGTGGAACCTATACTAATACGACACCACTGGATGCCTATAGGGGAGCAGGGCGACCAGAAGCGGCTTATCTGATTGAGCGCTTAGCAGATCAGTGCGCTATTGAGATGGGAATGGGCAGAGACGAAATCCGTTCGATCAATTTTATTGCAACTGAAAATCTTCCTTACACCACTCCCGGCGGGCGTATGTATGATACTGGCGAATTCAACGAACATATGAAGCTTTGTATGGAGCGGGCCGATTGGGTGGGCTTTGATATCCGTAATGAAGAGGCTAAATCACGCAGCAAAATTCGCGGTATAGGCATGGCGACCTATATTGAGGCTTGTGCCTTTGCCGGCTCAGAGCCAGCTTTCGCAACATTGCAAGAAGATGGTAAAATCCTCATTCGGATTGGTACCCAATCAAACGGCCAAGGCCATGCCACTGCCTATTCTCAATTGGCAGCAGAAAAATTTGGCGTCGATATTGATCAGATCACAGTGCATCAGGGCGACACGAAAGTGCTTGCCAATGGTGGAGGAACCGGTGGGTCGCGTTCTGTTCCGCTTGGCGGAGTTTCCGTTGTCTATGCGTCCGAAAATCTGGCCAAAAAAATGAAGAAAGTTGCTGCCGACCAATTAGAAGCTTCAGCTGGCGACATTGAGTTAAGCAATGGTGAAGCGCGCATTGTAGGAACAGACCGGGCAATGTCATTTGCTGCAATCGCCGCTGCAGCGTCGAAAGAAGATCGCAATAGTGAAGGTGAATACCAGCAGAATGAGGCGACCTATCCAAACGGCACGCATATCTGTGAAGTGGAAGTTGACCCTGATACCGGAAAAACCGATGTGGTGGCCTATACCATTGTTGATGATTTTGGCGTCACGGTGAATCCGATTCTTCTGGCAGGACAAATCCATGGAGGCGTGGTTCAAGGCATTGGCCAATGCCTCAATGAGCGTGTGTTTTATGATGATGAAGGTCAGCTTTTAACAGCAACTTTCATGGATTATTCAATGCCAAGGGCAGCGGAGATTCCAAATTTTCATTTTGAAACCAGAAATGTGCCTTCAACGACCAATGCCATGGGTATGAAAGGCGCCGGAGAGGCGGGCACTATCGGCGCATGCCCTGCGGTCATGAACGCAGTCTCCCATGCGCTGAGAGAGGCCTATGGCATCGCCAATATTGATAGTCCGGCTCTGCCACAAACAGTTTGGGCAGCAATCCAACAAGCAAAAAGCGAATAGATTTTGCTTGCCTTTATTAGCGCTGTTTTCCTTTTGATCATCACTCCTGGACCAGGAGTGCTGTCTACTGCGGGCATTGGGTCAGGCTTCGGATTTCGGGCCGGCATTGCTTATGTTGGCGGTCTTTGGGTTGGAAACAATCTGGTCGCTCTTGCTGTGATTTCCGGGCTCGCAGCAGTACTGTTTTCCTTTCCTTGGTTGCGCATTATTCTGCTGCTGGCTTCGTCGGCTTATCTGCTCTATCTCGCTGCCAAAATCGCCTTTTCCGGTTCCAAAATTGCCTTTATCCGATCCGATCAACCACCCGGATTCATGGGTGGCTTGCTGTTGCAGGCAATCAATCCAAAGGCTTATGTTGTTCACACAACTCTTATGAGCGGCTTTGCCTTCATGCCTGATCAATTGGCATTAGAAGTCACTTTGAAACTGATCTTGATGAATCTGGTTTGGATACCCATCCATTTTGCATGGCTATGGGCTGGAGTTACCTTGAACCGAATGGATTTGCACGAATCCACCCAGCGTAAGATCAATTACACAATGGCAATAGCAATGCTTGCCGTGGTTTTCATCGCAGTACTTTTCAGGCCTTAATAGGCTGTTATGCTACATAATATTACAGTAAACTTGAACTCATTCTCACAAGGGGTTATGTAACTGTCATCTCATGGAGGTGCCTGATCCAATCAGGCTGAGAGGCAGGTAGAAGTCTGCTAACTCCTTGAACCTGATCCGGGTCATGCCGGCGTAGGGAATGAGCGCAAGTCCTATCCTGAACAAGCGCGTTTTCTACACCTCATGGCCAGAGCTATTTGTGGTGAGTTTGACGTGTCTGCTAAAGAACAAAATCTGATGGAAACCTTGGAGGAGGCACTTGAGGCTATCTCTGAACTGCGCCTGGATAGCGCTGTCGTGCATTGCATCACCAATACCGTTGCTCAAAACTTTACCGCCAATATTCTGTTGAGCGCTGGCGCCACACCTTCAATGACCGTTGCTCCTGATGAAGTGGAATTCTTCTCGGCTCGTTCTGATGCTGTATTGATTAATCTTGGAACGATGGATGAGCTCCGCAAGCAGGCGATCCGCAAATCCATGGGAGTCTGCAGGGTTGAGGAAAAACCTTTCGTTCTTGACCCAGTGATGTGCCACATCTCGCCTCCAAGACTGGAGTTGGCGCAGGAAGTGATAGCTGCTGCCCCAGGTATCATTCGGCTGAACGGTGCAGAAGCTGAAATGCTGAGCACATTATTTGATAATGAGGCTTCGGCAGTAGCGATATCTGGAAAAGAAGATGTTCTACGTTTTGGCCGAAGTGAAATCACCATAGCAAATGGGCATCCTTATCTCTCAAAAGTAACGGCAGTTGGGTGCGCGCAAGGCGCATTGATGGCTGGACTGTTGGCAAAGACGAATAATAAAATGGCGGCTGCCTTGGGAGCATTCTGCTGGGTTGGAATTGCCGGAGAAGTTGCTGCGGAACAATGCAGTGGTGTTGGCAGTTTTCAAGCCGCGTTAATTGACCAGATACAAAACATACAAATGGACCAGTTAAAGACAAAGGCGAGGCTATCATGAACCCAGTGGATATCAGCCTTTACGGAATACTCGATCCGGAACACTGCAATGGCCGTGATCTTGCGGAATTGGCTGCAATTGCTGCTGAACATGGTGTAACCATCCTGCAATATCGCGACAAGATAAATGATACCCGCCACATGGTAGGCGCGGTCAGTGAAATCATTGAAACGATTTCCCATACAGATATACCGCTTGTAGTGAATGATCGTGTGGATATTGCCATGGCCGCTGGTGCAGCTGGGGTCCATTTAGGACAAAACGATATGGCTGTCGAAGACGCCAGAGCGCTAATGGGATCTGAAGCTATTATCGGGTTGTCGATCAAGACCCTCGAGGATGCTCAAAACGCACCAGTCGAGCTGTTGGATTATGCCTTTATCGGCGGCGTTCATGAAACAAAGTCAAAAAACAATCCAACAGCAATAGGTGTATCGGGCTGGCAGCAACGCGCAGCTATTTTGAAAGCATCTTCTCCCCGATTACCCCTTGGAGCTATTGCTGGATTCACGACTGAAAATACCAGAGAAATGGTTGAAAGCGGTGCCGATGGAATTGCGATCATATCGGCGCTCTTCAAAGCAAAAAATGTGGCGGATACAGCCGTTGAGTTTCGCGCCATCATTGAAAGTGCAAAGCGGACAGCAAAGGATGTTTCATGAGTCAAATTCCAATTACTTTGACAATAGCCGGGTCTGATTCAGGCGGCGGCGCGGGCATACAAGCGGATCTGAAAAGCTTTTCGGCCAACGAAGTTTACGGCGCGTCGGTCATCACGGCTTTAACCGCACAAAACACATTGGGCGTTACTGGCATTCATGATGTGCCAACAGATTTTATCACCGCTCAACTTGATGCTGTGTTTTCCGATTTGAATATTGCATCGGTCAAAATTGGCATGCTTGCAACGCCATCCATTATTGAGACGGTTGCGAAGGCTTTGGTTAAATGGAATGCAAAAAACATTGTTGTTGATCCGGTAATGGTTACAACAAGCGGAGACCCTTTGATTGCTGATGAGGCTGTTGATACGTTGAAGTTAAAACTATTTCCCATCGCCACTTTGGTTACGCCGAACCTTCATGAAGCTGCCCGCCTGACCCATGGCAAGCTAGCAGCATGCCCGAATGAAATCAAAGGACAGGGAAGAGGCATTTTGGCAACTGGCACAAATGCGGTGTTGATGAAAGGTGGCCACGCTACAGACAATAGCGAAGCTGTAGAAAGCGCCGATCTGTTGATATCAAAATCCGGCGAAGAATGGTTCACCGCAGCTCGCATCAACACGAAAAATACCCATGGGACCGGTTGTTCGCTGTCATCCGCCATCGCCGCAAATCTCGCGAAAGGCATGACGCTGATTGAGGCCGTTGGTGCGGCCAAGATATGGCTGACTGGGGCGATTGCCGCAGCTGATCAGCTGCAAGTTGGAAAAGGCCATGGTCCTGTCCATCATTTTCATAATCTATGGCCTCTGACATAAGCGCTCTTAGGCCGGTCATCGATATATTATCAGAAAGCTCAAACCCATGAATTCTACAAGAAGACAAGCGTTAAAGGCCTTTGCCGGAATGTCCGCAGCCACAGGTTTGGCTCTCCCGGTAAAAGCCGCCAATGCGGCAGGTGAAACCTTCGAATGGAAAATGGTGACTTCCTGGCCGAAGAATCTTCCCGGTCCCGGCGTTTCGGCGCAACTATTGGCTGATACAATCACATCACTTTCCGATGGACGGCTGACTATTCGCTTGTTTGCTGCAGGAGAATTGGTGCCGCCATTGGAAGTGTTTTCAGCTGTTTCAAATGGCACCGCTGAAATTGCCCATACAGCGCCATTGTTTTGGGCAGGTAAAATGCCCGCAGCGCCAATTTTTACCGCGGCACCTTTTGGCCTGACACCTCTTGAACATAATACATGGATCACAAAAGGCGGCGGCCAGGAACTTTGGGACGAATTGTATAAGCCAGCTGGCTTGAAACCTTTCATGGCGGGCAATACCGGTTATCAAATGGGAGGATGGTATCGCAATGAAATCAAGTCGGTTGCGGACTTCCAAGGACTCAAAATTCGTATGCCCGGTCTAGGTGGCCTGGTTGTCCAAAAGCTTGGCGCTGTCCCTGTTGGCCTTGCTCCCGGTGAAATATTCACCAGCCTTCAAACGGGCGTTATTGATGCAACTGAATTTCTGGGCCCTTTTAGTGATAGCGCCATGGGCTTTTATAAAGTTGCCAAGAATTACTATTTTCCCGGCTTTCACGAGCCAAACGGAACCGGTGAAGCACTGGTCTCGCTGAAGGCATTGGATGCCCTACCAACGGATTTGCAGCAAATTGTGGCCAAAGCCTGTGAATGGGTAAACATGATTTCCCTGTGCGATGCAGAATGGGAAAATGCAACTGCATTGGCAATGCTACAAAAAGACCATGGCGTTATATTGCGTGAATTTCCTAAAGATGTGATCGCTGCTGCCAAGCAAGCAACAGGCGAGGTCATGTCTGAATTGGCAGAGCGTGACGAACTGACAGCGCGTATCGTGGCAAGTTATACTGGCGCCGCACAACATCTGGGCAAATGGTCGAACATTTCCGTCAAGTCGTTTTTAGCGGCACGGGCGTAAGCTAGCTAACGAGGCCAAATCAGCTTTCGGCCAGTTTGCTTTTGATCATCAAAAGGTCGAACCAGGCGAGTTTCTTTTGCGCAGGCTGTTTCAATAGAAAGCCAGGATTGAGCGTCGCAAGGCAATGCTGTTCATCGCTGATCATATCACTTTGCATCCATTTTCCGCGAAGACTCAACACTTGCGAATTGCTTTCAATCAGCATTCGAGCCGGAGTGTTGCCCATGGTGATGATGAGTTTTGGCTTGGCCAGCGACAAGTGGCGTTTCAAAAAGGGTTTGCAAATTTCAAGTTCAGGCAGCGTTGGGCTGCGGTTGCCCGGGGGATGCCAAGGCAAAGCAGCGACGCGATAGGTATCATCAAGGGTCAGGCCAATTGCAGCCAGCATCTTTTGCAATAGGGAACCTGAACGCCCTGCAAATGGTTCGCCTGATTGATCTTCGTCACGCCCTGGATGCTCATCAATCAGCAGCAATTTTGCATTTGGATCGCCAGATGCAAAAACAGAGTTTTTGGCATTAAGTCGCAGATTACAGCCTTCAAATCCCCTAATTGCTGCTTTTAACGCCTCTATGGTTTCTGCACTGGCCGCAGCTTTGCTGGCAGCTGTCACTACTGATTCATCGGGCAGCACCGCCGCTTGTTTTGCTGGTATTCGAGCACTAGTCGTCTGCTTTATGGCGGCAACGCGGTCTTGTAAGCTACCTTTTGAACCACCTGAGCCAGCGGTTGAGGCTTTGCCGGCGCTGGTTGCGCGCTCACTGGCAGCCTTTTGCGCCATCTCGCTTTCTCCAAAACGATTGATGGGGGCATCAGCCAGAGGAACGTCATCGCCCATATCAGCGAGCCATTCCAGAATATGAAGCGGGTGGTCTATCATAGGCTCTTTTAACGCCTACCCTAATTAAACCCAATCAATTTTGTTTACCAAGGACCCAAACACCGCATTTAGATGTGATTTGTTTCGGTTTGAAGACTTTCAGTAACCGCTTGTTTCAGATATGAATACCCAGTCAAATTTGAGGAGCGATCATGTCCGAAGAAAATACAACGTCGAGTGAAGTTGAAATGGAAGCGGAATCCCAACAAGCAGCTTTGCCAGAGCGCGAAAGCATGCCCTTTGATGTGGTGATCGTTGGAGCGGGGCCCGCAGGATTATCCGCGGCTATTCGCCTGAAACAATTGAACGAGGAATTGACCGTTGTTGTCCTTGAGAAGGGACCCGAGGTCGGTGCCCATATTCTCTCTGGCGCAGTTGTTGACCCTATAGCGATCAACAAACTTATTCCTGACTGGAAAGACGATGAAGGTCATCCCTTCAAAGTGGAAGTGACAGCTGATGAGTTTCATTTTCGAAGTGAAAAGGGGGGCTTCAAGCTTCCTAATTTTGCTTTCCCGCCGCTATTGAACAATCACAGCAATTATATCGTCTCTTTAGGCAATGTTTGCCGCTGGATGGCCGAAAAAGCCGAAGCCTTGGGCGTGGAAATTTATCCGGGCTTTGCGGGCGCTGAAGTCCTTTATAACGACAAAGGCGAAGTATATGGCGTTGCCACAGGTGATATGGGCGTAGGCAAGGATGGAAAGCCTGGTCCGAATTTTGAACGTGGAATGGAGCTACACGGCAAATATGTGCTGATTTCCGAAGGTGTTCGCGGTTCGCTTGCCAAACAATTGATCAATAAGTTTCATCTCGACAAAGATAGCGACCCGCAAAAATTTGGGCTTGGCATGAAAGAACTTTGGGAGATTGATCCGGCCAAACACAAGCAGGGTCATGTTTCCCACTCTTTCGGCTGGCCACTGGATACTTCAACCGATGGCGGTTCATTTATATATCACATTGATAATAACCAGGTGTATGTCGGCTTCGTCGTCGCGCTTGGCTACAAGAATCCGTATTTGTCTCCATTCGAAGAGTTCCAGCGCTTCAAAACACACCCGAAAGTCGCAGAGCTTCTGGAAGGCGGAAAACGCATTTCTTATGGCGCTCGAGCCATCACCCAAGGTGGATGGCAGTCAGTTCCAAAATTATGCTTTCCCGGCGGAGCATTGCTCGGCTGTTCAGCAGGTTTTGTGAATGTCCCGCGCATCAAGGGTTCTCACAATGCCATGTTGTCCGGCATGCTGGCCGCTGAAAAAGTTGCCGAAGCAATTGCTGCCGGACGAGAGCAGGATGAGCTGATTGAATATGAAAATGCTTGGCGCGAAAGCGAAATCGGCAAAGACCTGAAACGTGTTCGCAATGTCAAACCGCTTGTCAGCAAATGGGGTACTTTGTGGGGCACCATGGCATCTGGTTTCGAGATGTGGTGCAACACGATATTGAAGTGGTCACCCTTCGGCACAATGCATCATCAAAAATGGGATTATCAGGCAACTGAATTGGCCTCGGCTCACAAGAAAATTGATTACCCCAAGCCTGACGGGAAATTAACATTTGACCGTTTGTCATCGGTATTCTTGTCCAACACCAATCATGCCGAAGAGCAGCCAGCCCACTTGCATGTGAAGGATATTGAACTGCAAAACACGTCGGAATTGGCTAAATATGCAGGCCCATCCAGCCGTTATTGCCCGGCAGGGGTTTATGAATGGGTTGATGCTGCAGGCAACACCATCATCAATGGTGAAGGCGAGTTGGAAGGCGCGAAATTTGTAGTCAATTTCCAAAACTGCGTTCACTGCAAGACCTGTGATATCAAGGACCCTAACCAAAATATCAATTGGGTCCCACCACAAGGTGGCGAGGGTCCTGTTTATCCGAATATGTAATTCGCATGCGGCTTCCTCAGACTTCGATGAGCCTGAGGAAGTTGTTTGGTTCAATCGCAAGAAGTCGATAGAATTCGCATAAGGGTGCTAATAACAAGCGCTTCATTTGGGATTGGCGTTGCTATCCAACTTCGTTTTCATCTATGCTGGAAACAAATCAGCTGGAACCCGTCCCTTGGAAGAGACCGTCGAAACCGTCATCGAAAAATCTGCTGAAGTGCTTCAAACAACCGTTGAAGCACTTGGTGACACGCACGCGTCTGGCGCTCACGACACTCTGTCACAACTGGGATCGATAGCTGCTGTCGCATCACTGGCGGTGATCCTGGGACTAATTTTCGTTCGTCTTCGTCAGCCACCTATTGTTGGCTATATCGCGGCGGGTATTCTGCTCGGCCCTACAGGGTTTGGAATGGTTGTTCAGTCTGAATCAATCACATTGCTTGCTGAGTTAGGTGTTTTGCTTCTGCTTTTTCTCATTGGCATGGAACTCTCGGTCCGTGCCTTCGTGTTGGTTCTGATTCCCTCAGTATTGATTGCCACAGGTCAGGTGATCGCAGGCATGGGTGTCACGCTGATACTTGGTTGGTATCTAGATTGGAGTTGGCCGCAAATCATTCTTCTTGGTTTTGTAGTCGCGCTTTCTTCGACGGCTGTTGCCATCAAGGTGTTGGAGGATATCGGCGAGTTACGAACGGAAACAGGTCGTATCACTGTGGGCGTTTTGATTGCCCAGGATATTGCCATTGTTCCCATGCTTATCATTGCTCAAAGTCTCGGCGGCGCTGACGGTGGGGGTATTGGCATTGCTACAATTGCCCTGATAGCCGGCTCAATCGCTCTGTTAGGCCTCTTGATATGGTATCTCAATAAACCGGGAAAAATCACACTACCTTTTACAAAATATGTAAAAGGCAAACCCGATCTAATTACATTGGCCATGCTTGCGCTTTGCTTCGCTGCCGCAACCGTCAGTGCATTGTTTGGTCTGTCTGCTGTCTATGGCGCCTTCATCGCGGGTCTCGTTGTGGCAAATTCCACTTTGCGAAGCGAGGCAATCGAACTGACCTATCCGGTCCAGTCCATTTTGGTTTTTGTGTTCTTTCTGTCAGTAGGGCTGTTGATCGATCTTGATTATATCGTGGCAAATTGGGGATTGGTTCTTACCTTTGTATTGTTGACGGTGATTGCCAAAACTTTCTTGAATATTCTGCTGGTTCGGCGGGTTGGTTTTGATTGGGATGTGGCTCTACCCTCCGGGCTAGCCATGGCACAGATCGGTGAGTTTTCGTTCATTCTGGCTTCGGTCGGAATAGCCAATCAGGTTCTGGATGCAGATTCTTATCGTCTGGCTTTGTCAGTTATCGCTGTTTCGCTGATGATTTCACCAATCTGGATGCTGACCATTCGCCGCTTTCATGTGGAAACCACAAAGGGCATCTCAACCATGCGTGAAGCTCTCGCAATTGCTTATTCCGCAGAGCTTGAAGGGGTTCAAAAAGGTAGCACTGCCGTTTCAAATGCGGTGTTTAGAGGACGAGTCGTTTATAGGGCAACAAGAATAGCGGCCAAGAAACGCCGTCAGATGCGCAAGGAAGAAAAGGCTTTGATGAAGCAGATAGCCGAAGCGGACCTTGGAAATGAAGTAGAAGCTACTGACTTAAACCATGATGCAGATTTGAAAAATACTCAGCCGAATAAAGTGACTTAGGGGTACTCAAACTTCCATAATTTTTTTGAGGATGAACCGAAGTTCATTTTCTATATCCGAGGCGATTAAACCGGGCCCAATTCTTCTGCCCGCTTCCCCGTGCATCCACACCGCTGCACATGTCGCCCAAAAAGGCTCCATTTTCTGGGCAATCATACCAGTTATCATGCCAGCTAACACATCGCCGGTTCCAGCTTTTGCAAGCCAGGGGCTGGCATGATCATTCGCTACAACGCGCCCATCCGGTGAGGCGATAATGCTCTGCATGCCTTTCAAGAGGATAATAGCACCAGAAAGCTTTGCAGCCTCCAATGTCTTTTCAATTCTGTATTTGCCAAAATTACCAAAAGCCTTTTCAAACTCTCCTTCATGAGGAGTAAGCACGCAATTGTCATTCAACCCGGCAAAATTGCCATCTACGGGAATAGCATTTGCATCAAGGACCAACGGGCATTGCCATGGATTGTTAGCGATCAGCTTCCGCTGCTCCTCATTGGTGCCGCCAGGGCCTGCAAGCAGTACGCTTACTTTCTTGATGTCATTGCTGATTGTCTCGCGCACCATGATATCCGCAGGAAGTGCGAGTCGATATACACTGGCTTGCTGGTTGGAAATAACGGTCGTCAACCCTGCACCCATTCGCGAACATGCGCTTGCAGCCAAACGGGTCGCTCCGGTTAAAGAGCTTGCCCCAAGAATAATCGCATGACCGCGATCATATTTGTGACCATCCAAGGTCGGGATAGGCAGGAAAGGTTGCCATAGCTCAGGTGAATTTTTTTCCACTTTCCTGTCTCCTGAATTCTGGTCACCAAAGCTGAAAGCTTAAGACGGCTTAACTGCGAATTCAATCAAAAGAGGCAGGTGATCTGATCCGGCAGCATCAAGGGTTTCGACTTTTTTTACGATCACATCGCCTTTGGCCATAACATTGTCGATTGGCAAACCAAACATCGATGCAAGATTGATTGGAAACAGGTTGAGCATCCATGTGCCGCCAAATCCGGTCGCCACTTCCATTCCCGCAAACCTGGCGAACTTGTTGACCGCATGGCTCCAGGTCGCGGCATTAAAATCGCCAGAGATGATTCCATTTTCGCCGATGGAAGATAAGAATGGCTTTAGCGCTTCAATTTGTTTAGGGCCGCTGGCTGGCCATGGCCACCGCAAATGAACGATACCGATTGGGAGCCATTTCCCTTCCAACTGAATTTCAGTCATGCCAAGCGCAGCATAGGTATGGCAATAATCATTTTTTGCTCTCAAAGGGAATTTTGACCAAATCATACTGCCGCCAATTTTGCTCCATTCCGGACAATGAAATTGATATGGATATTTTTTGATCAAGCCTTGTAGTTTAGGCTCCCAATAACGCGAGGTCTCCGTAAGAGACAAAATATCAGCTTCGGTCTTTTTAATAAGTTCCAACGCAGAATCCGGCTCAGGATTGTTGAATTGAATGTTGAAGGTAAGCATTCGGTATGTCTTGGCATTCGCGATTTGGATCGGGGCTGTATCAAGTGTGTTGCGATTACCGGCATTGGATGCCCAAATTGCCAGTCCGGCAAACAACAAGACAATAACCGGAACCCTGCGAACCTTTGCGATTGCTCCAAAGATAGTCAACGCCAAAAGAGTCAGGCCAAAATGCCAACGGAAATGGGAAAAAGTGTCAAAAGCCGGGTGTAGGAATCCGAGAAAACCGAAGATCACAGCGATGATGATCCCAAGCGAAATCATCCCATAGGCAAACTTGTTCATAAGAAGGTTTTTCCGATAAAATTACTGAAATGCAGTTTCATTGAAGGAACGCAATTTACGAGAATGTAAGCGTTCGCTTGGCATTTCGCGAAGCTTTTCCATAGCCTTGATACCAATTATCAAATGTTGGGCCACCTGGCGATTATAGAACTCGGTTGCCATGCCCGGCAGTTTAAGCTCTCCGTGAAGCGGCTTGTCTGACACACATAGCAAGGTTCCGTAAGGTACCCGGAATCGAAATCCGTTCGCCGCAATAGTTGCAGATTCCATGTCAAGCCCAATTGCCCTTGATTGCGACAAGCGTTGTACAGGGCCTTGTTGATCGCGTAATTCCCAATTCCGGTTATCGATAGTCGCCACGGTTCCTGTTCGCATGATCTTTTTCAATTCATAACCTGCAAGGCCTGTCACTTCCGCTACGGCGCTTTCCATGGCAATTTGAACTTCAGCCAAAGCAGGGATAGGAACCCAAACCGGAAGATCTTCATTTAATACATTGTCTTCGCGAACATAGGCATGGGCCAATACATAATCCCCAAGGGACTGGGTGTTTCGGAGTCCCGCGCAATGGCCAAGCATCAGCCAGGTATCAGGGCGCAAAACCGCAACATGGTCTGTAATCGTCTTGGCATTGGAAGGACCAACGCCAATATTGATCATGGTAATGCCCTTATGCCCGGGCATTTTGAGATGGTAAGCTGGCATTTGCGGCATGCGGGCAGGGGTTTTTCCTTCGGACTCAACCTCCGAGCCTCTGGTAATGACATTGCCGGGCTCCACAAGTTCTGTGTAGCCACTATTAGGATCATCCAGCATTGTATGAGCGTAGCGAACAAACTCGTCCATATAAAACTGGTAGTTGGTGAAGAGTACAAAATTCTGAAAATGGGAAGGGCTGGTTGCCGTATAATGCGCCAATCTGTGAAGTGAATAATCAATGCGCGGGGCAGTAAAGGGTGCCAATGGTTGAATTGCATCCGGTGTCTCGTCAAAAAGGCCGTTGGCAATCTTGTCGTCCGTCATCGAAAGATCGGGCGCATCAAAAACATCGCGAAGGGGTCGATTGAAAATCGAGTGAATGGAACCATCGACATGCAACCCCTCGCCAATGGCAAAGTGAACCGGCATGGGTTGGGTTGATACATCTATTGTGACCGGAATGCCGTGATTTGATATAAGCAATTCGATTTGCTTTTCCAGATATGTATCAAACAGATCTGGTCGGGTGATTGTAGTTGAATATCTACCGGGTCCGGCAACATGGCCATAGGCGAGACGAGAATCAACATTGGCATAACTGGTAGTGGCAATTTCAATTGAGGGATAAAAAGCTCTGTATCGGTATTCGATGGGCAAACCAGCAAGCATCTGCTCGAAGTTTTCTTTTAAAAATGAGGTGCTCAACCGATAGAGAGATTGAAGTGCAGCTACCGCATCTTTGGCATTGTTAAAGCTTTGAGCGTCGGGATAATTCGGAGTTTTAACAGGCAGATCCGAAGCGCCATTGATAATTTTTCTTGTCATAGACAGTTATTAAGGGCTTTTGAAAAACAGCGCTACAAAAAAATGTATTGCTATTCTCAATTATTTAGCTGTTTAAACTCGCTGAATTTTGACAAAAATCATCGCGCTGGAGCGGTTTGAAGGCAGGGCGCAGACTTTCACATCCTTACAGGTCAGGTGCATCGCTGGTGAAATGCTGTTCAAGTGCTGGCTTTGTTTTGTCTCAACAATGATATTGGCCATCACAACGCCGCCCAAAGCGATAAAAGCAGCAACCAGTACAAATCTGCGGTATAAAATGTCCATCTTAGTAACCTTCCAATCCATGTTTATGAAAATTATCATAAGGATTGGCGTTGAACTGTTGCTGACGGGCTTGTTCATATTCCATTCAAAATCATGAACGCTGAGTTGTCATAGTTGAAAAGTTGCTCCCAATAAAAAGGGCCTTGAAAAAGATCAAGGCCCAAATTCACGTGGTTCCGATTACTTTACTTACGTGTCCAGTTTTCCTTTTTCAGTCCCATCAATGCAGATAGACTTAAGGTGCCGCCTTTGACGGTGGCAGTTCCGGAGAATGTAATACCTGTTGCTTGTTGTGTAATCTTGCCTTTGTAGGTTCCATCGGCTTGTTTAGTGAAGCTTCCAGCTTTGTTGCCCTTATATTCACCGCTGCCTACGGTAACACAATATGCGCTTCCGCATTTTGATATTATTTCCAAAGTTCCGTCAGGTCTGGCCCAAGTACCTTCTACAGGATCGGCAAAAGCATAGGTGCTGCTTGCCAGCAAAAACGCCGAAGCTGCTGCTACTTTAAGAAAATTCATTTTTATATCCTCCCAGGTGTTTGAAAAGCCTAATGGCCTAACAAATAGGTTACAGTTGTCTTTGTAGTGGTTTCAAAAACCATCAGTTGGATTTTGCCAGCTGATCGCCCCAAAGATATTTCTTACTTATACGTAAAAGGAAATTCCTGCAATTCTACTCCTGCTATATTTTGACAAAATGCGGGAAAATAGGCTGGCGAGAAGAGTTTTAGCGCTCCCTTAATAAATGGATTTTGGGAGCGTTCCCAAGAATGCTGTTTCATTCAAATTTTAATCAAATTAGCTGAATAAGAATTCGTCTATCAAAATGACGGTTACCAAATGATTGAATTTGAATCGTAAAATTTGAATGAATTTTCTTATAAGTAATTGAAAAACCACAGATTCGTGGGTGAATCAAAAGTAAAGTTTACTTCTCATTTTACCTTTGTTTGTTTCTGATTAAGCATTCATTTTAGCAAAAGATTTAAGCCCACCTGTCAAATTC
>JBAUHS010000009.1:0-16310 GCA_049680405.1 Salaquimonas sp. | reverse complement strand
GCTCCCTATCGATAAAGCAAATGAGGTGTTAGGCGATAATATCCGCGAAGATAAGGCATCCCTTGATGAAGGGTCTGTATCATTACGTTGGCCAGAAAATTTGTCCAAAGAAAGTGTCGAGGACTTTGAATATTGGATCAATGGAATTGTAAAGCGGGCAAAGCGGCGCGCTGGAATTGATGCTATCAAAAATAACGATCAGTAAGTTCTTGATAACATCAGAAATGCCTCATAAATTAGCCAAATGGAAAACGATAAACGCACACAAGCTGACAAATTCAAAGAAGCCGCCCGTGAACTGGAAACAGACAACGATGAAAAGCGGTTTGATGAGAATTTGAAGAAGCTGGCTAAGTCTGAAAAGTCGAAAGACGACTGAAATTTGAAAAATCAGGTTCGTTTAATCGACACTGATATGTGGGTTTGCCAAGTATAATATCACCCAAAAACATACGGTAAAATAATACCACATTTTTAACTATTTGAAATCATTGAGTTTTTGAAATCGCTATCGAAAAAACATGCTTGACGCGGTTATGCGCCTCGCTTATACACACTTTTGAAACGGGCTCTTTTGCGGCAGCGCAAGAGAGCCTCGTGTTTTTCCGGAAATAGAGACGGTTTTCAATTGTGGAGCCCACTCACCTTCCGGCAAAGAACTTTAAACAAGGTAGAAACACATGAAAACATTCAGCCAGAAGCCGGCCGATGTGGTGAAAAAATGGGTTGTAATCGATGCTCAAGACGTTGTTCTTGGCCGATTGGCATCTGTTGTTGCGCTGCGTCTGCGCGGTAAGCACAAACCTACTTTCACTCCCCATGTTGACGATGGCGACAACATCATCATCATCAATGCGGAGAAAGTGAAACTGACCGGCAAGAAATATGCCGAGAAGAAATATTATTGGCACACCGGACACCCGGGCGGCATCAAAGAGCGTACCGCTCGTCAGATCATCGAAGGCCGTTTTCCTGAGCGCGTTGTTCAAAAAGCTGTTGAGCGCATGTTGCCGGAAGGCCCACTTGCCCGCGTACAAATGAAAAACCTTCGCGTTTATGCAGGTGCAGAACATCCCCATGAAGCGCAAAACCCAGAAGTTCTGGATGTTGCTTCAATGAACTCAAAGAATAAGAGGGTCGCATAATGGCTGAGCTCAATTCACTCGAAGAACTTGGCAGCGCCGTTGCGGAAGCAGCAATTGTTGAAACCGGCCCTGTTTACGTTCAAAAACTTGATGCCCAAGGCCGCGCCTATGCGACTGGCAAGCGTAAAGACGCTATTGCCCGTGTATGGATCAAGCCTGGTTCAGGAAAAATCATTATCAACAAACGCGAATTGACTGTGTATTTCGGTCGTCCGGTTTTGCAAATGTTGATCCATCAACCGCTCAAAGCAGCTGCACGCGATGGCCAGTATGATATCGTTGCAACCGTTACCGGTGGCGGCCTTTCCGGCCAGGCTGGTGCAGTTCGTCACGGCATCTCAAAAGCACTTACCAGTTTTGAGCCTGAACTGCGCGGCGTATTGAAAAAAGGCGGCTTCCTGACACGCGATAGCCGTGTTGTTGAACGTAAGAAATACGGTAAGGCAAAAGCCCGCCGTTCATTCCAGTTCTCAAAGCGCTAATCGCTGCGTTCAACGCTTTGGGGCCAGTTCTCAAAGCGCTAATATCTCTCACGCGAGTGGCTTCGGCCACCGCTACGAGGTGCGCTTCGCGGCAAGCTCTTCGCTTGCTTTGTGCCAAATTAAAGATCGAGAAAGCCCGCTTCAAAGCGGGCTTTTTCTTTGTCTGATCAGATTTTGCGCATCCCTCGCGAAACGCTCGCTTTAGGTGCGATTTGAAATAGCCTGCCCATACATCTTTCACAGAGCTGCATTTTCCGCACGTTAACTCCACATTAACCATAACGGAGTAATTTTAACCTAACGTAAACCAATGTGATTCGGGACGAAATCTATGGCACAGTCAGCATTTGCAATTGTAGACGAAGCATTTCGGAGTGAAATTAATTCCAGCGGAAAGAGCACTTCGGGTTTTGAAAGCCGAATGGAAGAAGTGATGAAGCTGCCGGAACTACAACGCGCCCGCATCGCCCAGTTTTGCTATAGCCGCGTTCACATGCGTGAAATGGGACTGCGGATTGCCAATAGCTGCCAATTGCCAATGTTGAAAATAGCCTTTGGTGCGGGCGCTCAAGTTGTGTTCGACCAATCGCGTGACGTTGAAAAAACCATGGAATCGCTCAATCAACATGGCTCAAACCGTGGACCCAAGGCCGTTACCCTAGCCTAACCCATTTTAGCTTCTGCCTACTTTAAGCACTGCGGCAACAGGCTTGCTGGCCCCATGCAATAATTGCTTCTGACTATGGACCCAATTTCAAATTGGTCAAATGATTGCGGCATCAGAAGGAAAACACCATGCCGCAGGAATTTTACGCCACTTTGCTGTTCTGGAGCGCTTTTACCATTTCGGCAGGCCCGTTTTGGACCGCGACCATGGCAGCGGCAACAACAACCAGTTTCAGACAAATTTATTCAGACTATGTGCTCTATCTGATATTCGGATGGCTACCGATTATCGTTGTTATTTCAACCATTATGGCAACCCTTGGTACCCTCGGCGAAAGCTTTAATCTGGCGCTGCACGGCATTGGTTCGCTCGTTATTTTCTGGATGGCATTCAAGATTTTCCGCAGCGTGCCCGGCAAGGCAGGGAGTTTTGATTTTAGCTGGAAAGCCATGTGTCTCGTTACATGGACCAATCCAAAAGTGTGGTTGCTGGTTCCAGTTGGGTTCTTGAGCGCGGGCATCACCAGCAATACACCGGTCAATGTCGCGCTTTATTACCTGATTGGCATTCCCTTTTTTCTCGTCGGGGTTTTTGTCTGGGGCAGCATCGGGCGCATTGGAGCCAAAATATCACTCAAATATATCAATCGGTTCAACGCGTTCCTGATGTTCGCATTTGGACTTTATCTGGCTTATGGTGGGTGGCGTTTGATGCAATAGACATGAAGAACCCATTGATTTTCTGGAAATAGTTCAACCGATAGTGACATTAAGGACATGGCGTTTGACGCGAAAGACCTTGCCCAAACGGCAAGTTCTGGCATACTCGCCACATAATTTGCCGATTTGATTTGCAAATATTTTTGTGAAGCAAACTGGCGTTTAACCGGAGATAATGATGATTTTGAAGAAAACCACCTTTACCGCATTTGCACTTGCGGCAGGCTTTTTACTCTCACCCATTGCAACGACCCAAGCAGAAGCGGCGTTTTGTTCTGATAATCCTGCCCGGTTCAATGAGTGGAAACAGGCTGTGAAAGCCGAGTATAAAGGCGAATTCAAGGCTTCCACTTTGGCCAAGCTTGATAAAGTGAAATACTCCAAAACCGTTATGGGTCTCGATCGAAACCAGAAAAGTTTCAAACTATCTTTTGCCGAGTTTTACAAACGTCGTGCGGGCGGCGTTGCCTCAGGCGCGCGCAAACGTATCAAACAATATGCAAAATATTTCAACAGAGCTGAAAAAGACTACGGCGTTCCGCCTGAAATCATTGCAGCAATCTGGGGGCTTGAGTCTGCTTTTGGGACCTATAAAGGCAAGCCGCTTCCGATCCTTGAATCCATTGCCACGCTATCGTTTGACTGCCGCCGAACCGATTTGTTCAGCCGTGAATTGAAGGCTGCCTTTACGGTTATTGATCGTGGTATCTATGATCTTTCCACTGCTCGCGGTGCGTGGGCCGGCGAAATCGGTCAGACCCAGTTCCTCCCCTCTTCCTTCCTTCTTGGCGCTGTCGACTATGACGGTGGCGGCGTTGATGTGTTTAACTCACCAGCAGACGTGATCGGCTCAACAGCCCGCTGGTTTGCCCGCAATGGCTGGAAGCGCGGCGGCGACTATCACGAAGGTTCTGCAAATTATAACGTGATCAAGAAATGGAACAAAGCCGGCGTCTACCAAAAGACCATCGCCAAATTGGCTGACGAGATTTGATCCGCTAGCAGTTCGTTTACCTATCTCTCGGTCAATCATGGTGTTTTGAGGCTAGCACAAAAAATATCGTAAGGTTTCCAGGGCCAATTAATGGACCTCGCCTCCGGTGTATTTTCAATTTAGAGGGTCCAGATTTGAAGGTCTGGGCCCGCAAGCTTTTCAAATTTAGATAAACATTTGATCTCGTATTTAAGCACAATTTAAGAGTTTTTGATTATCTTGTTCCCCAAATTGTTGCAGAAAACAACATTGGTAAGTGGGAAATTATGACATTCTTTAGATCTGAAAGCGGAGCATTTGCGCCGCTATTTGCGATAGCAATCTTTGCGATTTTAGCTTCAATTGGTGTGGCGGTTGACTACTCAGTTGCATCAAGTACCAAAGCTACTTCGCAGGGCGTGGCAGATTCAATGGCATTGGCCGCAGCGAAATCTATTTCTGAAGATCAAAACAAGAAGAATGCAAAAAAGGTCGGGCGAGACTTTTTCAAAGCGAACTTACTAGAAGCTGCAGATAACAAGTCGCTATCGCCCAAAATTGAAATCAAAAATAACAACAAACACTACACCGTTACCGCAACTATTACCGGTGAAGTTAAAACGGCGTTCATGGGCCTTTTTGGCATTAAGAGCCTGCCAATCGAGGTGACTGCAGAAACAAATGTGGATTTACTCGATACGGAAATAGTCCTTGTTGTGGATGTATCCTTTTCAATGGCCCAAAGGAACCGATTGACCAATGTGATTGCAGCAATCAATCAATTTATCACGCAAGTTTACCCTGACGGTAAAGACAATCCCTCTCGCAGGATGAGCATTATTCCATTTGGCGAATCTGTTAGACTGGGCATGTCATACAATACTTGGCTAGAGAATGCTTACAGGACCCCATTAGGAACGGTAAAGCGGACTGCTAGTTTCAATCCGCAACCTGCGCTTGACGCTTACTACAATAAAATTGGCATGAACGCGCCGACTTTAAAACGTAACAAGCCGATAACACCACCATATCCATTTGTCGGGTGTTTTCAGCACGAACCAAACAACCAGATCAGAGATGGAAGAACTGGTTCGGTTAGTCCGGGGAATTATTTGCCATATGTCCAGCAAACTTTTTCCGGCAGTTTTCCGTATTGTCCAGGCGCGGAATCAGAAGCATTGCTGTTTCAATCTAATCCGAAAGTGCTTACTAAGAGGGTCAACGCATTAACCTTGTCTTTTGGAACTTCGACAGATATCGGCCTGTTATGGGGATACCGTGCAATTTTACCGGATTGGCGTGGAAAATTCAAAGACTCATCTTCTCACCCGCTTTCTTATTCAAAAGATAGTCGAAAATACCTGATCCTTCTTACCGATGGAATGACCAATAGATTCTCCACAAAAGGTGACGGACAAAAAGGATCAGGCACTGGCCGCAATCCGGCCGGAAAAAATTTCGAAAGCCTGTGTAAAACCATTTCCAATAACAAGAACATCAACCTGTTCTCAATTGGCTATGACCTTATTGGCAAAGATAAGGGCATGGAAGTATTGCTGAAAAAATGTGTCGGCGGTGAAGGTAGCTTTCAAAATGCTTCGACCAGCAATATCACAAGCGTGTTGAATCAAGTCGCATCCAAAATCAATCACCTCTACTTGAGCCATTGATTTTATAGGCCCGCCCATTCCCAATAGAGTTTCCGCGCGAGTTTGGTTTTCTCGCCATGAGGATAGGTCTTGTCCTCAAACTTGACGGCTGGTGTGACCTTTGAATAATTGCCCGACAGGAATATCTCATCGGCGACGCGGAAATCATCCAGCGTCAGAACCGTTTCCCAGACTTTTTCGCCGTTGTCACGCAGTAATTGGATCAATCGCTGGCGCGTGATGCCATTCAAAAAGCAACCATTGGGGATTGGCGTAAAATATTCACCATTCTTGACCATGAAAATATTGCTGGTGGCAGTTTCGGCCACATTGCCCACTACATCGCAGCAGATGACATTGGCAAACCCCTTGGACTGGGCCTCTTTCAGCATTCTTGCATTGTTGGGATAGAGGCAGGCAGCCTTTGCATTGACCGTCGCTGTTGCAAGCGTGGGCCGGGTGAAACGCGTTGTTGTCAGCGTGGTTGTTGCAGATTCGGGCGGCAGGCTTGCTTCCTCGATGCAAAGGGCAAATCTGGTCGAATCCGGATCAGCGTCCACCGTCATTTCGCCGGCCTCGGTCGACCATGCCATTGGGCGAATATAAAGCGCTGTTTTGCCGGAGAATTTTTTGCAGCCCTCTTCGGCCAGTGCCAGAATTTCAGCCGTCGACATCGGCGACTTGAGACCCAATGCATCAGCAGAATGATTGAGCCTAGCGCAATGCTTTTCAAGATCCGGCGCAACACCTTCGAACCAACGGGCGCCGTCGAACACCAATGTGCCAAGCCAGGTGCCGTGATCGGCCGATCCCATGATCGGCACATTGCCTTCTTTCCACTCGCCTTCAAACCAGGTCCAAATCTGACGATTTTTAGCCATTCCCACTTACGCATTCCACTTCTCAAACTTTGACAATCGAATATCGATTTTTGTTGCCGCAATGAACCACGCGGTTCATTCTTGATCAAGAAACAAAGCACAAGAAAGAATACTTCAGAAACAAGGGAGCCAAATGATGGGAACCGTTAGATTGATCAGCGACGAAGAGGCCGGAACAGAAGTTGCAGCGGTCTTTGCGGACATAAGAAAGACCCGAGGAACCGATTTCATCAACAATTTTTGGCGGGCTTTGGCCAATGATCCGCAAGCTTTGAAAGCCACCTGGGATGAAATCAAATCGACTATGGGGCCAGGTACCATTGACGATATGGTCAAAGAAATGGTTTATATAGCAGTATCTACAGCAAACGGCTGTTCTTATTGCGTTCATTCCCACACAGCGGCAGCAAAAGCCAAGGGAATGACTGATGAGCAACATACCGAACTGATGAGAACCATCGGACTTGCCGGGAAAACGAACCATCTGGTCAATGCCATGCAGGTACCAGTGGACGACATATTTATTGCCTGAGGCCAATGGCCTTTAACGGCACATAAGGGGTAGAATTAAATGGCATACGCAATGGTAGCTACCGAGGCTGGCGGCTCTAAAGTACTGAAAAAAGAAAATATCGAAGTGCCGAAGCCAAAAAAGGGTGAAGTTCTAATCCGCCAAACGGCTATTGGTATCAACTATATCGATGTTTACCAGCGCAGCGGGGTCTATCCTCCTCCGGGCGGCGAATTTCCTGTCATTCTTGGCAGCGAAGGCGCTGGCGTGGTTCAGGGTGTTGGCGGCGGCGTTACCGGCTTTCGTCCCGGCGACAAAGTGGCTTACACAACACCGGGCGGCGCTTATGCTACCCACCGCGTTATCGATGCTGAAAAACTTGTGAAAATTCCTTCTGGCCTTCAGGACGATGTAATTGCAGCCAGTATGCTCAAGGGCCTTACAGCCCATTATCTCATCCATGACAGCTTCAAGGTGAAAGCCGGCGATACAGTGCTGGTACACGCAGCGGCAGGCGGTGTTGGCTTGTTGCTGGGCCAATGGCTCAAGGCAAAAGGCGTAACTGCCATCGGCACTGCAGGGACAAAAGAAAAATGTGCTCTTGCCCGGCGCAATGGCTACACAAAAGTGATTGACTACAATAAGCAGGATTTTGTTGATGAAATTCGCAAGATCACCAAGGGGGCCGGCGTTCAGGCCGTTTACGATTCTGTTGGCAAATCAACTTATCCGGGCTCTTTGAAATGTCTTGCGCCTTTCGGCACTTTTGTATCATTCGGTCAGTCATCCGGCGCGATCGAAGACTTCAAACTGGCTGATCTTTCGCAATATGGTTCGCTCTATGCTACGCGCCCGACGCTTTTCCAATTCATTTCGGAGAAGAAAGAACTGGATCGCCGCACCAAAGCGTTATTCAAGGCTATCAAGGACAAAGACATCAAGATTGCGGTCAACCAGACCTTTGATCTGGATAAAGTCAAAGCGGCCCATGACGCGCTGGAAAAACGCGAGACAACAGGACAGACCGTGCTTATTGTCGGCTAAGCCTTTGTATCAAATTAAATTTCAGAGGCGGGGAGCAATTCCCGCCTTTTTTTGTGATCAGATATGATTGGTAATCAGGCGATAGCACCACGAGAAAACCCGGCGACAATTGGCGGAAATTTTTACAACATCGACCTGCCGCAAACTTATCTGGATTATCTTGCAAGCACCTTTTCAATTCCAAAGTAAATTGTTGCCAGTCTCCTCGCCGCGTTCTAAACCTGATTGAACGACAAATAGAGGGACGGGTATCGCTATGGCCACCAAAAAATCAGCTGACCATGCCATTACAACTGAAAGCCTTTATGGCTCTGCTAGTGACAACACCTTTGGCGGGGTCATGTCTTTCATGCGGCGCAAATATACCAAGAATGTTGCTGGCGCTGACGCGGTTGTTTGGGGCATCCCGCTTGATACTGGTGTTACGAACAGGCCTGGAGCGAGATTTGGCCCCGCAGCCGTTCGCCGCGCCTCTGCAATTTTGGATAATGATCCGCAATATCCGTTCAATCTTGATCTGTTTGAGAAGATGGCCGTTGCTGACTATGGCGATTGCCATTTGTCGACCAACCGGGTTTGGGAAAATCCTGAACGCATTGAAGCAGAAGCTGCGGCTATTCTTGCGGAAGGTTGTTATTTGCTAACGCTGGGCGGGGATCACTATGTGACCTGGCCTTTGCTAAAGGCTCATGCGGAAAAATATGGTCCGCTGGCGTTGGTACAATTTGATGCCCACCAGGACACCTGGGATGATGATGGCGAGCAAATCTGTCACGGGACATTTGTTACAAGGGCTGTTCGTGAGGGGATTGTTGATCCAGAGCGCTCTATTCAGATTGGTATTCGTACCCATGCGCCTGAAGATTTTGGTATTGAAATCCTGTATGGTGATGACATTGAAGACATGACCGCTGAGGAAATTTCCAATCAGATCAAGGCGCGTGTCGGCGCAATGCCCTGCTACATTACTTTTGATATTGATTGCCTCGATTGCGCTTATGCGCCAGGAACAGGCACTCCAGTTTCCGGCGGACCATCATCAGCAAAGATGTTATCCGTTTTGCGTAAATTGGGTTCGCTGGACATTAAAGGCAGTGACGTGGTTGAGGTTGCGCCCGCTTATGACCACGCTGATATCACGGCCATAGCAGGCTCAACAATCGCCATGTATATGCTGGGGCTGCGAGCAGAAAAGCTGCTTGAAGAATAAAGCTGCACGTCTTTGATTAGTGATAATCAGAATCAAACAAGACCGCTAAGATCTTGAAACAAGACTCTTTTTGAAAGAACAATAATGTCCAAACCAAAGATTTTCATCGACGGTGAACACGGAACTACTGGGCTTCAAATCGCTGAGCGTTTGGCAAAGCGTGATGATCTGGAAATGCTTTCAATTCCTCACGAGGAACGGCGGAACACAGATTATCGTGCCAAAATGTTGAACGAGGCCGATATCGTGATCCTGTGTTTGCCTGATGATGCCAGCCGCGAATCCGTGCAAATGCTGGCCGATGCCAACAACACGACAACGCGGGTTATTGATGCTTCGACAGCGTTTCGCTCTGCCCCTGATTGGGTTTATGGCTTTGCGGAACTGGAACCCGGCAATCGCGAAAAAATAGCCAAGGCGCGGTTTGTATCCAATCCTGGATGTTATTCCACCGGGGCAATCGCTCTCCTGCGGCCTTTGGTAATGGCTGGCCTTTTGCCAAAAGATTATCCTGTCACAATCAATGCTGTTTCGGGCTATAGCGGCGGCGGCAAACAGATGATTGCGCAAATGGAGAATGCGCAGGCCGCAGACCATATCGCTGCAAGTCATTTTCTCTATGCGCTGACTTTGAAACACAAACACGTGCCGGAAATCGTCAATCGGGCGGGTCTTGACCGCGATCCTATCTTTACACCTAACGTCGCCCGCTTTGCCCAAGGCATGCTGGTCAACGTCCCTCTACATCTAGACTTGATGAAAGACGCTTCCATTGCTGCGCTGCATAAAGCCTATGATGCCCATTATGCTGGACAGAGCATTGTTGAGGTTGCGTCTTTAAAAGATGTTGCAGATGCAGCGCGCCTTGACCCGGAAGAAATGCGCGATACAGACCGCATGAAGATTTATGTCTGCGGGACTGCGGGTTCAGGCCAGGTCAACCTTGTTGCCTCACTGGATAATCTTGGCAAGGGCGCGTCAGGAGCAGCTGTCCAGAATATGGACATCATGCTCAAGGGCTAATTGCGAACTTCCAGCTTGGTCACGGGTGCATAAGGCCCTACCAGCCCGCGCCAGTGGGCGATTACGGTTGCCAACAGCACTACTGCAACCGCCTGGTGGGCAAGCGCCCAGTATAGCGGCACCTGAAGCATGAGCGTAGTTACTCCAACGATAACTTGAGCCAGGGTTACAAACAGAATTAGGGTTGTGCGAGCCTTGTGCGGAAACTCCGCTGTAGAACTTCGTGCCAGCAACCATTGCAGAACGATAACTGCAAACAGGAGATAGCCGCTCAATCTGTGGTTAAACTGAACTGATTTTGGGTTTTCAAACCAGTTGAGCCAGAGAGGTTGCAAGATATGCAGACCATCAGGGATCAATGCCCCGTCCATGGTTGGCCAATCATTAAAAGCCAATCCGGCATCCATACCGGCAACCAGGCCGCCCAAAAATATCTGAAACAGAACAAACAGGGCTATGATTGGCGCAAACACTCTCAGTCTTGTTGGCGATACTTCACGGGTGGAATGGCGCGCAAGCCCGCGAGCAATCCAAAGCGCATAAGCAAAGATGATACAGGCCAAGGTCAAGTGCACTGCAAGGCGATATTGGCTAACATCAACCCTGTCTACCAGTCCGGATTTAACCATCCACCAGCCGATGAAGCCCTGCAGGCCACCCATGCCAAGCAGAAGCAGCAGGCGTGGCTTGAGTCGGCTCTCCAGACGCCCTGTCAACCAGAAGAAGGCCAGCGGCAAAGCAAAGGCAAACCCGATGATACGCCCCAGAAAACGATGCGCCCATTCCCACCAATAGATGAACTGGAACTCTGCCATGCTCATCCCTTTGTTGATTTGCTGATATTCAGGAATCTGGCGGTATTTCTCCAGCTCTTCCAGCCATTCCGCATCCGACAAAGGCGGAATTATTCCGTGAATTGGCTTCCATTCGGTGATGGACAAACCAGAATCTGTTAGCCGTGTTGCCCCGCCGACCATCACCATCAAAAATACCAGCAGGCAGATGACATAGAGCCACCAGCGCACCAAAGCGCGGTTGGTCGTTTCTCTTGCTACAATAGCCTGGACATAGTTGATTTGCGGTGCGTTGGCAGAACTAAACATTGTGTCTTGATGCTCTTTGAAAGTTGGCTAATGACCCGCCATGTGATAGCTCAATTCCATGCTGATGGTTCATGGGACATCGCGTCGCGTATCCATAAGAGCGATTGTTGTGACATTGCTTAATCTGCACTTTAAAAAGTTGGAACATGATGTCTTCAAGTACAAAGAAACTCTTCGCGACATTCGGTCTGGTAATGCTTGTGGTGCTGTACGCACTAATTGCTACAGCCGTTGCAACAGCGCGTCTGGCAGACTCAGCCTGGTGGGTGCATATGATCTATTTCTTTGCCACGGGCATCTTATGGGTGGTGCCGGCCATGTTCATCGTCCGGTGGATGATCAAACTGCCGAAAGACCCTGAATAATCAATCGATATTAAGCGGAGCGCCCTTATTGGCGATCCTCGTCGTTGCGCCCGATATCAGGGCCTTTACGTGTCTCAGTTTTTGAAATTTCCCGTTAAGCGAAATTCTGGGCAAGGCCGTCATATGATTTTGGTGTTGGCGATAGCAAACGCCGTGGCGTGTGGTAACGGCCGTTGAAAACCCGCATTGTTCAGCCAATTTGAAATCTCTGCCGGAAGCTGCTGCCGGATAGCCGTAAGGATAAGCAAAGTGCTTGACTTCCTTTCCAGTTTCCAAGGCAACCAGACGTTTGCTTTCTTCCATCTCATATAGAGCATCCTCAAAGCTTAGACGCCCTACCGCGTGATGTCCGATTGTATGAGCGCCGAGGGTGCAGAGCGGGTCTTGAGCAAGTTGCTTAAGCTCTTCCCAATTCATGATGGACTTGGCACGGTGTGCCTCTGTGTCCAGTTTATAAAAACAGCATAGGTCTTTCATGATCTGGCGTTGCTCGATCTCTGTAACGTCAAAAGATAAATACTCAAGCAATTGCTTAAAGGCTTTTTCTTTTTCCTCGCGGTCTCGCAATGGAAATTCAACCCGACCCTTCGGCATATCAATATCGAGGCGCGATCTGCTTGCGATTAAATGCTCCAGATCTTCCCACCACAAGGTCGCCCGGCCATCGACAAGGCCTGGCGCAATATAAATTGTGTAGGGAATATTGTATTTACGGAACAAGGGTACAGCGAATTCCAAATTGTCCCGATAACCATCGTCTAAGGTAACTGATAAGAAAGGCCGCAATTTTTTGACCTGATTTGTGTTGTCGAGAAGTCGTCCTGCTGCTTCATCAAGAGACACGAATTGAAAAATACTGGCTGAGAGATTCTGCAACACCTCTTCAAGAAATTTGGGGGTAATCGACAAATGAGAATTTGGCGCAAACCCCTTGTCAACCTGCTTTTCTACCCGGTGCAACATTAGTATTGAGCCGAGACCACGCAAGGCCTTGTTGGCAAGCGTTGCACCGCCGGAATAGTAGATTGTATCAAGCATGATGCGCGTCAGGCGTTGGCTCGGCATTTGTATTAACCTGCTGTTAAGAATGAAACCTAAAGGCTCACCATAATCAGTGAATATTTAGATTCAGTTGATAGGCTCAAAATTCTATTCATCTGAAGGACTGTCATATCAAAATGAACCATACAGGACCTATCTCGGTTGATTCTGATAGCGCTCAAAGGCGTTTCGGCACCAAGCGCTCGGCAATTGATTTTGCTGAGGCTCTAGATCTTTCCGTGCATGACAGTATCACAAGCATCAAGCAGGACTGGAAACAGGCGGAACAGACCTCAAATATTTCCGTCTATCAGCGCTATGAATGGGTAGAAGCCTATCTCAACACCCAATCAGAAAAAAATGATATCCGTCCTTTCATCATAGTCGGGCGGTTTGAAAGCGAAGTCGTCTTCATTTTGCCATTCGTCTTGAAAGGCAAGTTTTTGACCAGGGTGAAATTCATTGGTGACAGTCATGTGAATTTCAACATGGGAATATTCCCCAGCGCGTTCAAAGATGTACTAACGCCGAATACTTTCAGGCAAATCTTTGAACGAATTCAGAAATTGACGCCGGGACTTGGTTATCTGGCCCTCTGCTGCCAGCCGGAGCGCTGGCGAGGCACGGCAAATCCATTGATGTGTGAACCACATCAACGCTCGGCAAACCCGGCATTCTTTCTGGATTTGAGCGGTGGATTTGAGCAAACCCTCGCCAGAGGCAATGCCAAGCGCAAGCGAAAGAAATTTAGACAGCAGACAAGACAGGCTGAAGCCTATGGTGGGTTTGAACTATTCAAACCGGAAACGGCCGATGATGTCAAAATGCTGATTGATGTATTTTTGCTGCAAAAGTCGAACCGCTTGAAGCAATTGGGCATTCGTGATGTGTTTGCAGACAAGCAGGTGCGGGTTTTTCTGACCGATCTTGCCAAGAAGTCTCTCGGAAAAAAACAGCCACTGCTGCAACTTTATGGACTGAAACTGGGTGAAGAAATTGCAGCGGTCTTCGGAGCCGGTTCCTCAGGCGAGCATTTGTCCGGCTTCTTCTCCTCCATTGATGGTGACAGGTATGCTGAAATTTCGCCCGGCGAAATGCTGCTATATCTGGTTGTTGAAGATGCCTGCGCCGAGGGCTATCAACAAATGGACCTTGGCGCTGGCGATGAGCGCTACAAACGATCCTGGAGCACAGAAGTTGTCGAGATGTATGAAATCTTCATGCCGTACAACGTTTTGAGTTATCCGGCGGTACTGCTTCGCCGATTATATGGGTCTATCAGGCGCCGTATTCGGAAAAACGAAAGCAGCTGGCATTTTTACAAGAATCTAAGAAAGCTGAAACCCAAGCTATTAAAAAAGGCGGTTTAAACCGCCCTTTTCACACCATTTATCTTGTTGACCCTTAAGCTGCATTGAACAGATTGCCATTTTGTCTTGAGCTTTCGCGCACCAGCAGCGTCTCGGAAAAACCAGCCTGTTTCAAAGCCTGCTCTAATGCTTTTGACTGCGCCAAATCCTGATTGGAAACCGGGATGATGATCACTGTTTCCTGATCTGCGATTTTCATCAACCCTTCCACGCCGGTCGCTGCACAATCAAAAACCGTGAAGGCATAATTTTTACGAAGAGCATCAATCAATTGCGGTAAACGCGAAACATCTGTGGCTGGATTGCTTGTATTGCCAGGAGCCAAAACATGAGCGCTGGATGCATTATCTGAATACAAAACTTCGCGAAGCGTATTGGCGCCTGATAGCACGTCAAACATGCCAGCAACATCGGCATTGCCGAGCAAGGCGGTTGTGGCATTTGCCTCGCTTGTGAAGTCAGCGATTACAGCGCCATGGCCTTTATTCGCCAAATATCTGGTAAGCTCAATTGCAGCGGGCGTGCTGAGGCTTGAACCGGCGGAAACGACTGCCACGCTCGCCTTACCAAGGCTTTCAATGGCCTGCATAGCAAAACTAATTCCAAATACATCACGATCGTTGGCGATTTGTGGAGTGGGCGCAAATGCGGGAACAGGATCACGCAACAGGTCATTCATATTGGGAGCCAAAGCCGGCGGAACAACAGCCTCGACCTTTTCAGGAATGTCTTCTTCACGAATTGGTCGCATGGTTTTGAAGGCTCTTCCGCTTAACAATTCGGTAACCAAAACCCCAAGAATTGACAAGATGGCAACTCCCAACATTCCAGCGATTGTGAACGGAATGACTTTCGGGAAATACGATTCAGAAGGTAGCACAGCATGTTCAATGATACGCGCTTCGCTTGGCACATATCCGCTAGCCTGTCTGCTTTGGGCTTCATTGAAACGACCAAGATAAGATTCAAGGCGCTCACGCTGGGCATTTGCCTCACGCTCCAGGGCGCGCAATTGCACTTCTGCTTCGCCTACGCGAGATGATTCTGCCTTAAGACGATTTACATCCTGAAGGAGCGCCTGCTCTTGTTTTTTGGCAAGATCGACATTGTTTTCAAGGCTGGTCAAAATATTATTCGCAGCGATGCGGATTTGGCGCTCAATCTCCGGCAATTGGGAATTCAACGCCTTGATACGCGGATGGTTCGGCAACAAGGTTGTAGACAGCTGTGAAATATCGCCCTGAATGGTTACCTGACGCTCGCGCAATCTTTGAATAAGCGGCGAAGAAATCACCTCTGGAATCACGTCGATAGAACCGCCATTATTGATTGCGGCGCGAATTGAGGCAACTTTAGCCTCCGCGCTGCCAGCTTCGGCGCGCACTCGCGATAGCTCTGATGAAACTTCTGATAGCTGCTGCGTTGCCAGTAGCGCATTGTTATTGCCAAGCAAAATGTCTGAATTTGATCTGAACTCTGCAACTTTTTCTTCTGCAGTTCTAACCTGATTGCGAAGTTCCTCGATTTCCGGCTCAAGAAATCCGGTCGCGCTGCGATCAGACTCAAGCGTCGCTGAACGCGTGAATTCTAGATATTCTTCGGACAGCGTGTTCGGGACAAGCTTGGCCAATTTGCGGTCTGTGGACCAAAACTCAACAACGACAACGCGGGACCCCGTGGAAGAATATACCGTCAATTGCTCTTTGAATTGTTGCAGAACCCCAGGGTCCACAACAAATGAGTTTTCAGTGCCGACTTCTGGATCAAGGGCACGTTGAGTTGGGGATAGAAGGCTTTTTGCAAGATCAATCAGGCCGGGCTCAGAAGATTTTTCCTGAAACTCTGGATGATTTTCCAAATCCAGTTTTTTGATGACGCGTCCGGCCAGATCATCTGAACTCAAGATCAGCACCTGACTGCCAACGGCCTGCTCATCGAACTCGCCACCATTATTGCTGAATTCGTTGGTTTGAATTCTGGTAAAAACCGATTCACGTTTCTTGATCAGAATTTGCGCGTCTGATTTGTAACGCGGCGAAATAGAAGCGGAAGCAGCAAAAATGATTGCGCCGCCAATCAAGGTCAACAACAGAATCAAAAATTTTCTACGACCAATGGCTGAAAACA
>JBAUHS010000008.1:0-26358 GCA_049680405.1 Salaquimonas sp. | reverse complement strand
GATTTCGAAAAGCCACCCACGCGAAAAGTCAATTCTGGTGCAATGGCAGAAAATGGCAAGTTGAGATCATCCACTAAAGGAGCGTAAATCGAATCGTCGATGATCCAGACATTGTAACGGTGGGCGATCTCGGCAATTTCTTTTCGTCTGTCTGTTGGCAGGCAAGCCAAAGTGGGATTTTGGACCGAAGGCATAAGGTAGAGAATTTTGGGGTGTTGTTGAGCGCACACTTTCTCAAAAGAGGCAGGAATGATGCCTTCTTTATCGAACTCAACTTGTACCACTCTGCGGCCAAGCAATGCGGCGCTGCGCGCAATCGAGCAGTAAGTTAGCGATTCAAAGGCGATTTTGTCGCCAGGCGCAGTTAGTGCGCTTATGATGGATACGACAGCAGCATGGGCACCATTTGTGGGGATTACATCCACCGGTTCTGGAGCCCAGTCAGAGGTGGCAAGCCATTTTGCACCTGCCTGCCGCCATTCATCGGGAATATGGCGGATATAGTCCATCACTTTGCTGGGGTGGCCGTTGGCGATTGCTCTGGAGGTTGCAGCAATTATTTCAGTTTGACCTACATCGACGGCAGAAGAATAACCAAAGTGATAATGGGTGGGGCCATATTCGCCATTTCCATCGGCAGTTTTGTTTTGAGGAGCTCTGTCTGAAGTCACGAGGTCCATATCGAAAATAATGCGATCGGACTTTGCCAAAACATATGTCCCTCTGCCAACTTCTCCCGATACCAGCCCGCGTTCACAGGCCAGTTTATAAGCTCTGCTAACCGTTCCGTTGGTTACACCAATGTCAAAGGCGACATTTCTCACCGGGGGCAATCTGGCACCTGAAGGCAGACGCCCTGAATCGATATCACGTTCGATCTGGTCAGCGATTTCAATATACAGCGGCGTACCGTTGCGGATCAGGTTTGGGAGCCAATTTGTCATGGGTACAATGTTTATTTTGACTAATTTTTAGAGTCAATCAATAAATACAAATCCAAAATTAAGGAGTCAATTGAAGGTACAATTGATACAATTAGGAATGTTGTTATGTTAAGTGCCCCTGAGCAAGCTGGTAAATCCGGAAAAAATATTGGACGTGCAATATTCGGTGGTATGTTTAAATTTGTTCGTAAGTTGCAACTCTTGCGGACTGAATATCAATGGCGAGCTGAGCGCTACCGCAGCCGCAAAGAGTTACTGCGCATGGATGATCATCTTTTGCGTGATATTGGCATCACAAGAGATGATGCCATTGAAGAGGCTAAACGGGATTTTTGGGATTGAGTGTTTTTAAGCGTCATTTCTTTACAGCCTGAATTGACGTTTTATGGTGGGCAAGGGGGTAAAGTTTTCCCTAGGCTTTGCAGCCCTTGCCGCCACTTTCCCAGCGGCTCACATCTGCATCAATCCGCGACCCTAAAGCTTCGCCTGATAGCGGGCCATAGGTGGATAGACGGGCAGGGGTGCCGTCAGCCTCGATCACATATTGCGGCAGTCCTTGGGTGGATTTTGAGCTGACGATCAAAATTCGCGGTTTACCGGCTCGCGTATCAAGCTCCGGAATAACCTTATATTTACGAAACTCTTTGTCCTTGGATTTCATCCAGCAAGTCTGTGCGTTTGAATTGATCGTCTGTAGTTTTGCGATGGCTGCCCGGTTGTCCCTTGTGGTGGATTTAACCTCTGGTTTTTCTGTCTGGCAGGCTGCTAGGCCGAAAGATAAAACCATCAAAATGAGCAATACACGATTGTTCATGCTGCGTTCTTCTCCAGCATGCCAAGCGCTGCCTCAAACAATGGGCGGCCATCCAAGCCTCCATGGGCTGCTTCAATCAAATTTTCTGGATGGGGCATCATGCCAAGCACATTGCCAGCGGCATTTGTGATACCGGCAATATCATTGATGGACCCGTTCGGGTTCCCGCCCTCAGCATAGCGAAAAGCAACCTGGTCATTGTCTTCCAGGGCTTTCAAGGTTTCGGCATCGGCAAAATAATTACCATCATGGTGAGCAACAGGACAGCGTAAAATCTGGCCGCGTTCATAGCCTGAGGTAAACACCGTCGACGCATTTTCTACCTTTAACAACACTTCCTTGCAGATGAAGCGAAGTCCGGCATTGCGCATCAAGGCACCGGGTAACATGCCTGCTTCGGTCAGCGTTTGAAATCCGTTACATACGCCGAGAACGCGATTGCCTTTGGCTGCTTTGTCTTTCAACGGCACCATGACAGGAGAGCGCGCAGCAATCGCGCCTGAGCGCAGATAATCACCGTATGAAAAACCGCCGGGAATGACATACAAATCAGCTTCGGGGATGTCGGTTTCAGTGTGCCAGATCAGGTGAGGGGCCTTGCCGCTGATCTTTGTCAGCGCCGTGATCATGTCGCGGTCACGGTTTGAGCCAGGAAAGAGGATAACTGCAGAGTTCACTTAAACAATCTCCACCGCAAAGTCTTCAATCACCGTATTTGCCAACAGTTTCTCGCACATGGCCTTGAGGTCGGCTTCGGCTTTTTTCTTGTCATCATGATTTAGCGAAACATCAAACACTTTACCCTGACGCACTGAGTTCACGCCCTCAAACCCCAGGGAGCCTAGGCTGTTTTCAATGGCTTTTCCTTGTGGGTCTAATACGCCATTTTTTAGTGTTACGGTGATGCGTGCTTTAATCATTGTTTACGTGCTCACAGTTGGATTCAGGAAAGCGAATTAAGTTCCTGAAGCAAATTATTTTTTCTTGCCGTCATTGTCGGAAACAAGGACCGGGCCTTTGCCCCGTGTCGGCTCGTTTTCATTCATGATGCCGAGACGGCTTGCAACTTCGCGGTAAGCCTCAAGCATGCCGCCTAGATCTCTACGAAAACGGTCTTTATCCATCTTCTCGTTGGTTTTTGTGTCCCAAAGGCGGCAGCTGTCTGGCGAGATTTCATCGGCAAGAACAATTCGCATCATGTCATTTTCATAAAGGCGGCCAAATTCGATCTTGAAATCAATCAGCTGAATTCCGATGCCAAAAAAGAGGCCGCACAAAAAGTCGTTGATACGCACGGCCAAAGACATGATGTCGTCAATCTCTGGCGGAGATGCCCAGCCGAAGGCCGTGATATGCTCTTCGGAAATGATCGGGTCGTTCAGTTCGTCTTTTTTATAATAAAATTCGATGATCGAGCGGGGAAGAACTTCGCCCTCAGGAATGCCAAGACGCTCAGACATTGATCCAGCGGCAACATTGCGCACGACGACCTCAAGGGGGATGATTTCAACTTCCTTGATCAGCTGTTCGCGCATGTTTATCCGCTTGATGAAGTGGGTAGGGATGCCGATATGATTTAGCTGGGTAAAAATGTGCTCGGATATACGGTTGTTCAAAACCCCTTTGCCATCAATGATTTCATGCTTTTTAGCGTTGAAGGCAGTGGCATCGTCTTTGAAGAATTGGATCAGTGTGCCGGGCTCAGGACCTTCATAAAGGATTTTGGCCTTGCCTTCATAGATGCGGCGGCGTTTTGACATTTTCGTTCTCCATAGGGGCCAAAGGCAGAATTTATTGCGCTTAGCCGGCTGGAAAATAGTACCGCAACCAAAGGCAATATCGCCGGCGGGGAATCTTGAACTCCGCCAGCTGTGCTCTGTTTAGAGAATTGCTCGTCATTGCACAACATTTGCAATTCATCCTCCACCATTATTCTGCAAGATAATTACGCTTTTCCCCTTCAATTCGCTAACGAAGCACCTTATATGCTGGGTAACAGTTCCAAAGGAGGATTCTATGAGCGGAATAGACGAGCGCGGTGACGCATTTGAAAAGAAATTTGCCCATGATGAAGCGCTACAGTTTAAAGCGGAGGCGCGGCGTAACAAATTGCTCGGCCTTTGGGCTGCTGAACATCTAGGTAAATCCGGCGATGACGCCCAGGAATATGCCAAAGAAGTTATTCGCGCTGATTTTGAAGAAGCGGGCGATGAAGATGTTTATCGTAAAATCCGCGCAGATTTTGATGCCGCTGGCGTCGATCAATCAGAGCATCAGATTCGCAAACAAATGGGCGAATTGATGTCTCAAGCTATCGATCAGATTAAAAACGAAGTTTAATTCGTTTTCGAGAATTAATGGAAAACCCGGCTAATCAAGCCGGGTTTTTTTATTGGGCGGGTTGCAGATGGTTCATGAATTTTGAAAAAACCATCAATCCTTCTGGCCAAGGTCCATGGCCGCTTTCGCCGTTGATATGGCCGCTTTCTCCAGCATCCATAAACATTGCGCCCCAATTGGCAGCCATATCTTCTGCTTTTTGATAATTGCAAAAATGATCATTCCTGCTAGCGATCACCACAGAAGGAAACGGCAAAGGGTCTGTTGGAGCTGGGCCAAAGGTCAACAAGTGTTTTGGCCGTATGGCAGGGTTTTCGACATCAGGTGGAGCCACAAGAAACGCACCTGATATTGGTCTTGAAAATTCCTTCGCCGCCTGAACTATCACCTGGCAACCAATTGAATGACCAACCAGCACAACGGGTTTCACAGTCCTGGCAACCGCTTCGATGAGATTAGCCTTCCAGTCTTCAAAGACAGGTTTATGCCAATCACCCATTTCCACGCGTTTAGCAGCGGACAGCCTGGTTTCCCAGCGGGTTTGCCAGTGTCTTTCATCTGCGCCTTTGTAACCGGGCACAATCAAAATATCTGCATCTTTTGTTTTCATGGCCTGCAAATGGGGTTTTACAGGTATGATGTCAAGCGGTGAACTGCCCCATTCGATATGCTGGGATTTCCAACTGATTCCCCGTCCAAAACTCTCATTTCAGACAGGGAAAAGTTTCGTAGGCATTGTGTCATTGTACAGGGGTTGTCTCCGGTACTACAGGTGTTTGTTCAAGGGCTGCGGGCGGGGCAGTTTGGCTCGTTGTCGCCGGATCTACAGTCATGGAAACTTCGCCAAAGATAAACAAAGCTGCCAAGCCAATGGCGATAATTCCAAGCGCAATCAATATGCCGCGTGAGCTGATACTGGATTGCTCCAGATCATTGTAGTTGATGCGGCGGCCATCGGGTCTTTCATACTCATTCTGGTAAGCCATGATAGTCCTCCTTGGGTTTGGGGACTTCAAAACTGGCATAAAAGAGTGTTCGGTTTCCGGCGGCAAAGTCACTTATCATGACTGTTGAAAGATGTTGCGAGGTCCAAGAATGCAACTTATCCGAAGATGAAGTCGTCCATATTCAGGTCTTCAATCATCGTGTCAATCAAGGTGATTGACCCACCATCAAGGTTGAGGACGACATGGTCACCGGATTGGGTCATGGAGGTTTGCAACTCTTCCCAAGTGTCAATATCCTGACCTTTCAGCCATATGCGGTCGGTTCTGGAAGCACCAGCCCACATATCAGTGATCGTGTCGTCCCCAAACTCTCCTTCGAAGACGAAAACATCCGCACCGTCGCCGCCGATCAGAACATCGTCGCCCGCACCGCCGATGAGATAATCTATTCCGTCCGCGCCAAATAGAATGTCATTTCCATCATTGCCAACCAATCGGTTGGCGCCATCGTCCCCTGCAATATTGTCGTCGAAAGCTGACCCGTAAATTGTTTCGATACTTTCATAGGTATCGCCTTTTGCTTCGCCGGAGATACCACCGGTTTTCAAATCCAATGAAACACTTTCGGTAGCGTTTGAGTAATCAGCGATATCAATGCCTTCACCGCCATTCAAATGGTCTGCGCCTATGCCGCCATCCAGGCGGTCATTGCCCGCGCCGCCGTTGAGTATGTCGTCACCATCCTTGCCCCAAAGACGATTTGTACCGCTATCGCCTGTCAAAACGTCATCTAGCAGGGAGCCTGATAGGAATTCGATCGAAATATAGGTATCGCCTTCCGCTTCCCCGCCAAGACCGATGCCAGTGGAAAGATCAACGATTACGCCTTCATCGGACCAGATATAATCGGCAATATCATCGCCTTCGCCGCCATCCAAAGCATCTGCGCCGTAGCCGCCCAAGAGACGGTCATTACCGCCCAGACCGAAAAGTTCGTCATCGCCCAGCCGGCCCTCAAGTCGATTGGTTTGGTCATCGCCTTCCAGCCAATCATCATGCAATGAGCCGTGAAGGAATTCGATATTGACCAGCGTGTCTCCGGCGGCATCTCCGGCATATCCCTTGCCATCTTTCAGGCTGACTTTAACGCCGGTGGCGGAAGTGACATATTCGGCAACATCGCCATTGCCTTCGCCACCATCAAGATAATCTGCTCCGGCGCCGCCGGTGAGAAAGTCTTTTTCTCCGTGTCCATACAGTTCGTCATTACCGTCACCGCCGTAAATGTAGTCGGTGGCATCATTTTGGCCGTTAATAACATCATCATGGGCTGAGCCGATCACGGCTTCAATACCGGTAAGGGTATCTCCTTGCGCGTCGCCGCCTTGCTGTGTTGTTTTTGCAAGATCTATGTTGACCGCTTCGGATGAGCTGGAATAATCGATCGTATCAAATCCTTCTCCGCCATCAATCTGATCGGCCCCGAGGCCTCCCGAAATTATATCATTGCCATCCATAGCGAAAATGACATCGTCCCACTTCGTACCCTGCAAATTGTCGAACTCTTGCGTGCCGTTGATGATTTTGCCGGTTTCGGTTTCTTCGGTATCGCAAATATGTTTGGTTGCGCTTGAAGCGTTTGTGTTGGCGGCAATCGAAGTAACCGGAGAGTATACCAGCGGGGTAACGCTGTTGGCGCCGGTCGGATCGCCAATTGGTTGGGTTGGATCAGAAACGCCTAGTGAGATAACAGGCGAGATACCATGGGTTGCGCTAGATCCGCTCAGTAGCTTTTCACCTGATTCTGCTGTGTTTTCGTTATCACCAGTAGCTTCAAAGCTACCAAACAGATTAGCAAGCTGGGTATTGGCTTCGTCCAATTCTTTGGCCTGAACCGATTCAAATGCCTCAGGCATAGCGATTTGTGCGTCTATCTGGGTCGATAGTGCGCTTTCTGTATGGTTTGGAAGGCTTGCTGTAGGATTGCGGTCAATATTCGAACTTATATCCTGGCCGAAATCCTGGCCGAAATCCTGATTGTCTGTTTCGGGCGCTTCAGTTGCCCGGTTCTCCAGCGTTGAGGCCAGTAATGCCGCAATTCCTGTAATGGCGGTTGTTGCCAAAGCCAGACCACGTCTGGTGGATCGATGCTTACCTATTCGCTCATTGATGTTGCAGTTAAATAGTTCGTAGTGATTTGAAAAATTTGAGTTAGCCGCCGCCTGCTTGGTCAAAACTTTGTCCCCGTGAAATACACAATACTGAACTCGACGACACTATCGAGCGTGCGTCTACATTATCGGAAAGGTTAATACTTGGGAATCCATTGATTAAAATTTTATTAAAATCGTATTTATTATGGTTAATTTTTTATTACATAAATCAATACAATTGTTAAATTGGACAATATTTTTAATTATCGAAATATATTTGTATTAATATCTCTTTCATGGGTTTCGTTAAATGAGAAGTGTTTGGTTAAAGGAAAGTATAACCTGCGCAACAGTCTGGCAAAAACAGTGTTCCAGACAAGAGGGCATCAGTTTAAGCGACTTAGTATTATTGTAAGCTAGGGTGCTGACCGTAGAGTACTGGCCCTCGATCATGGCCCGACAGGATTATCCAAAGACGCGCTTGAAAATCGTATCAACATGCTTTGTGTGGTAATCGAGATTGAATTTATCGCGAATTTCCGCCTCGCCGAGATAGGCCAGCACTTCATCATCACCCAAGAGTTCTTCAAGGAAATCTTTGCCTTGCTCCCACACTTTCATGGCGTTGCGCTGGACGAGGCGATAGCTGTCCTCACGGGATGCCCCAGCCTGGGTCAGGGCGAGCAAAACCCGCTGGGAGTGAACAAGGCCGCGGAACTTGTTCATGTTGTTCATCATATTGTCTGGATAGACCAACAGCTTTTCGATAACGCCGGTTAATCTTGCCAGCGCGAAATCGAGCGTCACCGTAGCATCAGGGCCGATCATCCGTTCGACGGAGGAATGGGATATATCACGCTCATGCCAAAGAGCGACATTTTCCATGGCTGGAATGGATGCCATGCGGACGATACGCGCAAGGCCGGTTAGATTTTCAGTTAAAACCGGGTTCCGCTTGTGCGGCATGGCAGAAGAACCTTTTTGGCCGGGTGAGAAATACTCCTCAGCCTCAAGAACCTCGGTGCGTTGCAGATGGCGGATCTCTGTTGCCAGTCTTTCGACAGATGATGCGACAACACCAAGGGTTGCAAAATACATTGCATGGCGATCACGGGGAATGACCTGTGTTGAAACCGGCTCTGCCGCCAGACCTAGTTTTTCTGCCACATGTTCTTCAACGCGTGGATCAATATTTGCGAAAGTGCCAACAGCGCCGGAGATGGCGCAGGTGGCGATTTCCTTGCGGGCATTTTCAAGCCGTTCGCGGCAGCGGGTAAACTCCGCATAGGCCTGGGCCAGCTTGATACCGAAAGTGGTTGGTTCCGCATGAATGCCGTGGGAACGGCCGATGGTGATGGTATCTTTGTGTTCAAAGGCACGGATTTTCAGCGCGGCAAGCAATTTATCCATGTCCGCCAGCAATATGTCCGTTGCGCGAACCAATTGCACATTGAAGCAGGTATCAAGGACATCGGAGGAAGTCATTCCTTGATGGACAAACCGCGCTTCCGGCCCGACAATATCTGCCAGATGGGTTAGAAAGGCGATTACATCATGCTTGGTTACGGCTTCGATTTCGTCAATCTTGGCGACATCAAATTCAGCATCTCCAGCTTTTTCCCAGATTATTCTTGCCGCTTCTTTGGGTATGACGCCCAGTTCAGCTAATGCATCAGCCGCATGGGCTTCAATTTCAAACCAAATGCGGAATTTTGTTTCCGGTGACCAGATTGAAACCATTTCCGGTCGCGAATAGCGGGGGATCATTGCAATATCCTTCAGTCAGACTTTTAATCGGGTGGTTGATAGAGTGGCTACTACCTTGGAAAGACAGGTTCAACGGCCTGGGTGTGCCTTAGTTGGGTTACCCCCAGTCTATTTGTGAACTTTCAGCAAAATCAATCCAGCAAGGTTTGATAGGTTACTGCCAAATAACGCCCGTCAGGTCCTTCAAAGCCTACTGTTTCGTAAAGTACCAATATGGCTGTTATCATTGTTCTGGTTGCTTCCACGCGATAGGTGACGATGTCTGCAAAGCGGTAGGACAGGGGACATCCCCGGCTTTGAGGGATTTCTGAATCTTCATGAAGGGTTATGGTTGTGCCGCCATCTTCCAGAAACAGCTGTTTCAAACGAAAGCCATAAACCTGGCCAAATGGGTTGCAAAAATCCCGCCCCGACATTGGCAAGGCCTCTATCCGAAACTCCATTCTGTCGGAAGTGGGAGGAACGAAATGCCAGGGGCGTGCCACCATTCGCATGGGATCGTCGATAATTTCCAGCGGCTGATTAGTAGCGTTTATTACACCCGGTTGGGTGATAGCAGCAAGACCATCGCCAGCCATTGTCCGGGCCCGTTGCCTGACCTGAGTGATATCAGCCTGTTCATCATCGAGACGGGCACGAAAAGGCGAGCCATTTACCCAACTATCATTGGCCGTGTTGATGATAAAGATCGTTGAATAGGGAAAGCCTGATCCGTCCTGAACGCCATATTCTTCAAAGGCAAATAGTGCCCCATCTTCGGAAAACCCCAAGATCTCGCGGGTAGAAAAATCTCCGGCGATGGCGCTTGGGATTGAAAGATAAAGTGCAAAAAGTATTGAAGGGATGTGTAGCAGTGCTTTCATGTCTAACTTCCTTTTCTGCCCGGTTTGCAATTTTACGGGTTTGGAAACCTGTCTCTCCAGCATGGAAAAGCATCGGATATTGAGTGTTTTGCCTCAAAGGTACCGCGTGCAATGGCACGGGCCATGGTTGATGATGCCAATGCACATAGGTCTATCCATTCGGCCATATCAGTTGGTCGCGGTTTTGTTCCGGTTGAAACAGCAAAGATAATATCGCCGTCCAGCGGTGTATGGGCAGGCCACAATGCCCGTGCAAAACCGTCATGGGCGGCAATTGCCAGACGTTTCGCTTCTGCTTTGGTCAGCGCCATATCCGTTGCTATGATGCCAAGCGTGGTATTGGTGCCCGGTTCAATCGTTTCTCGGAACTTGATATTTAGATGGTCGCGATCTTCTGGCATGGCTGACGGTAGACCCAAGCCGCCGAACTCATTATGTTTTTCAAAAAGCGCCGCGTGAAAATGCCTGGAGCTTCCAATGAGCGGGCTGCCCAAGGCATTGACGGCCACAAGGGCGCCAATGGTGGCTCCACCTTTCAAATGAGTTGAGGCAGAACCAAGCCCCCCCTTGAGGCCCGCGACAGTTGCGCCAAGTCCAGCTCCAGCGCTTCCAAGTTCAAAGGTTTTTGCCGCATTTTTTGCAGCTTCCAAGCCAAGTTCACGATAGGGGGAATAAATTCCCCAGTCTTTGTCGCCGCCATTGATCAGATCAAACAGAATTGCTCCTGGAACAATTGGGATACGCTGGCCAGCCAGCTCAAAGCCTCTACCCATTTCTCGCAATGCTGCCTGAACTCCGGTTCCTGCATCAAGGCCAAAGGCCGAGCCGCCGGACAGAAATAGTCCATCCACGGTTTCAACGGTATTTTCAGGCGATAAAAGGTCCGTATCTCTGGTTCCCGGCGCGCCTCCCATGACATGACAAGAGGCAATAGCAGGTTGATCAAACAAGACTGCAGTTGTGCCGGAATACAGTTTCTCATCACTGGCATTGCCGACAGTAAGGCCTTCTACATCTGTGATCAGGTTTTGCATTTTCATTGGGCCACTCGCTCAAACTGCTTATTTTTCCAAACATAAAGTTCGTATTGCTCTGCGCTGTTTTTTCCTGACACATCAAAGGATACAGGACCCAAAATGGTTTCGAATTGTATTCCAGCCAAGGCCTGCCCTGTCATCTGACTATTATTTCCCAGAGCCTGGGCAGCTACTTCTATGGCTTGATAGCCTGTCAAAACGTGAGTTTCCGGTTCAATATTTTCTGTCTCAAACAAGGCAATCAGTTCCGGTGACAATTGGGGATTGATGGCTATCTTTTCTGTAATGGCAAGAAGTCCATCGGGTGGTTGGAACTCGTCTTTCAAGAACGGCACGATTGAAAGAGTTTCACCTCCAGCGATTTGCAGTGGGATATCCAGCTCTTTTGAATTGCTGGCAATTAAAGCAAGATCTTCAGCGGCTCCGCCTATAAAAACATGGGTAATACCAGCCCGGCGCAAGCGTCTGACCAGCCTTGCCTGGGTTGATTGCGTAGGGCGGTAAGTATCTGTAAATTGAGGCGGCAGTCCGTTTTCTTCCATGACAGCGCGAAATGCATCGGCAGTATTGCGTCCATATACCGTTCCATCATCCACAATGGCATATGGCTCACCGGTCCAGGATTTTGAAAGCGTTTCAGCGGCATAGCTGGAAGCATCATTATCGCCGGGAGACAGTCGCCATAAATTCCATCTTTCCCGTTCTCGGTCTTTGATCAGGCGTTCTGATCTTGCGCCGGCAACAAGTAGGGGTATTTGGCTATCAACCAGTTGGGTTGCAATCGTCTTGGCCGCTTCATTGCATAGCAATCCTGTGACAATGCCGACCTTTGCCGCGATCATTTCCTTTGCTGCCAGTTTGGCAATTTCCGCGTCGCAGGCGTCATCTGCGGTGACCATTTCCAACTGGCTTGAACTGTTTTGATTGTGAACCTTCAGAGCCAGATTTGCGCCAATCAAAAACTGTTGAGCAAGTCTGCTGGCGGTTCCTGAAAGTGGAAGGGAAAGACCGATTTTCTGTTGGGCTTGGGCGCTGATTGAAGTTGCCAACAATGTGCAAGCAAATGCCAGGCCTGTGATTATTTTGCGGGTCGTTGGGCTTTTGAAGTATCTTTTTGGCATAATCAATCCAAATCCCGGATGAAATTAGTCAATTGAGATTCCTAAGGACTTACACGGTCACACGCAACACTCTTTGCAGTAATTAGTCATCTGAAATTGTCTGGTAAGAAGCTGACAAAACCATGCATAAGGCATTGCATTTGTTGAAGGGCGGATTACCTTGATGGTAACAATCAGACCCAATTGAAGTTAGACAGACAAATGAAATTACCTGAAACGATTGATGAAACTGAAGCTTTACTGGAGTCCGGCGGCTATATTGCAGACCGGTCATTGGCCACGGTATTGTTTCTTGCGCTGACAATGAAGCGTCCGTTGTTTCTTGAAGGCGAGGCCGGTGTAGGCAAAACAGAAATTGCCAAAGTGTTAAGCGAGCAATTGGGCAGACCGCTTATTCGTCTTCAATGTTATGAGGGGTTGGATGTCTCATCGGCTGTTTATGAGTGGAACTATGCCGCGCAAATGGTTGAAATCCGCATGCGAGAGGCCTCGGGTGATACAGACCGCAAGGCTATGGAAAAGGGGGTGTTTGATAATCGTTTTTTGATCCGCCGCCCCTTGCTTCAGGCACTCGAAGGAAAACCGGGTAAAGCTCCAATATTGTTAATTGATGAGCTGGACCGGACGGACGAAGCCTTTGAGGCTTTCTTGTTGGAAATTCTTTCAGATTTTCAGATCACCATTCCTGAGCTTGGCACCATCAAGGCTGAGGAACCGCCGATTGTCATAGTCACGACAAATCGCACCAGAGAAATCCACGATGCATTGAAGCGTCGTTGTCTTTATCACTGGGTTGATTATCCAACGGCCGAACGGGAGATGAAGATTCTGCGGGTGAAAGTGCCGAAAGCAGGCGAGGCCTTGTCGAAAGAAATCGTCACTTATGTGCAGAAGCTGCGTAAGATTGATCTATTCAAAAATCCGGGGGTTGCCGAGACTTTGGATTGGGCAACCGCTCTTATTGAATTGGACAAGCTTGCCCTTGATCCGCAAACCGTTTCGGACACGATTGGCGTCTTGTTGAAATATCAGGATGATATTGCCCGTATTCAATCGAGCGAAGGCAAAGCCGCCCTAGATGAGGTCAAAGCCAGTTTGAAAGCTGCTGAATAGCTGTGCCGATTGACCCTCAACAAGATGCAATGCTTGATGCGCCTAATTCTGGTGAAGGGCGGATGCCGGATAATATTCTGTATTTTGCCAGAACCTTGCGCGGGGCAGGAATGCGTTTGGGCCCAGCCAGTGTGGTTGATGCGGTTCGTGCGGTTGAACTAGCGGGCATCACTGACCGGGATGATTTTTACTGGATCTTGCATACAATTTTTGTAACGCGCCATGAAGACCATCCAGTGTTTGATGAGGCCTTTCGACTGTTTTGGCGATCACGCGATCTGGTTGAAAAAATGCTCCAGATGTTTTCTCCGATGGCGGCCAATCGCGATGCGCCCCCGGAAAAGAAGGCCGGGCAGTCGCGGGTGTCTGAGTCGCTATTTTCGGGTCAGGAGAACAGGAAAGAAGTCGAAAAGCCTGAAATCGAGATTGATGCGATGCTGACTACATCGGACAAGGAAGTGCTTCGAAAGAAGGATTTTGCCCAGATGAGTATTGCTGAACTTGCTGAGGCCCGTGTCGCAATGGAAAAGCTGGTTTTGCCGGTAAAGCAGGTTCGCACACGCCGATATAAATCCGTCAACCGCGTTGCTAAATTTGATCCGCGCAAGACACTTTCATCATCGCTTCGAACTGGCGGAGATTTGGTTTTACCAAAGTTTCGCAAGCAAAAGGAAATCCATCCGCCGATCGTTATTCTGGCGGATATTTCCGGTTCGATGGCGAATTACTCCCGCGTATTTCTTCACTTTTTGCATGCTCTGAGTGGACGTCACCAAAAAGTTCATACCTTTTTATTTGGCACACGATTGACGAATGTCACGCGGCAGTTGCGCCATAAAGATCCTGATCAAGCCTTGATGGACTGCACGGACAGCGTTGAAGACTGGTCTGGCGGAACACGCATCGGCACGACTCTGCATGAGTTTAACAAGAAATGGTCGAGACGTGTATTGGGGCAGGGCGCCATAGTCCTGTTGATCACAGATGGGTTGGAACGTGATCAGGATGATCTTTTGGAACAAGAAATGGACAGGTTGCATCGTTCCTGCCGCCAATTGATCTGGCTTAATCCGCTCCTGCGTTTCGATGGATTTCAAGCGAAAGCCAAAGGCATTCGGGCAATGTTACCTCATGTCGATGAGTTTCGTCCGGTTCATTCCCTGGATGCACTGGCTGATCTTTGCCATGCTCTTTCCAAACCTAAGGCTAAGGAAAATGATCCCAAGGTTTGGCTTGAAGCAATTTAACGGTAGTGACACAATGAGGTTCTTTTCGCGGTCTATTTCATTGGAAACAAAATCAAATGAATGAAGTGATTGAAACAAACACCCATAACTCCGAGTTGGAAACCGCTGAGAAGTGGATGAAGGCTGGAAAGGAAGTTGCGATAGCTACGGTTATTCAAACATGGGGGTCAGCGCCGCGCCCTGTGGGCTCCCATTTAGTCATTGATGAAGATGGGAACTTTGAAGGTTCTGTTTCCGGCGGCTGTGTTGAAAGCGCTGTTATTACCGACGCAATGGATGTTATCCTATCGGGTGAGCCGATAATGCTTGAATTTGGTGTTGCAGATGAAACCGCCTGGCAGGTTGGCCTATCTTGCGGCGGGAAAATCAGGGTCTATGTTGAGCGTGTGGGATAACTGAATTTAATGGATCCTCTAAACCTCAAAAAGTTGAATTCGGCCAGGCAAAATCGTCGAGCCGTTATTCTGTTGACGGAGCTCTCCTCGGGCCGCGACCGGATCATTCTGGAAGGTGATTCTGTTGCTGGTGAATTGGGTGAGGCTTGCAGGAAAGCATTTTTGTCGGGCAAATCGACCACGCTGAAAATTGGTGACAATGAAATGTTTCTCAATGTCCAGGTCCCCGCGCCGCGCATAGTGGTGATCGGGGCCGTTCATATTTCGCAAGCCCTGGCACAGATGGCCGGAATAGCCGGGTATGACCTTGAGGTGATTGACCCACGCACCGCGTTTGCAACGCCGGAGCGTTTTGTGGGGGTAAAACTTTCGGCCGATTGGCCGCAGGAAGTCATGACCGACGAAACACTTGATGCTTTTACTGCGCTGATTGCGGTTACCCATGATCCGAAAATTGACGACTACCCGTTGGCACAGGCACTTAAGTCTGACTGTTTTTATGTGGGTGCGCTCGGTAGCAGGAAAACCCATGCAAAACGGTTGGAGCGTTTGGCGGAAGCAGGATTGAGCGAAGAGCAATCGGCCCGGATTCATGCGCCGATTGGCCTTGATATCGGTGCTTCCAGCCCGCAGGAAATTGCCGTTGCAATTCTGGCGCAAATCATTGACGCATTTCGCAAGCGCGGCATTGAGCAAGGTTTGAGCTAGGTAAATGCGTTTTGGCCCAGCCCCCTTGAATGAATGCGAAGGTGCCATTTTGGCCCATTCACTGCGTTTGCCGGGCTTGGTGATCAAAAAGGGCGTGACGCTTACCAAAAGCGATTTAACTGCTGCTGCCGCTCATGACATAAAGGAGCTGACGGTCGCTATGCTGGAGCCAGACGAGATCAATGAAGATGAAGCGGCTAGGCAAATTGCATCTGCGTTGGGGTTGAATGGAATTGATGTCGCAGAGGCGGGGACTGGACGGGTCAATTTTCATGCTGCTGCCAATGGCGTTTTTTGCGTTTCATCAGAGTTGGTTGACCAGATAAATAGCATTGATCCCGGTATTACCTTTGCTACCCTTGCTCCATATGAGCCGGTTCTTACCGGGAGAATGATCGCCACCATCAAGATCATTCCCTATGGCATTTCCAATAAGACCATTGGTATGGTGAAAAAAATCGCTAGCAAATCAGAAGCGATGTCTGTTGAGGGCTATTCGTCCAAAAGAATTGGCGTGATCTCGACCATTCTGCCGGGCCTCAAAGACAAGACCATTGCCAAAACGCTTGATGTATTGGAACGACGTTTGAAACCAAGTGGTTCAAGAATTGTGGCTCACAGTATGGCTGCCCATGAAGCGACTGCCATTCAAGGTGAAATCTCCAAGCTGAAGAACTCCTGTGATCTCATAATCGTTTTCGGAGCTTCGGCGATAAGCGATATTTCAGATGTAATCCCAGCAGGATTGAAACTTGCGGGAGGCGAAGTTTTGCGTTTGGGAATGCCGGTGGATCCGGGCAATTTGTTGATGCTTGGGCAATTGGGATCGATACCTGTCCTGGGTGCGCCGGGTTGCGCGCGATCGCCGGCTGAAAACGGATTTGATTTTGTTTTGAATCGCTTGCTGGCAGATATTGAAGTGACTTCGATGGATATTGCCGGAATGGGCGTTGGCGGATTGTTGATGGAGATTGGATCGCGGCCTCAACCACGGCAAAGTTCTCCAGATGATCCAATTCATATTGCCGGCATTGTCCTTGCTGGTGGGCAGAGCCGCCGAATGGGGGCGATCAACAAGCTCACTGAAACCGTCAAGGGCAAACCGATGGTGTGCCATGCAATTGATGCCAGCATTCAGGCGGGGTTGGAAGAACTGATTGTTGTGACCGGGCATGAAAGTGCCGCAGTTCGTGACGCGATTGGTGAGCGACAAGTGCAGTTTGTACAAAATGATGAATTCGCCGAAGGGCTTTCAACCAGCCTGAAGGCCGGGATTGGCGCTTTGGATGCTTCAGTTACCCATGCCTTGGTCTTATTAGGGGACATGCCCAAAATTAGCTCTGATGACATTAAGCGCTTCATAGAGGCGGCCTCAACGGCAGAAAATCCAAAGATCATTGTTGCGACCCACCTCGGCAAACGCGGCAATCCCGTACTTTGGCCAAAGGCTCATTTTGAGGCTCTCATGGCTATTTCCGGCGATACGGGCGCCCGTCATATCATTGGTGAAAATAGTGATGATGTTATTTTACTGGAACTAGGCGAGACGGCTTCCCTCGATTTGGATACACCGGAAGCTCTGTCAGACTATCGAAATAGGTCTTAGTGCCAAACGTCACGCAGTTACTCTGAACCCTTACTGCGGCATTTGTCTGAGCAATATTTGACATTTTCCCAATCGCGCTCCCATTTTTTTCGCCAAGCGAATGGTCTCTTGCAGGCCGGACAAGTCTTTGATGGTAAATTCGTTTTCTTTTTCGTTTTAGGCATTGGGAAACCGCCAGAGTAATCCTTTAGATCAGTTGAAGCCCTTTCAGGCTAGCATGGCCATCACGCCCAATAATTATATGGTCGTGAACGGTCATTCCAAGAGGGGCGATCACATCAATAATCGTCTTGGTCATTTCTATGTCAGCCCTTGAAGGTGTCGGGTCACCCGAGGGATGGTTATGGACCAAAATGAGTGCTGTTGCAGCAAGCTCCAATCCACGCTTGGCGACCTCCCTCGGGTAAACAGGTGTGTGGTCAACAGTTCCTGTCTGCTGGATTTCATCTTTGATCAGCTGGTTTTTCTTGTCGAGAAAAAGAATCCGGAAGATTTCCTTGTCTTCGAACGCCATTGCAGCCCGACAATATTCAAGAACCTGGCTCCAGGAGCTCAAGAGCGTTCGCTGGCGAATTTCCGAAGCCGCCAACAGAAGTCCTGCTGCACCGATCAGTTTCAGGTCAACTGCTATTGCTTCGCCAACCCCTTTGACCTCGCGCAATCTTGCAGGCGTAGCTGATAATACTCCGCCCAAAGAGCCGAATTCAGCAATCAGGGCTTTGGCTATCGGCTTGGTGTCGCCCTGGCGGATAGAGCGAAACAACAGCATTTCGAGGATTTCATACTCGGCCAACGCATCTTTGCCGCGCTCAGCAAATTTCTGTCGCAGCCGTTCACGGTGTCCATGATAATGAGGTTTGCTTTTCAACGGCTTGGAATTTGTTTCCGCCATTCCAGTTGGAGCGAGATTGGTTGGTTTCACGGTTGGTCCTTCGTACAGTACTTGTGCGAAGGGTTTGCAATATCAATGCAAGTGGGTTCACCCTGCAGTCATGTCTTAGATATAGGGGGGCACTGTATAACCTGCAGGGGATATCGTAAAGATATCACAACCGGTATCAGTGACGCCTACAGAATGTTCAAATTGGGCGGAAAGCGACCTATCTCTTGTAACTGCGGTCCATCCGTCGCCGAGAACTTTAACCGCTGGTCTGCCAAGATTGATCATTGGTTCGATGGTGAAGATCATTCCTTCGCGCAGTTCTACGCCTTCGCCGCGACGGCCAAAATGCAATATGTTTGGTGCGTCATGAAACAGCAGTCCAACGCCATGGCCACAAAAATCACGGACTATAGTGCAGCGCTCGCTTTCGGCATATTCCTGAATTGCCGCGCCGATATCGCCTGTAAAAGCGCCTGGTTTCACTTCGGCGATACCGCGCATCAATGCTTCATAGGTGACCTCAATCAGGCGCTCAGCGGCGCGTTTTATAGTCCCGACCGGATACATGCGGCTTGAATCCCCGTGCCAACCATCCAATACGTAAGTTACATCGATGTTGATGATATCGCCCTCGCGCAGGGACTTTTCATTCGGAATGCCGTGGCAAACTACGTGATTGATCGATGTGCAGCAGGATTTTGTATAGCCGCGATAGTTCAACGTCGCAGGGGCCGCGCCATGGTCCATACCAAATTTCAAAACAAAGTCGTCAATTTGCTGCGTCGTGATGCCGGGCTTTACCATTTGGGCAAGCTCATCAAGACAGGTCGCCGTCAGTTGGCTCGCCTTGCGCATGCCTTCAAAGGCTTGCTTGTCATATAGCTTTATTGTGCCGGTGTTTTTGAGCGGGGCAGAATGTGCCTGAATATAATTTTGCATAAATGCGTTATGCCGTTTCAAGATCATTTTCGCAATAAAAAATACGGACTGGTCTGATGAACCGCTGAGACGACTAGCTGAGGATTTCGACGGAGCGAATGGGCGTCATCATTTCAGGCGTGATATCGCAACATATTGCCTGTGCTTTGATGCCATGGGCCATGCTCACCTTGAACAACTCGCCATAGGTTTTGTCGATATCATCGGCAATCTTGAACTGGTCTCCATCATTGCGCTGAATGACATAAAGCATTTTCGCTTCGAAGCCTTGATCAACAACTTTCATGAGTTCACGTAAGTGTTTTGCTCCGCGATCTGTTACGCCATCGGGAAACTCATGAATGCCTTGTTGTCTGACAAAGTTCACATTTTTTACCTCCAGATACACCGAAGGTTTATTTGTTCGATTGATCAGGAAATCGATCCTGCTGTTCTCTCCATATTTTTGCTCCGATAGAATTTCATCGATTTTATCAACATCTTCAACCATACCGAAGTGAATGGCTTCCAACGCAAGCTTATTGGCTCGGTTGGTGTTGATGCCCACCATTGTGCCGCCAACTTCCATCAGTTCCAAGGTATATTGAAGTTTTCGTTTCGGGTTTTGGCTGTCGGAAACCCAAACTGGATTACCCGCATCTTTCAATCCGGCCATTGCGCCGGGATTTGGGCAGTGTACCGTTAACTCTCGTCCATCTTCCATTTTGACGTCAGCAAGAAAACGCTTATAGCGTTTGATCAATCTGCCTTTGAGTAATTGCGGCTCGAAAATCATTTGTTTTCAACAATCTGATGATTAAATCTTGCTTTGGACTTGTTGGAACCTAGTGCATTGAATAAAGAGAAGCGACAGTTTTACAATTCCGCTAAACTCTGACTTTTTGGACCCCTTCGATATGTCGCGATCAATCAAGTTCATTGTTTTGTCGTTGCTTGGTATGATGATACTTGTGGTGCTGTTTTGGCAACCAATCTCGCGATTTCTTTTCCATCCGGAAGGGTTATCCACTGCAGCCGCTGAAATTTGCGTTCAGAACAAAACTGACAAAGGCATAGTTGCAGATGTTACAGTTCAAAACGGAGCCCGTTCATTGACCTATTTAACCTCTGATGAGATTGCCTGCGCGGCTGCGCCAGAAACCTCAAGTGTAGGCATGGTCAAGGTAAGTCTTGCGGAGGGTGAAGGGCCATTTTGTGTGGTTGATGCTAAAGCAGGAGAAACACTTGTCTTGAAAATTTTCTCTGCGCCAGATGCTTGTAAGTGGTCCTCATAATGTGGCGGATTGGTTTTGGATTAGAAAAAATTGGATTGGCAGCGCAAAAGCGCCCGCTGGCCTATTCCATCTTCATCCTCGTACTCATCGCAATTGCAGCATTTAATGTTCGGTTTTTGAGTTTTGATGGAAGCATTATTTCCGTTTTACCCGACCGCTCTGTTGCAGTGGCTGAATATGATCAAATAAAAGATGATTACCGCAATTTCTCTCGCGATGTGACGATCCTTGTTGAGTCTGATCGGCTGCTTACTTCTGCCGGTCTGGAAGATCTTCGCAACCTGCAACTTGATGTGTCACTTACCGAAGGTGTGGCAAAAGCGATCAGTATTTTCTCTACGCCCGTATTCGATCCACAAACCGGCGAGTTGGTTGATTGGTTTCCCGAGGAGTTCGGCAGCGATGAAGAAATGGTGGGACTGATTGATGATCTGATTGTCAAGTTCCCTCAAGTAGGAAGTCTTTTTTCCAAGGGAAGAAAAGTTGCAGTGATTGTCGCCTCGCTGGATGTCAGCGTTCAGGAAGATGATAAGAAGAGTTTCATCGCTTACAGAAACTTACGTGATACGGCGGAAGAAGTTGCTCCGGATGATTTCAAATTGTCGTTTACAGGTCTTACGCCCGTTGGCGCTGAAATTCTATCCGCTCTGATCGATGATCAATTGAAATTGACATTGGTGGGTTTGCTTCTCGGTACTGCCATTGCCTATTACATTTTCAGAAGCGTTCTGGCTGCATTGCTTTGTGCTGCGCCTCCGGCTTTGACGGCATTATGGGCATTTGGTCTTTTTTCTTTCTTTGAAGTTCCAATCAATTACCTGACAACAGTGTTGCCTACATTGGCTTTGATATTAGCTTTTGCTGACGGAATATTTCTCTATTTCCGATGGCAGACATTATGTTCAGATGGATCAGACGTGAATCTGGGCCTGACCGAGGCTATCCAAAAAGTAGGTCCGGCTTCTTCGCTGACATCCATCACGACCATGCTCGCTTTTCTTTCGTTTTCCTATGCGGAGAGCGAGGCCCTGAAAGAGTTTGCCTATCTTGGCACGGGCGTTGTCGCGCTGGCCTTTGTTGCCGTCATCATTGGTTTGCCTTTGGCTATTCATTGGTCCATTCGCTTTGGTCTTGTAAAACCCGGTGTTACAAAAACTCCGATGTTTCAGACGATCGGTAAGCGCGCGCGTTCCATAGCATTGCGCTCACCTGGAATAATCGCTGCGGTCGGATTGCTGCTGGTCATTGTTTTTGGCGTGATCCAGCAAAATGTAACAGCTGAGTACAAGCTGACCGAGTATCTGCCCAATGACTCAGACATTCGTTATGGCGAAGAGCTTGCCAATGACGTAATTGGCGGCAGGGCTTTACTCTTGATGTCTGTTCCGTTTGAAAACTCCGAGGGGTTTGCGTCACCGGAAAATCTGGAACGCCTGTCTCAGGTTGAGGCAATTGTAGCTGCGCAGTTTGGCAGCCAGCGTGTGTTTTCTGCAAGCAAGATATTGGATACGCTTGAAACGCCAGAAGCGCGCAAACGAATAACCGATCTTGCCGGGCAAGCCAGTGATAGTGAAAAATCAGACTTTCTTTCCAAAAATGGTGATAGTGCGCTGATCAGCATTCGGCTAACCTCGAATATGCCCGTGGCGGAAGTGAAAGAAGAAACGGTCATTTTGAAAAAATCACTTTCGGCTCTTCCTTTTGGCGAAGAAGTGACACTTTCCGGATTTCCAATTCTGATGGCAGTGGAATTTACCAATCTGATTGACCAGTTGCGAACAAGTCTTATGATTGCGATTGCTCTTGGAATTTTGTTTATTGGCATCGCAACCCGTTCACCATTCATTACCATTGCGGCGATCACTCCCAATCTGTTGCCTATCTTCTTTGTTCTGGTGTTCTTGTATGTTCGAGGCGGGACCATCAATCTATCCGAAGTCGTTGCCCTAACCGTTGCTTTTGGCATAGCCGTTGATAATGCAGTGCATCTCATCAATGTTTTTGATTCCGAGCAAAGAGCCGGCAAAGAGGCTACCCATGCGCTATCGACAGCCTTAGAGGAGGTGGGACCCGCCCTGACAGCAGGAACGGTGATCATTTGTGTTAGTGTTCTCGTGACCCAAATCAGCCATCTTCCGGTAGTGCCGGTACTTGGCCAATTGATGATTTCGACTTTGATTGTAGCGCTGATTGCAAATTTATTAATTTTGCCTGCCAATATTTTGACACTTGGCCGTCTTAAGAACATGATTAGCAGCAAGAAAAAAGTCTGAGTGCTTATTGTACGTATTCATAAATCACCTTTTCCGAGGGAACTTTATTGACCAAATTAATTCCAATACTGGGGCTCGTAACTGCAATCGTAATGCCCGTGTCAGCCCATGCTGAAACCGCTTCTGATTTTCTGCGCAGCCTTGAGGGCAATTACAGCGGACGCGGAAACGCAACAATTGTTGGCGACTCGAAGTCCCGGGTAGCCTGCAAGATAAATAATGTTTTCAGCGATGGCGAAGACAAACTGGTTGTTTCCGGCGAGTGCGCAAGCACCAAGGGAAAAGGCAAAATCAATGGCGGAATTGTTGCAAAGAATAATACTGTCCGGGGCAGTTTTGTTGCACCTCGAAAGGGCATGGAGGTTACCCAAAGCTCCGGCAGTTTCAACGGCAGCAAGATGCAGCTTTCAACTTCCATGGTGGATCAGGAGGCTGGAAAACTGGTGAAAGTGCGTCAGATCATCTCCAAAACCGGTTCCGGCATCAAAGCTGAGTTTTTTGTTTTTGATAACAAAACCAAGCAATATGAAGCTTCCGGCTCGATTGATCTCAAGAAACTGTGACAAATGCCAAATTACATTGATCCGACAAAAGAAAGCTTTGGCCACTTCAAAGACTTGGCGTCTGACAAGCCCGTTCAAATGCTCAATCTTGTAAGGTTGAACGACAAAGCGGTTTATGAAGACGGAAGCGTAGTAACCGGCGCTGAAGCCTATGCGGCCTATAGCAAGGAAAGCGGACCCATATTTGCGCGGCTAGGAGGCAAAATCATTTGGTCGGGCGATTTCGAACTTACGCTTATTGGACCGGCAAACGAAAATTGGGATATTGCCTTTATTGCTGAATACCCGACGGGGCAGGCGTTTATCGACATGGTTCGCGATCCTGAGTACCGAAAAGCAGTCCGCCACCGTCAGGCTGCGGTTAAAACATCGCGGCTCGTCCGCATGAAGCCAAAAGCTGTCAGCAAAGAATTTGGATAGACTCTGAAACATCACAAAATTTTGAGCCATTCATCGGGCTTAAGACGATTTGTTTTTAGTTGATTGACCGGATGATCGTCGTCGCCATGGCCAATAGCCATGCCGCAAAACAGCATGTCTGTTTCGGGCATTTTGCAAAACTTCGAAACGGTTTTCGGGTAAGTGTACCAGCATTCCTGAGCGCAGGATTGTAGGCCAACTTCTTCCAATAGCAGCATGAAACTCTGCAAATACATGCCAACATCTGACCATTGGGGCGGCCCCATGATCCGGTCGATGAAACAGAATATGCCTGCCGGAGCGCCGAAAAACTGATAATTATGGGCGAACCATTTAAGGCGCTCTGTCTTGTTTTCCCTTGGAATGTCGAGCAGGCGGTACATGCCTTCGCCAACTTCAAATCTAGCTGTTCTGTAAGGCTCGATCAGTTTGTCCGGATACACGTCATATTCCGGTTTTTCGCCATCCGGGTGCGGATCGCCAGAAAGGCGTTTGCGCATCAATTCCTTGAACTCGGCCGTCTTTTCACCATTGAGCAAGACAATCTTCCAGGGCTGCACATTGCCGCCGGAGGGTGCCTGGGAAGCCTTGATCAACAGTTCTATGATCAGTTCACTATCAACCGCCTTGTCTGTAAAGGCCCGCGTTGATCTACGTGTCTCAATTGCCTGACTAACTTTCATTAAATCACTTCTGTGTTGGTTTTTCCGGATTCTAAAATGCTGCTTCATTTCACACAAGTACAAAAGAGTTTAACTTATGCTTGAAATGAGTATAAGTATTTGATACATAGAAAATGAAGTCGATTCCTTCGAATTGATTATTTGTTGAAAAGGACAATGCCATGACCTCATCCAAATCCAGTCCTCAACCCTCCAAGCGCCATATCTCCAGACGTGCCATACTCGCCGGTAGTGCAGGGGCAGTTGCCCTTACTGCTCTTCCCTCCAGCGTATTTGCAAGCGTCGGAACTTTTCTGGCTATAAATGGAAAAGCGAAAAGCTTTGAACCTACGCTTGCGAAATTTCTCTGTCAGTCTGTCCATCACAAGATCGCCAACAACCTTGATGAGGTGATCAATGATCCAACTATCGACGGGGAGCGGACAGCTTTGGCGCTGATGGAGGCTCGTTGTCCCGGTTGTGGCGACCGTGTTCATCCTGCGAAAAGCTCTCTTTCTGCTGTCATACCCCAGTGGAAATCTCCGATAACTCAACAAGGAACAAGTGCATGAGTATTTCAAACAAGTCTTCAACCAAGGGCACCGTTTCGCGTCGCGGCTTTGTTGCCGGTGGAGCTGCTGCTGGAGTGGCTGCCAGTGCCGCTGGCGTTTTGGGTGGCCTTTTCGGCGGCCCGATTGCCACAGCGACAGCCAAGACCATAACCAGCGTTGCAGCAAAGCCTCACGGCTCTTATCCTTTCTTTGCCTATCACTGCAGCCTTGTTCACAAAGCGATGGGCGACAAGCTTACGCGCATTGTGGCCGATCCCAATATCTCTGCGGAAGAAACCAACAAGGCATTGCGTTCAACCTTTTGCCCTTGCTGCGACACGCAGATCAGCGCTTCCTACCCGGTCGTTCCCTGGTCAGAAATAGGCAAAGCCTATGGATAATTCCGGCTCTGCTATTACCCGGCGCATCATGCTCAAAACGTTGGGTGCCGTAAGTGTCCTTGCAGGTTTTGGCCTGAGCTCAATTGCCCAGGCCAGTAGTCTAGCCGAGCCTGAAGACGAGGGGATAAAGCAATCTGATGAGTTAGCCCAAGGCCACGCGCCCGCCACCCGCTATGTTTTTGCCAGCGATCCAAGAGCGCATTTGCCGGGCTTTCGCGCCATGCCTGGCTAGGCAAGGGAGCCTTTTTAAAATGATTAAGCCCGGTTAGATGCCGGGCTTTATCGTGTGTTATTTAAATTGATATTCGGCGTTTAACGGAACAATCCGTTGCCGATTTCCCACTGGCGCCGTTCCAGATCATGCATTGAAACGGACTTGTTCAGATATTCCATTTCGATCGTTTTGCGGCTTTTTGCGCGTGGGAAAATTCTGCTTATGAGACTTATTGTCATCAAATTTCCCTTCTTTTTCTTGTTTACCACACTGAAATGGTGCTGTTCGCCCGTTTTTACAAGCGCCGAAAATGCAGTGGAGCAATGCCAAATTGTGCAGTCATGCAGAGCATTATTAGAAAAAGGCCACCCGATTTTACGTCTCCATTGAGTATTTGGCCACATTTTGCGCCAAAAGGCCGCTTTATCCCAAAACGCTTCAAAAATCTGTCACATTTTTTTACTTGCATTGCCCTCGTTCTTTCTGCAAAATTTCTGCGTTCGGGCAAATTGCGAACATGAAGACGACTGGAAGACCCAAGTAAAATGCCGATTGTGGTGACCTTTTTGGACCACATTCGTAATGAGAGCGAACCGGAAGCGCTGATAAAATTTCCGGGTGACGGCCAAGGCGCCGGGAGACCGGATACAAAAGCTGCCATAGGTTTCTGCCTTTCTTCGACATAATGCTTGCCTGCTAAAACCGGATTTCCGGTAAAATGCTGTTCGATTTTCCTCACGGAGATCGACAGGTGATCGAAAGAAAAGGACAAGATCATGGCTATGACTGGCACTGTAAAATTTTTCAACATGGACAAGGGCTTCGGCTTTATTACGCCTGATGGCGGCGGCAAGGATGTGTTCGTTCACATTTCAGCTGTTCAGGCTTCCGGCATGGACGGACTTCAGGAAAACCAGAAGGTTTCTTTTGAAACTGAAGAAGACCAGCGCGGCAAAGGCCCCAAGGCGGTTAATCTGTCTGCGGTTTAATCCGGTCTGTATTCCTTAAAAAATTGAACCGGTTCCGCTGAGCATTGTCATGGCGGGGCCGTTTTTTTTTCATTGCTATTGTTTTGCGTCCTTCCCTGCTTATTCCAGGACTTCTTCAATCGGGCAAAGGCTCC
>JBAUHS010000007.1:0-22983 GCA_049680405.1 Salaquimonas sp. | reverse complement strand
GGACCCTGCGATGGAATAGGCAATGACGGTATTGATCAGGCTGATGATGTTCTGGATATCGGTCAAGACGCCATTGGTGCCAGATGAAAAACATTCCTGCTCTTTGTTTTTGACAAACTTCAAGCTAACACTTTACCGGGAATATATGTGCCACGTACTCGATTTATTCCTTGTATTTCTTGTCATATCGGGCGCTATTTCGAGTAATTTAATGGTTCTTGACCCTGGTTTGACGCGAGATATGCAATGCCTGTAAATATCATTACCACGCCAACCCATTGCAATTTCCGTGCACATAGGGATCAAATCAGGTACAAACCCGTGCAAATAGAGGAAATTTGGTGCACGCAGGTCACGTTTTAGTCCATTGAAATGTATAATAAATCATTGAAAAATAAAGAGAAAATATTTGCAGTCGCGCCGATGATCGACTGGACGGAGATCTTAAGTATATCAAATGCTTAGCGGGGTGAGTGTGCAAATTTCGTACAGTGGCATATACAAAAAAGCTATCTACCCCATGATTTTCGAAGAAATTGATCACCTTAACTGGTCTAATTCTGAGTATGTGCGACTTGCAGTGAAGGTCTGACCCCAGGTGTGAATTCTAAAGAGATTGTTCATTCGAATTGAAGCGTTGAGACTGGTTGGTGCGAACCCAAACCTGTTTCAGGAGCTTTGAATGAACAACCTCTTTAGAATTCACACCTAGTTTGACGCGAGATATGCAATGCCTGAAAATACCAATACCACGCCAACCCATTGAATGGCTGTCATTGTTTCTTTCAAAAACAGCCAGGCCAACAGGATTGTAACCATACCGAATGTGGACGCAGCAACAGCCGCATATTCGGCTTTTTCCATCTGCCCTGCGGAAATTACGCTGGCATGAGCTATCGCATCCATTGACCCCATCAATATCAGAATGGGAAGTTGGGAAAATTTTGGTATTGTGTTGATGCGCATGACCGTTATCAATGCAATCAACGCAACAATGGCGACGAGCCGGGAAATGATTGTAACCGGAAGCTCTGAAGCATATTGCGTAGCCAAATGACCAAACGCGAAACTTGCAGCAAATCCCAAAGCGCTTGCCAATGCCCACAAGACTGCCTGAAGTTTTAATGTTAACCGGCGTTGCCCAATCGAGTTGTTTTCCAATTGGTTTCCGGTATGCGATGCAACGATGCTGACACCGGATATTATTACCAAAACCGCCAGCCATTGAATTAATGGTATGGTCTGGCCACCAAGTGAGGCTGAGGCAATTGTAAAAATTGGATATGACGCAATTATGGGTGCAACCAGTTTTACCGGACCGATTTCAAATGCCTTGTAGAGGCCAATACTGGCGATGATAAAGGCGATGCCTGAACCGAATGTTTCAGGCATTGCTGAATAATCGAAACTGGAATTATCTTGTAAAACGACCAGATAAACAATCTGCAAAAAGGTACCAACCGTAAGCACGGTCAAAAGAGCGATATAGATATTTGTTTTCTGGCTCACATAACGCACACAAATATCATGCACCCCCCATGCCAATGCCGCCAAAAGACCTAGCGATAATGCCAACATGTTTTATTTTCCCTTGCGAATATTGGGGGTCACACTATCCAGGCAGTAGAGTGCTACAAACAGCTATTGAAGAATTACCCGATATGTTTCCTTTGTTTGTTCTGTCTCATCTTTTTCTCCCAGAGAATTAAGATGAGCGAAAAGTCTCTCTTAGCCCAGACCTAAATCTGAGACACAAGCGCTGACGTCAGACAGGCCATAACCACCTGGCTTGACCAGTTATGGGTAGGAATAACAATTGGTTTGCTAGGGTCAGGACCCTAGAGTCTTGTGCAAATGCGGGCGTACTAAACGCCAAACTTGCACCTACAAGGGCAGTACTTGCCAATAACTTCAAGGTTATATTTTTTTACTCCCGTTGATACAGCCATAGGATTATTCCCTGAAAGCAAGCCGCGACTTGTCCGCTTTCAGGCTATTGCGCTTCTGGGATTATTTAAATGTCCAGAGTATTGTCGCGCTCCCACTGGGAGAAATGGGAAGCGTAGGAATTCCATTCCTGGTGCTTTAACTTTAGATATGCCGATGAAAACTCTTCGCCCATCGAAGATTTAAGGTCTTTGTCTTTGTCATAGGCGCGAAGTGCGTCCAGCAGGTTAAGCGGCAGTTTTGGCGCTCCAGTTACCTTGTGACCTTCGGCATACATATCGATGTCCCAACGTTTGCCTGGATCAGCTTTTTTGCGAACGCCATCGAGGCCTGCCGCAATGATAACTGCCTGTAATAGATATGGATTTGCAGCACCGTCTGGCAGTCTTAATTCAAATCGGCCAGGGCCAGGGACACGCACCATGTGTGTGCGGTTATTGCCTGTCCAAGTAACTGAATTGGGAGCCCAGGTAGCTCCAGATATCGTGCGAGGGGCGTTTATGCGTTTGTATGAATTGACCGTTGGATTGGTGATCGCTGCCAGTGCTGAAGCATGTTTCATAATGCCGCCAAGAAAATGACGCCCCTTGTCTGACAGACCAAGTTCCTTCTTGTTGTCAGCAAACACATTGGTCTTGCCTGTTTTATCCCAAACGGAGATATGGGCATGGCAACCATTACCGGTCAGTCCTTCAATAGGTTTCGGCATGAAAGTGGCCCGCAGACCGTGCTTTTCTGCAATTGAACGGGTCATGAATTTGAAGAAGGAATGCTTATCGGCGGTCGCCAAAGCGTCATCGAAATCCCAATTCATTTCAAATTGGCCATTGGCATCTTCATGGTCGTTCTGGTACGGCCCCCAGCCGAGTTCCAACATTGCATCACAGATTTCAGCAATCACATCATAGCGCCGCATAACTGCCTGCTGGTCATAACAGGGTTTGGCCGCGGTATCATACTCATCCGAGATCGCGCCACCATCAGGGTTTAGTAAAAAGAACTCAGCTTCTACGCCTGTTTTTACGTGCATACCTTCTTTGGCAGCTTCAGCGATCAATGCATTCAATACATTGCGAGGTGCCTGTTTGACTTCCTTTTCTTCCATCACGCAATTGCTGGCGACCCAAGCGACGTCTTTTTTCCAGGGTAATTGGATGACTGACGAGGGGTCAGGTACTGCCAACATATCTGGATGGGCAGGAGTTAAGTCAAGCCAGGTAGCAAAACCGGCAAATCCGGCGCCATCCTTTTGCATGCCAGCAATAGCCTGTGCTGGAACAAGTTTGGCTCGCTGCCCACCGAATAAATCGGTATAGGAAATCATGAAATATTTGACGCCTTTGTCTTTGGCGAATTTGGCGAGATCGATTGCCATATTTTAGTTTCCTCCCAAGAAACAGAATGTCTGGTCGTCGTTAATACTTGCCCTGTCCGGGGATCCAATTGGTTCCGGCTAAAGGTACACCTGCCATGGCAGAAGCCTCAACAGTCAAAGCGCAAAGGTCTTCCGGCTCTAGGTTATGGACGTGATTATGACCACAGGCGCGAGCAATTGTTTGCGCCTCGAGCGTCATAACTTTCAAATAGTTTGATAGTCTGCGGCCGCCCGCAATCGGATCGAACCGTTTCATCAACTCAGGATCTTGTGTGGTAATGCCCGCAGGGTCTTTGCCTTCATGCCAGTCGTCATAAGCTCCGGCAGTTGTTCCGAGCTTGTTGTATTCTTCTTCCCAGTGCGGATCATTGTCGCCAAGTGCCACAAGTGCGGCCGTACCAATCGCAACCGCATCTGCGCCAAGCGCCAAGGCCTTGGCAACATCTGCACCGGTGCGAATCCCGCCCGAAACGACAAGCTGAACCTTGCGATGCATATCCATGTCTTGCAACGCCTGAACGGCTGGGCGGATGCATGCAAGTGTCGGTTGGCCGACATGCTCAATGAACACATCCTGTGTTGCCGCTGTTCCGCCTTGCATGCCGTCCAGAACCACGACATCCGCTCCGGCTTTCACTGCAAGGGTGGTATCGAAATAGGGGCGGGCACCACCGATTTTGATGTAAATTGGCTTTTCCCAGTTGGTGATCTCGCGAATTTCAAGAATCTTGATCTCTAAATCATCCGGTCCGGTCCAATCCGGGTGCCGACAGGCAGAACGCTGGTCAATGCCTTGCGGAAGATTGCGCATCTTGGCAACGCGGTCGGAAATTTTCTGTCCGAGCAGCATGCCGCCGCCGCCGGGCTTTGCACCTTGGCCAACTACAATTTCAATCGCATCTGCACGGCGCAGATCGTCCGGATTCATGCCGTATCGGGAAGGCAAATATTGATAGACAAGTTTACTGGAATGACCTCGCTCTTCCTCGGTCATTCCGCCGTCGCCAGTGGTAGTGGATGTTCCTGCGGAGGTCGCGCCCCGGCCAAGGGCTTCCTTTGCAGGGCCTGACAAGGCACCAAAACTCATACCCGCAATCGTGATCGGGATATCAAGCTCAATTGGATTTTTGGCAAATCTGGTGCCCAGAACAACTTTGGTTTCACATTTTTCCCGGTATCCTTCCAGAGGATAGCGCGAAATCGATGCACCCAAAAAAAGCAGGTCGTCAAAATGCGGCAAATGTCGCTTTGCACCACCGCCACGGATATCATAAATACCGGTAGCAGCGGCTCTGCGAATTTCTGAATTAATCGAGTCCGTAAATGTCGCAGATTTGCGCGGAACCGTTTGTGGAATTTTCTTCGGCGTTTGGTCGTTCATCATATAGCCTTAATACGCCGATGCGTTGTCAATATTGAAATTGTAGAGTTTTCGGGCTGAGCCATATCGGGTAAATTCTTCAGGTTTGGCGTCAGACTCCGCTTCTGCAAGTAATTCCTTGAGGATTTCGATGTGTTCGGCGCGCATTTCTTTTTTAATACAATCTGCACCAAGGCTTTTCACTTTGCCTCGTACAAACAAATGCGCTTCGTACAAGGAGTCTCCAAGTGCATCTCCAGCATCGCCAAGCACGACAAGATTACCCGATTGAGCCATAAAAGCTGACATATGACCAATATTGCCATGAACGACGATGTTGATACCTTTCATGGAAATACCGCAACGAGAAGAGGCATTTCCTTTGATTACCAGCAATCCGCCGTTTCCGGTTGCTCCGGCATATTGGCTGGCATCGCCGTCGATAACGATCTTGCCGGACATCATGTTTTCGCCAACTCCAGGGCCAGCTGATCCTTTGATGTTTATGGTTGCCTGCTTGTTCATACCGCCGCAATAATATCCGGTTGAACCTTTTACAGTGACCTCAATAGGGGCATCCAGACCAACTGCAATTGCGTGTGATCCTTTTGGATTGATAATCTCCCATTGGGTTTGGTTAGTGTCGTTTTTCTGGGCATGCAAAGTTGAATTTAGTTCCCGCAGCTCATTTTTTGACAGGTCAAATGTCTGCATTTCCTAATGCTCCCAAAAATAGACGGTTGCGGGCTCTGGTTCCCAAACACGGGCGTTTTCAATGTCAGGTAGATTTACCAATGCGCGATATTCAGAACCGAACGCGACATATTGATCAGTTTCGGCCATTACTGCTGGTTTACAAGCAATCGGATCACGGACAACACCAAACCCGTCCTTGGTTCCTACAACAAACGTAAAAAAACCGTCCAAATCGTCAAGGCTTGAGGTTAAAGCTTCGCCAAGATTGCTGCCATGTTTCATTTTGTAGCTAAGGTAGGCTGCGGCGACTTCGGTATCGTTTTCTGTTTCAAACTTCATCCCGTCACGTATGAGCTTACGCCGCAAACTATTATGGTTAGACAAGGAGCCATTATGAACAAGACACTGATCTGAGCCGGTTGAAAATGGGTGGGCGCCCATTGTTGTGATGGCGGATTCCGTAGCCATACGCGTATGACCTATGCCATGGGTTCCACTCATTTGTGAAAGTTTGAATCGTTTGGCAACATCTTTCGGGAGCCCGACCTCTTTGTAGATCTCTATCACATCTCCGGCGCTCATTATCCTGATAGACGGCCTTATCAAAGCCAATGCATCCCGAATTTCGTCCTCCCGCTTTTCGGAAAACTCGAGAACGGCATGCGTATCTTTCAGCCGTATGCTTATCCGTGCGTTGGTTGCCTGGCTTAGTTCTTTGTCAAGATCCGCAAAATCAGTGGCGGGCTTATCCGATTGGATCGTCAGTTTGGTTTTGCTATCAGCATCGTTACCGTAAATTGCGATGCCTGCGCTGTCGGGACCGCGATCTGTCATTGTGATCAGCATGTCGGTGAGCATCGCTCCCAGCCTTGGTTCAAGTGATTTGTCTTTTAGAAACAGTCCGACAATTCCACACATAAAAATTACTCCGAGAGTGAATAAGTTCGTCGAATTACACTAGTAAGATAAATTTCAAAATTCAACTGTCAAGAAATATTATTTCCTGCGAGGATAATCAGCGCAGGCAACAATCGATGCCTGCGCTGATTTTTAGCTACAAGATATTGTTCAATACCGTTTGATCGAATTTCCTGAATGCTCGGCGTCAAAGTCACGCTCGGCATCGGCAAATTCTTGCTTCTCGATTTTGGCCTGCCAAACATGCCAACCGATCCAGAAAATCAAGCCGACAATCACCAATAGCGTTTCAGTACCCTGAAAGGGGTAAATTGCGCCAACATCTTTTAGATCAACAGCCCAGCTGCTCATTCCATTTGTAGACATAATAATTATTCCTTTCAGATTTTCTTGGCGATTGCGTTTTCAGCTGCAATGACATCTGCCACGGCATTTTGATAGGCAAGTTCGCTGTGATGGTCGAGCCCTTCGATTTCGACTTTTGCCGGAATTCGAAGCATGCCCATTGAGTTCATAATTCTTGAGACAATGTATGCCGGCAAGAACCCAAGTACAAAGAACATGATTACCGCACCAAGGAATTGACCCCATGGCGTGATGACGGCATAGCCTTCATATGGCGAGGAGGGTTGTCCCCACAACATGAAGCCGGCGATGCAAACGCCCAAGAAGCCGGCATACCCGTGAACGGCAACTGCGCCGACTGCATCATCGAGCTTGAACTTACGCTCAACCCAAAAATGCAGCTTGTAGATGATGACCACAACGAGGGCACCAATCAACATGGCCTGGATTGGATGGTACAGATCGTTACCGGCAGATGCACCGATAATGCCTGCAAGGCCGCCCGAATAGGTCCAGAAAGCGTCTCCCTTTGAAACGACATAGGCAGCCATCATACCCCCAGATAGAGACATCAAGAAGTTAAAGGTAATTGCGCCAAGTGTGGTAGGTGCAAGGTAGATGTTTGTTGCAGTCCAGGTTTCACCAGTAATCAAACCACCAATGCCTTCCGGAGAGATGGCCGGCACGTTACATGCTGCATAAAAACCCCAAAAGCCGGTATAGATCAGGAACAAGCCGATTGTGACCAGCCAAGGGTTATGTGGCGGGATATCGCGCGGTGTGCCATCAGCGGCAAATTTGCCGAGACGCGGACCCAGAACCCAAAGAACACCGAGTGCATAACCGCCTGCAATCGCGTGGATAACACCGGAGGCATAAGCATCATGGTAACCGAGAACTTGTACCATCCAGCCGCCTGAATGCCAGCCCCAAGCCGCATCGATGATCCAGAACACTGAACCGATCAGCACCGCATGTACCCAAAAGGCACTGGAGCGGATACGCTCGATTGCGCCACCGGAAACGATTGAAGCAGCTGTCCAGGAGAACAAGAGGAATGCTGCCCAGAACACGCCGGTGATACGGTCGTTCAAATTGGTCGCCATTGTTGGTGAGTTTGGCGCATTTGCTGATCCATCGATCAGACCGCCGATAATACCCGGACCATTTGGAAATGCCCAATAAATCCACCAACCAAAGAAATAGAATGTGATGGTGACAAGTGGAATCACCATCGTGTTTTTCATGAGGGTATGCATGTGATTGCGGCGTCGGCTCGCGCCGACTTCGTACATGCAAAAGCCCACGTGGATCAAAAACATGAACACTACAGTCACCCAGTAGTAGAACTCGGTGAACACGGTAGTTAGTGCGTTGAGATTACCTTCCATTTTTCTCTCCTCCCCGAGAGTTGCTTGAAACCAATTGTGAAAAAATATACTGTCAGTAAAAAAAGTTTCATAACAAGGTTGCCTTTCAATGGCACGTCCTGTCAAGATGTCGCAGGTAAATTAAATTAGTCACTGTGGATTGCGCTTAGAGGAGAAACTTAAATGACGACACCGTGGAGATTTTCGACGCTGGCAGACAGACACCGGGCACTCGGGTCAAATCTGGAAGACTGGGGCGGCATGGGAACCGCCTGGAGTTATGACAAGGATCCAGTTGAAGAATACATTGCGATCCGCACCAAAGCAGGGGTTATGGATGTCTCTGGTTTGAACAAGGTCCATATCACTGGCCCCCATGCAGCGCATGTCATTGATCGTGCAACAACGCGGAATGTAAGCAAGATCATGCCAGGACGTTCTGTTTATGCCTGCATGTTGAATGATGCAGGAAAATTTATTGACGATTGTCTGATTTTCCGTATGTCCCCAAATGCGTGGATGGTTGTTCACGGCCAAGGCACTGGGCACGAACAACTCACCATGGCGGCCATGGGACGTGATGTTTCCATCCAGTTTGATGACAATCTGCACGATATATCTTTGCAGGGTCCTGTATCGGTCGATTTCCTTGCAAAACATATCGATGGCATCCGAAATCTTCCATATTTCTCGCACATTCCAACAAGTCTCTTTGGCTTTCCGGTCACCATATCGCGCACAGGCTATACAGGTGAGCGGGGATACGAAATTTTCTGCCAGGGCCAGGATGCCCCGGCGATTTGGGACCGTATTGTCGAAGAGGGCGCTGAAATGGGAATTATTCCGTCACGCTTTACAACCTTGGACAGGCTTCGCGCTGAAAGTTATTTGATTTTCTATCCCTATGATAATTCGGAGCTATATCCTTTTGAAAATGAAGCGGCGGGAGACACGCTTTGGGAACTTGGTCTCGATTTCACCGTTTCACCGGGTAAGCAGGGCTTTCGTGGCGCAGAAGAACATTATCGCCTTAAAGGCAAGGAGCGTTTCAAGATTTATGGCGTAATGCTGGAAGGCAAAGAAGCTCCGGATGATGGTGCGCCGTTGTTTAAAGACGGTAAGAAGGTGGGCGTTGTAACCTGCGGTCTGTATTCCCCACTCAGCAAATATTCAGTTGGTATTGCAAGAATGCCTGTCGACTGCGCCAAACCCGGTACAAAAATGGTGGTAAAAAATGCAACGGGGGACATAAATTGTACTGCTCAAGCGATGCCGTTTTATGATCCGGACAAGAAAATCCGCGCTGCCAAAGGTTAGTTTTAGAATTTGGGGCAGTTTGATCGCTGCCCCGATTTGGTTGATGAAAGGAGGCTACCGGGGATGCCGAAGACAAAATTCAAGCCATCTATTAAGAGTCGTCCAATTTATGGAGAACTTGTTCCCAAAGCCGGGAAAAGCCAATTGTTTATTGCCGATGGTGAGGGCGCTGGAGCCATTATCGATCTTGCCAAGAAAGCCCAATCAGATTTTTTCTCGGGGGCTCATATCATCTATATTCCGCGCGAAACTGGCGAAAAATACCTGCAGCAGTTAGAGAAACTGGCGGCTCCCCAGTTTTATATTGGCCCCAGTTTTGGTGCTGCTTTGCCTCGTATCCGCCGTGTATTGTCCGACGCGCATAATGGTTTGCAAATCTATTTGTCCGGAAGTGAAGGAGTGATAGGTCAAGCCATGCGCGAGGCCATTGAAGTTGGATATCCACATACTTCAATTCAGACAGAGCATCGCGGTTCAAAGGCACGCCGTATGCAATGTGTTCACTGCAAAGGTATCACAGAAGAAGTTACAACAGACCCATTTATTTGTTCTCATTGCGGGTTAAATCTTTTTGTACGTGACCATTATTCCCGCCGGATTGCGGCTTTTCAGGGCGTATGTATTGACGCGGAAAATCCAGGCAATGTTCCAGATGCGGTAGAAATAGATTAAGGAGAACAGGATTGGCCGGTGCTGCAAAAATACAGGTAAAGGTTGTTGAGGTTGTTAAAGTGAACAGCCTTGTTAAACGCTTTCGCTTTGAACCCATTGATCGCCAACAAATGCCGCCTTTTTCCGGAGGCGCTCACACGGTTGTGGAAATGCAGGATAAGGGCACTCGTCGACTGAACCCATATTCCTTGATGAGCGATCCAAGTGATTTGTCCGGATACGAAATATCCGTCCGCCGGGACGATGTCGGCCGGGGTGGCTCCCTCTACCTCCACAAAAAGGTGAGGGCGGGAATGGAGATGGTGATAAGCAATCCCGTCAATCTATTTGCGTTGGATTTACGGGCGAAAAAACATCTGCTGATTGCCGGCGGAATTGGAATCACGCCTTTCCTTGCTCAAATGAAGCAACTGGCTGCATCCAACAGTCATTTTGAACTGCATTATTCGGTGCGTACTGCTTCACTAGGCTCATATGTAAAAGAATTGAAAGCTCAATATCCAAACAATGTTCACATTTATCATGACGACAAAAAGCAGGCGATCGATCTTGGCCATCTGCTGGATGGTCAACCTTTGGGTACGCATCTTTACGTTTGTGGTCCGAAGGGCATGATAGACTGGGTGAGAGGAGGAGCAAAGGACGCTGGTTGGCCTCGCGAAGCCATCCATTCAGAAGAGTTTCTGGCACCAGAATCCGGCAAACCTTTTGAGGTCAAACTGGCCGCTTCGAACAAGACGATCAAGGTTGGCGAGCATCAAAGCCTACTGGAAGCCATTGAAGCTGCCGGGGTGGATGCGCCCTATCTTTGTCGCGGGGGCGCGTGCGGTCAGTGCGAAACAAATGTCCTCAATTATCAAGGCAAGTTCATTCACAATGATCATTGGCTGACTGATGATGAACATGCGTCACACAAAAAAATTATGCCATGCGTTTCAAGATTTGAGGGCAAGACCCTAGTACTGGACCGATAGTTTTCGAAGGATACTGTAATGAGCATCGTCTTCAAGGATGAAACATTCCGCAACGATTACACTTTTAAGAATTCGCCTGAAGCAATCAAACGCTTTCCGTTTCCTTTCGACAAAGACAGCTACATGTATGCGGTCAATCTTGAACCGCATGTGCCGGTAAACAAGGGCAGCGTGTTCTTCAACTCATTCGATGTGGATGAGCATTATGTTTCTGAAATGCGTGATCGTGCGATGGTACTGGATGAAGATCCGCTACGTTGCCAATCGTTGCCGCATATGGAACTTGCGGGTTGGGATCTGCTTGAGCTTATCATGGTTGAAAAAGCCAAGGATTATCCTGATCTTTTTAAGCTAAAACGCAAAGGAGACAAATGGCACTGGATCAACAAGCCGCTTGGCATAGAACAGAAATTCACATTCGGTGATTCAACCACACTGCCTTATGGTCCAATGGAATATATTACACGACAAACTCAGGGTGATTTCTGCGTTCTGGATCAACGCGATGACAATTTGTGGATGGATGCCGGAATGGTGACTACTCAAGCCGACTGGTCACTTGATTTTGACATTGGCATGAATTTTTTCGAGTGGCATGCACCTGTGCCGCTTGCCCACGAAAAAGGTATCTTTGTTCGCGCGCTGAAATTCCTGTTAAACATCCAGCAAGGCTCTCCCGCGAGACGTTTGAATTGGACAATGACTGTTAATCCGTTGCTTGATACCAGCCCCGAAAATTATCACAAATGGGGTATCCAAAAGACCACTTTGACGCCTGAGAATTGTGGCAACAAGCAGCACCTACGCGTTGAATTGCAAACCTTCTTCAGACTGCCCCGATCCAACGCTCTGGTGTTTCCGATCCGCTGTTATTTGATCAAGCTTGAAGAATTGGTGACCCAGAAAAAATGGGCGCGTCGGTTGCATCGTGTCATTCGTGACCTGCCGGTTGAACTTGCTACTTACAAGGGGTTTGTCAACAATCGTCCAATCATTGTCGATTATCTATCCAGGTTTGACGATGGTGCCGAAACATCTCCAGGCATTTGGCCTGATGATTAGGTCGTGTTGACATTGATTTTTCGGGCGTGGCGCGAGATGCATTTCAAGTCTGACAAGGCGAGAAACGCGTGGTGGTTGCCCAAACCATAAGTGTTTTTCAACGCAGTCAAGATTGATATGCACCGCGTTCTTCGAATTTTGCGAAAAACAACCTGTTTTTCATCGCAAAAGCTCGAAGGATAGCGACCTGCCTGCGCTTTTCCTCTTGAAACACGTCCGTTTTTGGCAAAACCACGTTCCAAAACATGAATGTCAACACGACCTAGACTGACATATATTATTGTGGATATGAAATGATCGACAGATATTTGGCGGGCAGCTTGATGTGGGTTTGCGGTCCGTGCGGGGCATCTGCATCGAAAAAGAAGCTGTCCCCGGGCTTTAAATGAAAAAGTTTGTCGCCGTGACGGTATTCAACTTCACCTTCAAGCATGTAGATGAATTCAAGGCCGTCATGTTGGAAATCCGGAAATGTATCTGACTTTTCAGTCAGGCTTATCAGATAGGGCTCTACCGTAACGCCTGTCGTATTAATTCCGACATGGCCAAGCAAATCATACTGGTGCCCTGCGCGTGTCCCGCGCCTTTCGGCCTGCACACCTGTCCCGGCCTTTACGTGAACGGCTGGCCGGTTTTCCTCAAAACCTTTGAAAAAAGCAGTAAGCGGAACGCTCAACGCATTTGCCAGTGATTGCAATGTTGTCAAAGAGGGGGAGGTGACGCCATTTTCAATTTTTGAAAGCATTCCGATGGAGAGCCCTGTTGTTTTGGCAAGCTCTGCCCCGGTAATTTTCAATTGACGGCGGAGTGCTTTGACCGTGCGGCCAATCGCAACTTCCAAAACTTTTTCACGCTCAATATGAGGTTTGTGGGGATTTTGTGAAAAGGCAGGCGAATCTGATTTTTTTTTCATCTTTTTGGCACCAGAAAAATCTAATATTCAAGAATTTCCTTGTCATACTTCTGACATCCAATGTCAATTTTTACTATCAGAAGCAATTTTTGTTCGTGAAAAATGTTAGCCATTTCCCACTCAAATCTTGGTTGGACGCCTGTCGCGCTCATGGGATCGGCCAACCAAACCTAGGCGGGAGAGGGCGTTTCTGGCCAGTCGAATGCTTTCGGTATCTACCTGAACGCCATGTACTGCTGCTGCGTGAGTGAGAACTGTCCGAATATAAGATAAGTCAACTGCAATAGTTACAGGGCCTGCGCCTTGTTTAGATCGCATTTTTCCATAGTTTATTAATTCTATACGATCCAATCGTTTGATACGAACTGCGCCTATATCACGTTTAAGTGCTTCTAGAACGGCGCGCTTGGAACGCCTGATAGGCTTTCCAACCTCTTGCAGGTCAGTAATATGAAGATTGATTAAATCACCAAATGTTTTGGCCTGTTTATGGCCAGATTTGGATGGATCTATTCCATGTCAATTAAGTGTTCTGTCTCGGCGGCCCATTCATCTGCCAACGATTTATTGCGAAAGTTTCTAGATGCATATCTGCCTTTTCGCCTAACTAGGACGCGCCAATTTTCTTCTTTTGTTTTGACGATAGTTGCCATGATCCGTACAGTCCTTTAAATCCGTGCAAAATCCGTACAACAGGAGATCAAAAAGGGTCCAAACCCGTACAATTCTATCCATTTCCGTACAAATTTGTTCCTGATTTATACCATTGTAATGTATCATAAATCATTGAAAAATAAACAAAAAGTATTCGCAGTCGCGCCGATGATCGACTGGACGGATCGCCATTGTCGATACTTTCATCGGGTCATGTCGCGTGAAGCGCTACTGTATACTGAAATGATTGTGGCTGATGCGATTATTCATGGAGACCTTGAGCGGTTGCTTCAGGATAAAACCAGCGGGCCTGTGGCTCTGCAGCTTGGCGGATCTGATCCAGATAAACTTGCAAAGGCCACGGAACTGGCGGCGCCTTTTGGCTATAGTGAAATCAATTTGAATGTCGGTTGCCCGTCTGATCGTGTACAGTCTGGTACATTTGGCGCCTGCCTGATGCGTGTGCCGGAATTGGTTGGCGAGTGTGTTGCGGCCATCAAGGCAGTCAGCCAAGTGCCGGTCACTGTCAAGTGCCGCATTGGCGTGGATGACCAGGACACGGGTCCGGCTCTTGACGCGCTGGCAGAAGCTGTGTGGAGAAATGGTTGTGACGGTCTGTGGGTGCATGCGCGCAAAGCCTGGCTGGAAGGTCTTAGCCCGAAGCAAAACCGCGAAATTCCGCCGCTTGATTATGAAAGAGTGCGAAGCTTGAAGCGGGAAAACATGAACCGTTTCATCGGCTTGAACGGGGGCGTTGAAAATCTGATTCAAGCGGGCGATGCATTTGAAGCGGAGGGCGGTTTAATCGATGGCGTGATGGTCGGGCGTGCATCTTATCAATCACCGTCACTTTTGAGAGATGTGGATCAGGTTATTTATGGCTCGCAGAGTTCGCCGGTATCCTATGAGGAAATCATTGATCAGATGATGGACTATGCAATTTCTCATGTTGAGGCGGGCGGCCGCCTTCATCAGGTTACGCGTCACATGGTGGGTTTGTTTCAAAGCGTACCTGGAGCGAGACGCTGGCGCCAGATCCTCAGTAGTGAGGCAACCCAATATGATGCCAAGCCTTTGATCATCAAGCAGGCATTTGAAAAGGTTGACTTGTCAGAAGCAAAGCCTAATTCATATTCTGTCGAAGTCGCATAGTTCAAGGTTGACGTTCGGTAAGGCTGGGTTTAAAAAACGTATAACTCACCTGATATCATGCCTTTGAGGGACTTTGGAGATATAAAGAATGTTGCGAAGAGATTTGATCAAAAGCTTGGGCGCCATTGTTGCCGGTTCCACTATAGCCTCTCTGGGCTACAGGCCGGCGCTCGCAGCCACGAAATTTGTGGTGGACAAAAAATACCGCCCTCAGCGGGTGCTTTATTCTTCCAAATATAAAAAGGGAACGATCGTTGTTGATACCCGCAAGCGGTTTTTGTACCTGATTGAAAGCCCGGTCTCTGCTCGTCGCTATGGTGTTGGTGTTGGCCGGGATGCGCTTGCCTGGTCCGGCACAGCGACCATTGATGTGAAAAAGGAATGGCCAGGCTGGCGCCCGACAGACGAGATGATTGCTCGGGAGCCGGGTAAATATGCAAAATACAAAGATGGCATGCCCGGTGGCCCGAAGAATCCTTTGGGTTCACGGGCGCTTTATTTGTTCGATAAGGGCTATGACACTTTTTATCGGATTCATGGGACGACCAATCCCAAATCGATTGGAACGGCAGCCTCCAATGGCTGTATACGCATGGTAAATGAGCATGTGGAAGATCTGTATCAACGGGTTCCAATCGGCACAACAGTAGTGGTTCTATAAGGCGTTATACAGGAAGTTTGCATTTTAGAGTCGGTGCAGGACTTTTCTTGGCTTGACGGAGTGGTAGCCTGCGCTTATCGCAATGATCATTGATCTTGGGGATCTCAGGAGTTTGACCATTGGAAGCTTTGCCGCCGCTTGCCGAATTATACCCTTTTATAGCAGCGCTGATTGTAGGAGGCATCGTAGCAGGTTTTCTGGCTGGTCTGTTTGGCATTGGCGGTGGAGCAGTACTCGTTCCGGTTTTTTATCAGATGCTTGGTGTGCTTGGCGTTGATGAAAGCGTGAAGATGCACCTTGCTGTGGGAACGTCCCTGGCAATCATTGTTCCCACATCGCTACAGAGTTTCAGGAAACACTATTCAAGAGGGGCGGTTGATTTGGAACTGCTCAAAAGTTTTATTGTTGCTGTGCCGATCGGTGTAATTTGTGCGTCTATTGTAACGGCCTATATCTCTGGCGTGGGATTGAGGGTCATTTTTGCCATCTTGTCATTATTCATCGCTCTGAAACTGTTGTTTGCAAAATCAAGCTGGAAGCTTGGTGATGATATTCCGGGCAACCCGGTTCGCGGTTTTATTGGATGGTGTATCGGTTTTTTCTCCACCTTCATGGGGGTTGGTGGCGGGGTGTTCAACAACACATTCATGACTTTGTTTAACCGGGAAATGCTGCAATCAGTTGCTACCTCTTCAGGGGTAGGGGTGTTGATTTCTGTTCCCGGTGTACTTGGCTATCTATGGGCCGGCTGGGGGGTGGAAGGATTGCCACCCATGTCAATCGGATATGTGAATTTGATCATGGTTGCCATGGTTATTCCAATCACATTGGTGATGGCACCTTTTGGTGTCAAGGCGGCTCACATCCTTTCCAGGCGACAGCTCGAGGTGGGGTTTGGATTGTTTCTCATGCTGGTTTCAGCGCGATTTTTCATTAGCATTATTTGATATGGCGCCTTCAGGATCAGATTTTCTCACCTGAGGGAGTTCTTCATGTTAGTTTAATCTTATCGGGTTACTGAGAGGTTTAACAAAGTTGTGGGCAGCAACTTTCATTGGAGGCCCACTATGTTCAGCAATGCCCTAGACACAGTCGAAGTTACTCTTACCTTGGCGGATGGGACGATTTTATCCGGAAAGCTTCCCATGGGGACGAGTTCTACCATCCAAGGTATTCTTGGATATAATGCGCCTTTTCTTGAGTTCACATCCAAAGACGGTCGCAAGCGATTTATCGCCAAGCAATCGATAGCAATTGTTGAGCCGATGGAGCAATTGGCCAAACCTGTTTTAGACCCGAAACATTGACCAACATAAATCCTTGTCAGATGCTCAAGGTATCACAGGTTGCAGTTTAGAGACCGTCCGGCAGGCTTATCTCGATTTCGCCAAGCAATACCATCCTGATTCCTATTCGAAAGTGGCGTTGCCAAGGGAAATCGAAAAATAAACTGGCGATATGTTCCGGCAGAACAATGCGGCTTTTGTCAAAATAAAACAGGAACTGAAGCCGGGAACCCAGGCAGAAGCGGCTTAAGAAGCGACGTTTTAGTCCGTTAAAATCAACCTATCGCCCCTGATTTCAAATCCCCAAAGGGTTTTGAGGAAATTCATACCCAACAGGCTTGTTTCAAGATTACCATCCTGGGCCACAAGGATGCCAATCTTACTGCGCCGGATTTCGCCGATATCGATTGTATTGAGGGTTGCGCGCGCCGATGTGGTGGAGCCATTGGCCGTCATCACCGGAACAGAATAAGACAGGCTGTTTGTATCAATGCCCACGGCCTCCGCATCGCGGTGAGACAGCACAATGCTGCTTGCGCCCGTATCAATCAAGAAAAGAATATCTTGGCCGTTTACCGTGGCTCGTGCTTCAAAATGTCCGTTATTGGATCTGATCAACATGATCTGGTCGCGGCCATTTGAAGACTGGCTAGAAACGGGGCTGCCTGGTATGAGGCCTGCTGTCATTCGCGAGCCGATATCCTGCAAATCAAAGCGATAAACATATCCTGCCATCAGCACCAAAATTATCGCAATCCAGATAATCGCATTTCGCGCGGCGGCTCCAAGGCCACCGGTGCGGGGAATGATTGCAGCACCGATCAGCGTTGCCCATATTCCCATAAAAGCCGCGCTGGCAAACTTGTCATTTTGGATTCCAAGAAGACTGCCCTGATCATGGTTCAATATCAGAAAAATGAGCAGGGCTCCGATGATGCCAAGGAATATATACAAGCCCCGCATTTAACGCTTCATGTCTTGAATTGTGGTTATACGCTCGATTGTTTCACCGCGTTCGCGAGCGATTTTTTGCCGCCGTGTTTCCTTGCGCGGCTTTCTTTCCACGGTCTCTAAGCGAGCAGGCAGCGTAGCCATAATATCGCTGCGTTGCTGCTCGCTATAGGATGTCCATCCAGCGATTTCATCACGCGTGCGACCGCAGCCAAAACAAAAATTGCTGGCCATATCCATGGAGCATACCAAAATGCAGGGTGAAGCGATGTGTGCCAAATTCTATTCCTGGTTAACTTTCATATTCAGTTAAGAGTTTGAAGCGTCCAGTGCAAGTTTTCTGCGTGAATTGCGCTGGAAAAAATCGTGAATGCGCCAACTTAACTTGTCATAATTGCTTAGTCCCGATAGGGGTTCAGGAATTCTATACGGTAATAAAACCATCACAACGAACCATTGGAAACATAGTGTCATTAAGCGGTCTGCCATTTGACGATATTCGCGATCTTGTAAACCATCTTGCAGAGCCGGATGAGCGGGCAATTGGCCTTGCCATTCAGCGTAACAAAGAGCTGGAGAAGCAGTTCGGCTCTCTCGGCAAACAAGGTGAGTTAATGCATTGGCTGGCAGGCTATAGCGGCAAGAGCCCGGTTGTTTTGCGACCCATGTTGGCGCTGTTCGCCGGCACTCACAAAATCGCCGAGCGAATTACTCAACTATCAACCCAACCAACGCTGGAGATTGTTACGCGGCTTTCTGCTGGTGGCTCTGCAGCCAATCAGGTTTGCGCGGCGGGTGATATCGGGTTGAAAGTGTTTGATTTGGCGCTTCAATATCCTGTGGCCGATATCGGCACAAATGACGCGCTGGATGAAAAAGGCAGTGCGGCAACCATCGGCTTTGGTATGGAAGCGATAGCAGGCGGTGTGGATGTGCTTGGCCTTGCCGCCTTCGGGCAGGGGAGTGAAGTTGCCAATGCAGCCTTACTGAGCCTTTGCACTCAAAGAGATGCTGAAGCCTTTTTGATGCATTTGCCGAATGATATCAAAGAAGAATTGTTGCCGTTGGTAGCCAGCGCAGTGGCGCGTAATGAAAGCGCCAAGTCAGACGGGTTGGAGTTGATCCGCCGGCTGGGTGGGCGTGAGCATTCTGCGATTGCAGGAGCCATTCTTGCGGCCCGAACCAATCATATTCCAGTGGTGCTGGAGGGCTGGACCAGCCTTGCGGTCGTTTGCTTGCTGCAAAAGCTGGAAAAGAATACCTGTGATCATTGCTGTTTTGCCAGTGTCAATGAAGATAGCCGGAAGACGGTCTATGACGAAGTTGTTGCTGGTACCAGCTTGCTAAGCGTTCTTACAGGTTTTGGTATTACTGAGGATGGAGCAAACGCTGCCCAGGCCTTGGGGCTTCTCAAGTCTGCTGCAAGGCTGCATACAGACAGTGTTCTTGAAAGCTGACTACGAGATTGCGGGTGAATGGCTCAGGATACTTTTTTGAAGCCAGGTTTTTGCTTTCGTTCAATGCCGACCATTTTGCTCTTTTCCATAATCTCCAATACCCGTGAACGAGGGAAACTGGCGGTGGCGATTGTACCCTCGCGCAGTTTCGATTTGAGATCAAAACGGCCATCATGCATATGCATCAAAGCTTGGACAATCGGCAAGCCCAGACCACTGCCTTGTTCGGCGCTTTTGATGGCAATAGAGCCTTGCCCGAAAGAAGATAGAACGATCGGGATTTCATCCTCTGGAATTCCAGGGCCCGTATCACTCACCGAGAAATATTGTCCGCCTTTGCTTGTCCAGCCGATATTGATGGCAATCTGACCACCCGTTGGGGTGAACTTTAGCGCATTGGATAACAGATTAAGTGCGATCTGGCGTACGGCTTTTTCATCAGCCCAAATCAGCGGCATATTATCCTGAGCGTTAAGGGATACAGACACGTTTTTGGTTTGCGCCTTTAGATCAACCATGTGCATGGCATCTTCCACGATATGGGATAGGCGCAAGGCTTCTTCGTGCAATTCCTGTCTTCCGGCCTCAATTCGTGAAAGATCCAGAATTTCGTTGATCACATTCAGCAAATGGGCTCCGGAATCGTTGATATCAACCACATAACTTTTATAGGTCTCGTTACCCAGTGGCCCCAATACCTCTTCCTTCATGACCTCGGAGAAACCAAGAATGGCATTGAGTGGGGTGCGAAGCTCATGGCTCATGGTTGCCAGAAATCTTGACTTGGCCAGATTGGCTTCTTCAGCCCTTCGTCTTGCCTCTTCGGAAATAGATTTGGCGGTTTCCAACTCGGCAATCAGGTTTTCACGCTCTGCTCTACTGGCAAGATCATTCATAACTGATAATCGAAAACGATTTGCGATCAGGTAAAAGAAAACCTGAGAACTGATCAAAATGCCACTCATGACCAATGTGGCCGGATCATAATTCATGACCAGACGCAGGGCCAGAATGATTGTTGGAGGCGCTGAAGTCAGCAACAAGCTTGCGCCAAATCCGTAAGAAAGGATCATGGTTATAGCTTGAAGCACCAGGATTGTCGAAAACTGGACGATAAAATAGGTATTGGCTATGCCGCAGTTAGCACAACTGTAATAGGCAATTATGGACCAACTGAAAGCAACTAGAAGCTGAGCGATCATGAAAATCTTGCGCCATTTTGCAAGCTCAATGGATGTGTTGTCAGCTCTCATAAATCGTGCGCAAACGGCAATCAGAAAGCCATAGGATAGCAAAGTGATTACTGCCCAATAAGCGGGTATCATCACGCCAATCCAATTGCTCAAGACAAGCGCCACCATGATGACAAAAATCGGAATTGTGATCTTTGCGTTCAAATGGTTTTCGGCATAGGTGAGCAGGCGCTCAACTTCATATTTAAGCGGCTTTCCTGGAGCATTGGAAGCTGATTTTCTGGCGTCCTTGACGACGCGCGAAGATGCAGACACCCGCTTTGTCCGGTTGACAATGATCTTGTCAGAGGTTGAGGTTTGCGAGTTCAGCATGTTGCGGTTTACAAATTGCGTTTAGAGTGGGTTATGAATTAACTTGTCGTCATCGCCTGGTGCCATGTACAGACTCCCGCTAAAGCTAAATTGGATTGGTTAATAAGCTGTTTAGAATTATCGTTTTGATCATCAAGAATACAGGTAAAAAGCCGTGAGAAGGCCCAGAAAACGCGGGTTTTTAAGAAGATCTGCGGATTTGTTCACAACGGCAGTTTTCCTTCTGGTGATTGCGCTGGCGGCCGCCTATTTCGGTGAGTTGGGTGAAACGAAACATATAGGTCGCTTCACGGTTGTTGACGGTGATAGTTTGCGACTTGATGGTCAGGAGTACCGCCTTGAGGGGATTGATGCCCCGGAATATCGCCAGATTTGCAATCGTGACAATGCGGATTGGGCCTGCGGGCGAATGGCTGCCACCCATTTAAGGCAATTGATAAACAAAGGCGAGGTTGTTTGCCGCGGGCTTGGGGTTGACAAATATGAGCGGATTTTGGCGCGTTGTAGCGTAGGTGATCTCGATATCAATGGGGAAATGGTGCGCGAAGGTTGGGCCGTTTCCTTTGGGGGCTATTTTTCATTAGAAGCCCAAGCGAAGAGCAATAAATCGGGTATTTGGTCATCAAAATTTGACAGACCACAGGATTGGCGCGAATTTCACAGCGATGTTTCGAGTCACGATGTTGTGCATAATTGGATGTCAGGATTGGTGGCCAAAGCTCGCTTGTTGTGGGTGTATCTGGTGAATTAATGGCAAGGGATTGCCTCAATGGGAGAGAAGTATGAAACTGTATGATGGGGGCCGGGCGCCCAATCCGAGGCGTGTACAGATTTTCCTGAAAGAAAAGGGGATAGAGATTGAGCGCGTTCAAATGGACATTAATGCGCTGGAGCCGCGCTCGGAAAGTTATTCAAAGCTCAATCCCACGAAAACCGTCCCCGCTCTCGAATTGGATGACGGGGCGGTTATTTCTGAAACCATTGCGATCTGCCGATATTTTGAAGAATTGCACCCTGAGCCAAATCTGTTTGGCACAACGGCTTTGGAAAAAGCCCAGATCGAGATGTGGCAGCGTCGGGTAGAATTGTATTTTCTGCTGCCGGTAGCCTTTGCGTTTCGTCATCTTCATCCCGGAGCGAAAACTATTGAACCGGTTCAAATTGCAGAATGGGGTGAAATGAACAAAGTCCGGGCGGCAAAATTCATGGAAGTGCTTGAGGCGCAATTATCCAAGTCGGAGTTTATTGCCGGTGATCGGTTTACTGTTGCAGACATTACGCTTTTGACCGGATGCCAGTTTCTGCGCCCTGCGAGAATAGAAATCCCCACTGAGATGATTCATCTAACCGAATGGTTTGCCAAGGCTGCGGCAAGGCCATCGGCGGCTTTTGACTGACAGATGCGGCCCCAGCTCTCCAAATTGGCAGCTGATATCAAGGCTTGCCGTATCTGCGTTGAAACGCCATCGGGTGCACCTTTGCCGCATGAACCCAATCCGGTGGCGGTGCTTTCTTCCAAAGCAACAATTGCCATTTGCGGGCAGGCTCCCGGCAACAAGGTCAATCTTTCCGGTGTGCCGTTTACGGACCCATCAGGCGAACGCCTTAGGGACTGGATGGGCGTAACGTCGGAAGCGTTTTATAACCCGGACCATTTTGCTATTATTCCCATGGGTTTTTGTTTTCCAGGGAATGATGCGAAGGGCGGGGACCTGCGACCCCGTAAGGAATGCCGACTGCAATGGCATGATAGCGTGTTTGAGGCGATGCCGCACATTGAACTGAAATTGCTCATTGGGGGCAGCGCACAAAGCTATCATCTGGGGAGGGATGCTGGAAAAACCGTGACGGAAACGGTCCGTAACTGGCGGGTGTTTTTTGAGCGAAACGCCAGTATTCCCATGCCGCACCCTTCCTGGCGAAATACCGGTTGGCTCAAGAAAAATCTCTGGTTTGAGCGCGAACTGCTGCCTGTTCTTCGCGAAGCAGTCAAAAAACGGATTTCCGTTTCCTGATCAACCAGTTTGAATTTTAGGTAAAATTTCCAATTCTGAAGAGAATTTCGTTGACAGTTGGAAACTCATTCTATCTTTTAGCAATTTTTAGCGCATTAGAGCGCTTCTCGCTTTGATGAAATCAAAGCAGCGCTCTAAGTATTTGTTTTAACGCATATCCTTATCTTTCAAACGTGTCCGTTTGAAGGGGATAGGCTTTCGCGACGTATTGGAACCATTATGGATCGCACAGACAAGAAGATATTAGCAATTTTACAGGCAGACGCCACTATTCCGGTTGCTGATATTGCGCG
>JBAUHS010000006.1:0-45058 GCA_049680405.1 Salaquimonas sp. | reverse complement strand
ATTCGCCGTCCGCGCGAAGGATTTCCACAACCTGCCAACTGGCTCCTAGCGATGCGCTGACCTGCCGGACTTTAGGGTCCTTGGCGCGGGCGTAAGCATCAATTTCCTGCAGCAGTTTGACTTTTTCATCAAAACCCGGGGAAGCAAGCGGATTTTCTTCTGAATAGAGATGTCGGTTGGTCCGTGCCGGTCCAGCCGCATAAGTTCCATTATGTCCGCTGCTGACCGCAGAGACGGCATCAGCCGCACGTTTCAAACTGGCGAGGTTCATTTCTCCCGAATGTGCATAGGCAGAGACTTCGCCTACAACAGCGCGAAGACCAAAACCCTGGTCGGTATTGAAATTGCCGACTTTCAATTTTCCATTGTCAAAGGCGAGATGCTCGGATTGGGCATATTCCATGAACAATTCGCCATCGTCGCAGCCTTTAAGCGTGTCGGCAAGCTGGCGCTCAAGCGTGCTCTTATCAACGTCAAAGGTGGAAATGAGAGAATCCATTAGGCAGCCTTTTCATACTATGGTTTGACCAGTCCCGAAGGCAGGCTGAACCCTTTCATTAAATGCATATCGTTAGCAGATATGAAAAATCAAGAAACAGCTGTTTTATCGAAGCGTTCCAAAAAACTTATGGAAGCTCCGCAAAGCCTTCCGAAAAGCCTTCAAGATCAATCGGTATGCCGATGCCTTCTTCAGGCGTCTGGAATACGATGAATGTGGCCGTGCCGCCTCCCTTGAGTGCTGTCAGAAGTTTTTCTTCAAGAACAACTTCCGCATAACAGCCATCATTGAAACAGCGGGTGAAGAATGCATTGCCGATCTCTTTGTCGTCAATATAAAGGCCAAGCCCGTTGGGAAGCAGAACACCAAGCGGTGCAAGCACCCGCAATAATTCAGCCTTGCGGTCTGCTGTGCGCAACACAACAACTGAGAGGCCCATTTCCTGGCGGTCTTCAGCAACCACATTTTGCACAAGGGCGCATTGCTCCAGTGTAGCGCCGGGAGGTGTGTCGCAAACCAAAGCCCATTCGCCATGGCGTGACTTCATGACACCCTGCGCTTCAGCGCGGTTTTGGGAGCCGAGAACAATTGAAGTTGCCAAAAGAGCAATCAAAGCGAAATTGAGCAGAAAACCTGGAATAGGTGCGGAGCGGTTGGATCGGACCATAATTAACTTTCGAATCAACTGAATACTTTCTGCAACATGCCCGAAACACTGGAGCATTAAAACCGTAACAATTGTTAGTGGAACAAAGTGTATCAGCCCACCATCAATCAGGTGAAAAATATCAAAGCCGATGCTTTACTTTGTTTCCAGCTATTTGCTGGGCTAAACTAACAAGGATAAGGGCGATTGTGGGGCGGTGTTATTAATGGTGCTCAATCAGGCATTTAATAATCGATTTTATCGTTGTAAATCACAAAAAGTGCCGAAATGCCGCATAGCTGAGTTGCAGGAAGCCATTGCTCAGGCGAATTTGATATGGTTTTACATCTGCTGATGGATTATCAGACTACTTGAACTATGCCCAGATTCGGTCTTTGATCGTTTTTTTGAGCGCAGTATGATAATTAGTTTTCCGGCCCTGTCTGATTTTGAAGGGTCAAACAACGATATGAATGGGAGATGGACGGGATGAAGCTCGTTTCACTACTAACAACTGCCCTGGGCATGTTTTTAACCAGCATTACAGCAGGTTTTGCCGCGCAGCCCGAACCTTGGCAAATCTGGCACCAGCCAGCCGGTTCCGATATTATGGCACGTATTGAATGGTTCAGCCTTTACACATTGTGGTTTATCATACCGATTACCATTTTTGTAATGATCTTGCTGGCAATCGTCATCGTCAAATTTAGCGCGAAGAACAATCCAAATCCTTCCCGCACCAGCCACAACACGCTGATCGAGGTTGTCTGGACCGTTGCGCCAATCGTAATTCTGGTTGCAATCGCCATCCCGTCCTTCGATCTTCTGGATCGTGAGATGAGACCTGAGCGCGAGCCGGAAATGACCATCAAAGCAACTGGCTATCAGTGGTATTGGGGTTTTGAATATCAGGACGGTGAAGAAATCTCCTTCGATTCAATCATGTTGAAGGAAGGTGAGGGCGCTGAAATCGGCAAAGGCGACCTTGCTGAATATCCTCGCCTATTGGCCGTGGATAATGAATTGGTGGTTCCTGTGAACACCCAGGTCCGTGTGCTGGTAACAGCAGCAGATGTTATCCACAATTTTGCAATGCCTGCTTTTGGCTTGAAAATGGACGCTATTCCCGGCCGTCTGAACGAGACTCACTTCCGCGCTGATCGTGAAGGCCTCTATTATGGCCAGTGCTCAGAGCTTTGTGGCCGCGATCACGCTTTCATGCCTATCGCAATTCGAGTGGTTTCCGCTGAGCAATTTGCAAGCTGGAAAGCTGCGGCAGCCGGCAGTCTTGAAGATGCCAACAAGGCGTTGATGGCTTCTGTGGACGCTGACAAAAACTTTAAACTGGCCAACAAAAACTGATCGGGATCAGGGCTAATAGAAATTGGTCTGGAAAGACATATTAGGAGAAAATGATCATGGCAACAGCGGCATATGGTGACGCTCACGATCACAAGCCAGGCTTCTTCAAGCGCTGGTTCTATTCAACAAACCACAAAGATATCGGTACGCTATACCTGATCTTTGCGATTTTCTCAGGAATATTCGGTGGTTTTCTTTCGGTAATGATCCGTATGGAATTGCACCATCCTGGTCTACAATATTTTTCTGATCCTCATGTCTACAACGTATTCGTGACCGGGCATGGTTTGATCATGATCTTCTTCATGGTGATGCCAGCTTTGATAGGCGGCTTTGCCAACTGGATGGTCCCAATCATGATCGGTGCGCCGGATATGGCTTTCCCGAGGATGAACAACATCTCTTTCTGGTTGTTGCCGCCAGCTTTGATGCTCTTGATCCTATCCATGTTCGTTGAAGGCCCTGCCGGTTCCAATGGCGTTGGCGGTGGCTGGACAATTTATCCGCCGCTTTCAACAACCGGTCAGCCTGGCCCAGCGATGGATCTGGCTATTCTTTCACTGCACATTGCCGGTGCCTCATCTATTCTTGGTGCGATCAACTTCATCACAACGATCTTTAACATGCGTGCCCCTGGCATGACCCTGTTCAAAATGCCGTTGTTCGCTTGGTCCGTTCTGATCACAGCATTCCTTTTGCTTCTGTCTTTGCCAGTGCTTGCCGGTGCAATCACCATGCTTTTGACAGACCGTAACTTCGGTACAGCATTCTTCAATCCTGAAGGCGGTGGTGACCCGATCCTGTTCCAGCACTTGTTCTGGTTCTTTGGTCACCCGGAAGTGTACATCCTGATCTTGCCTGGTTTCGGCATCGTCAGCCACATTGTTTCAACCTTCTCCAAAAAGCCGATCTTTGGTTATCAGGGCATGGCTTGGGCAATGATCGCGATTGGTGCTGTTGGCTTCATCGTTTGGGCCCACCACATGTATACCGTTGGTTTGTCCCTCGATACTCAGCGTTATTTCGTATTCGCCACCATGGTGATTGCGGTCCCAACAGGCGTTAAGATCTTCTCATGGATTGCCACAATGTGGGGTGGCTCGATCACCATGCGCACACCAATGCTATGGGCAATCGGTTTCATCTTCCTGTTCACAGTGGGCGGAGTAACTGGCGTTCAGCTTGCAAATGCCGGCTTGGACCGTTCATTCCATGACACTTATTATGTTGTGGCTCACTTCCATTACGTTCTGTCCTTGGGCGCTGTGTTTGCGATGTTCGCTGCCTGGTACTATTGGTTCCCGAAAATGACTGGCTTTATGTATAATTCATTCATCGCCAAGTCCCATTTCTGGATCACCTTTATTGGTGTGAACCTTGTCTTCTTCCCGCAACACTTCCTGGGTCTAGCAGGCATGCCTCGCCGCTATATCGACTATCCTGATGCATTTGCTGGCTGGAACGCTGTTTCTTCCTGGGGTTCTTATATCTCGGCATTTGCGGTGCTTGTCTTCTTGTGGGGCATTGCTGAAGCGTTCATGAAAAAACGCGTTGCTGGTGATAACCCATGGGGCGAGGGCGCTACCACACTTGAGTGGCAGCTATCTTCACCTCCGCCATTCCACCAGTGGGAAACACTGCCAAAAATCAAATAAGGCAGTTTATGAATCACCGTCGGGGTTTGGCCCCGGCGGCTTTGTTTAAAGCGTAGAAATTGTAGAAATGAACATGACATCTCTATCAAACCCAGTCGCAAATGATCTTCAAAACGAAAGTGAGCTTGCTGTCTCCACAGCGATGCCTGCTGACTATTTTGAACTTCTCAAGCCAGGTGTGATGCGTCTTGTGGTTTTTACCGCGATTGCCGGATTGGTGATTGCCCCTGGTGCAATCAACCCGATCATCGCGATTATCGCCATTTTGTGCATTGCCATTGGTGCTGGCGCCTCTGGTGCACTGAACATGTGGTATGACGCTGATATTGATGCGGTGATGACACGCACTGCCAAGCGGCCAATTCCCGATGGTCGCGTGACACGAGAAGAGGCCTTGGCCTTTGGTCTGGTGTTATCCTTCTTTTCAGTCTTTACCCTCGGCATTGTCGTCAACTGGCTTTCCGCTGGCATTCTCGCCTTTACAATCTTCTTCTATGCCGTTGTATATTCGATGTGGTTGAAACGCTCGACACCGCAAAATATTGTTATCGGTGGTGCGGCCGGGGCCTTTCCGCCAATGATCGGCTGGGCAGTGGTCACTAACTCAATCACCATTGAAAGCATTGTGCTATTCGCAATCATCTTCATCTGGACCCCCCCACACTTCTGGGCGCTGGCACTGTTTAAAGCCAAGGACTATGGCGCGGTTGGTATACCTATGATGCCGAATGTTCGCGGCAATCGCTATACCCAAAACCAGATCCTTGGTTACTCGATTCTGCTCGCTCCAATCGGTTTTCTTCCTTATTTGATGGGCTTTGCCGGAACCAGCTACGGGGTTGTATCCGCTACTTTGGGCGCATTGTTTATCTGGTTTGCCTTCAAGTGTTGGCAGATGAATTCTGAAGATGTGAAAATGGTTGAAGCCAAACGCCTGTTTGCGTTTTCCATCCTCTATTTGTTTGCTTTGTTCGGGGTGCTGATCCTCGAAGTTGCTCTCCCGTCAATCTTGAAATTTGTTGCGTGAGGCGAAGACAGTGAGCAAACCAATGCAAAAAGATGTTGATATGGAAGCGAAGCGCAAAAAGGCTCAGCGCTCGCGCAGCATCGCAATTGGCGTGTGCCTGTTTGCATTTGTAATCATTTTATATGTGGCAACCTGGGCTAAGCTCGGGGCCAATATCATGGTTCGACCACTCTAGGCTTAATTAGGAAAAACGGCATTGACCCAGCAAACGACAGACAAAAAAGGCAGCACTAGCGATATCCGTATCGCTGTGCTTTGCCTGTCGCTTGTCGTTGGTATGGGCGGATTGGCCTATGCGTCAGTTCCGCTTTATCAGCTTTTCTGTCAAGTGACAGGCTATGGCGGAACAACCCAGGCTGTAGAAAATGCTGATGGGATCGCCATCATTGACCGCGATATCACGATCCGTTTTGACGCCAATATATCCAGCGATCTGGCGTGGGAATTCAAGGCGATTCAGCGCGATGTCACCATCAAACTGGGTGAGCAAAAGCAGATCATGTACGCCGCTAAAAATGTCACTGACGAACCGTTGACGGGATCAGCGACCTTTAATGTGACACCGCAATCAGCTGGCGCTTATTTCAACAAGATGCAGTGCTTCTGCTTTACCGAGACCACGCTTCAGCCGGGCGAAGAAATGGAGATGCCTGTCGTCTTCTTTGTTGATCCGGCAATGCTTGAAGAATACGAAACAAAAGACATTCACACCATTACGCTTTCTTATACGTTTTTCCCCAAAGAGCCCACGCAAAAACCTCTTGCGAGCTTGAAAGAGAAAAACCCTGAGGAAGTTAATGGTAAACTGTAAATACTGACTTTGAAATCTGCTTGGCTTACGCTAAGACCGAGAAAAAAACGGGAGCTGAAAAATGGCTGATGCCCATAAAGTAAACCACGACTATCACATTATTGATCCAAGCCCTTGGCCTTTTATCGGTTCCATTGGAGCTTTGATCATGGCAATCGGCGGCGTAGCCTACATGCGTTGGAACGCTGATGCAGAATTCTCAATTGGCGGAATGAATCTTGCCAATCCATGGTTGTTACTGGTGGGCCTGGTCGTCGTTCTCTACACTATGTATGCCTGGTGGGCTGACACAATCAAAGAAAGCCATGCCGGTGATCATACACCTGTGGTTTCTATGCATCTGCGTTATGGCATGATCCTTTTCATTGCTTCCGAAGTCATGTTCTTTGTGGCCTGGTTTTGGGCCTTCTTTGATGCAAGCCTTTTCCCGGATGAAGCCATCCAGACTGCCCGCATGGCCTATACCGGCGGTCAATGGCCACCAGCAGGGATCGAGGTGCTTGATCCGCTTCACTTGCCGCTGTTCAACACAATTATCCTGCTTTTGTCCGGTACCACTGTTACCTGGGCACACCATGCTTTGATCCATAATGAGCGTGGTATGTTGAAAATGATGCTTGCGATTACAGTGGCTCTCGGCATTCTGTTTTCTTTTGTTCAAGGTTACGAATACGGCGTAGCGCCGTTTAACTTCAAAGACTCAATCTATGGTGCCACATTCTTCATGGCGACAGGCTTCCACGGCTTCCACGTTCTGGTAGGAACCATTTTCCTGCTGATCTGCCTGTTCCGCGCCATGGCTGGTCATTTCCGCCCGGAAAAACACTTCGGGTTTGAGGCCGCTGCATGGTATTGGCACTTCGTTGATGTGGTATGGTTGTTCCTCTTCTTTGCCATCTATATTTGGGGTTCATGGGGCGCACCGATTTATCATCACTAATCGCTCGCGGGTGAACAACTAAACAGTAATTAGGCGGCTCAATACTGGGTCGCCTTTTTCTTTAAAATGAGAACTCCAAGATGAGCAAGAATCTGCCTGTTGATACAGCCCATTATCCTGATCAATCAGCACTAAGCACTGGATTGGTCGGCAGATGCCCGCGCTGCGGTGAGGGAAAATTGTACCAATCCCTGTTAAAACCGGTCGACCACTGTGCGATGTGCGGTCTGGATATGTCCTTTGCGGAAGAGGGCGATGGCCCGGCAGTGTTGGTGATCCTGTTGCTTGGGGGTGTCATCGCTGGTATGGCCCTGGCACTAGAAAATCTTGTTCATCCGCCAATATGGGTCCACATTCTGCTCTGGCTACCGGTAACGGTGTTGATGTCGATACTCGCCCTTCGCGCCATGAAAGGCATCATGATCGCTTCGCAATACAAAACCAAGGCCGCCGAAGGGCAGCTCGTTCAGGAAAAAAAACAAAAGTGATGCGGCTATCAACACTCATTATCGTTGCGTCCATCACCATTGTAATGGCTCTGCTGATTGCGCTTGGAACCTGGCAGGTGAACCGCCTTCATTGGAAGGAGTTGTTGATTGAGCGGGTAGAGCTGTACCTTGCCGCTGATCCGCAACCAGTTTCAACAATCTTGCAGGAGGTGGCAAGTGGGTCCGGCGAACTTGATTACCGCCCAACCAATATCACAGGAATTTATCTGCCGGATCAGGCCTTTCTGGAATTCACAACCCACAACGGGCGATCTGGCTGGAACCAGTTCGCTGTGCTTAATTTGCGCGATGCTGAAGATGGCAGTCTGTTGCGATACGCATTTGTAAATCGTGGTTTTATTCCCTTTGAGGCAAAAGATAATTGGCAATCTGTTGCACGGCTTCCGTCAGAAGAGCAAAAAATTACAGGACTGTTGCGTGTTGCTCCGGCATCCAAACCTGGCAGCTTCATGCCGGACAATCTGCCATTGGAAAAAATCTATTATTGGCGTGATCTTGTTTCCATGGCGACAAGCATAGGCCTTGATCCTGACAGTGTCGCTCTTTGGTATGTTGACGAGGGCATTCCCGGAAAGCCTGAGGTAGCCCAAGGCGCATTTCCAATTTCCGGAACGACCATTATTTCCTTTTCAAACAACCACCTTCAATATGCTGTGACCTGGTACGGTTTGGCTTTGGCATTATTTGGCGTTGGCGGCTATTTCCTATATGTAAGACGGGCAAACAACGGACGTGAAAATGAGCAATCCTGACGGCGAACGAATGAAATTGAGATTGTGCGGCCCGCGTGGTTTTTGTGCGGGCGTTGATCGCGCGATCCAGATGGTTGTCTTGGCAATCAAGAAATACGGAGCTCCGGTCTATGTCCGCCACGAGATCGTTCACAACAAATATGTGGTTGAGGGCCTGATCGCAAAAGGCGCGGTATTCGTGAAGGAACTGGATCAGATTCCACCCACGGATCAGCCCGTTATTTTCTCAGCCCACGGAGTTCCAAAATCAGTTCCCCAAAATGCGGAAGCCAGAAACCTGATGTATCTGGATGCGACTTGTCCTCTGGTTTCCAAGGTTCATAAACAGGCTTTGCGTCATATCCGCCATGGCCGCCATGTATTGTTGATTGGACATGAAGGGCATCCGGAAGTAATCGGTACTCTGGGCCAGGTGGATCCCAAAGACATGACATTGATTGAGACAGTTGAACAGGCTGAAATCTATCAGGCTGAAAACCCGCAAATGCTGGGTTTTGTAACCCAGACCACCTTGTCCGTTGATGACACCGAGGAAATTCTGGCCAAGTTGAAAGAGCGTTTTCCGGCCCTTGAGGAACCAGCAGCTGAATCGATTTGCTATGCCACCACAAACCGTCAGGATGTGGTCAAATTGACAGCAAAGGATGCCGATCATTTTCTGATTGTTGGTGCACCGAATTCGTCCAATTCCATGCGGCTTGTAGAGGTGGCGCTTAAAGCAGGCGCGAAAAAAGCAATGCTTGTTCAGGGCGTGCATGAAGTGCCATGGGAAGAGTTCGAAGGAGCCAAAGTCGTTGGTCTTTCGGCCGGCGCTTCGGCGCCGGAAATATTGGTCAATGAGATCATTGAAGCTTTCAAAGCTCGCTTTGATGTGGAGTTGGAATTATCGGAAACCGTTCAGGAACTGGAAAATTTTCCTGTAACGAGAGATTTGCGCGATGTTGAACTTTTGCCTGCCGACATGGCTTTTGTTAACGGAGTATAATTGTGGCCGTCTATACAGAAGTCAGCGATGAGGATCTGATCGAATATCTCAAGCAGTATGATATTGGCGAACTGCATTCTCTGAAGGGGATTGCCGGCGGCGTTGAAAATTCCAACTATATGCTCACCACCGATGCCGGCGGCTACATTTTGACCCTTTACGAAAAGCGGGTGAACAAGGAACATCTGCCGTTTTTCCTGGGGCTGATGGAACACCTCAGCGAAAAAGGGATCAATTGTCCGCTACCCGTAAAAATGAAAACGGGTGAAGCCCTTGGCCAGCTATCGAACAGACCCTCGGCAATTATCAGTTTTCTTGATGGTTTCGAGGTCCGGCGTCCAAAGCCTGCCCATTGCCAAGAAGTTGGTAAAGCGCTGGCGCAAATGCATTTGGCTGGAGACGGATTTGAGCTGACACGACAGAACAGCCTTACGCTCGGAGACTGGCGTCCGTTGTTTGAAAAGTCGGGTGATGGCGCTGATAGTGTGGAAAAGGGTCTTAAATCTCTCATAGAAAATGAGTTGAATTTTCTTGAAGCAAACTGGCCAAATACCTTGCCTGTGGGCGTCATCCACGCGGATCTCTTCACTGACAATGTGTTTTTCTTGAAAGACAAGTTATCAGGCATCATCGACTTTTATTTCGCCTGTAATGATGTTCTTGCCTATGACTTGGCGACCTGTCTGAATGCCTGGTGTTTTGAAACCAACGGCGCGTTCAACACCACCAAGGCGATTGCTTTAGTCAAGGGATATGAAAGCATCAGACCTTTGCAAGAGGATGAGTTCAAGGCATTGCCGATCCTGTCCCGCGGTTCAGCCCTCCGATTTCTTCTGACCCGTCTCTATGATTGGTTGAATGTGCCGCCCGGCGCTTTGGTTACGCCAAAAAACCCCGGCGAATACATCACCAAGCTGAAGTTCCATCAGGGTATTTCCAAGGCTGAGCTTTATGGCTTGGAGCATAAGGTAGTTTGATGGCGAACCGTGTAGAGATTTGGACGGATGGTGCCTGCTCAGGTAATCCGGGACCGGGGGGTTGGGGCGCACTCATTCGATTTGGCAAGCATGAGAAAGAACTCAAGGGCGGCGAGCAGGAAACCACCAATAATCGCATGGAGCTGATGGCGGCTATCATGGCGTTGAATGAACTCAAACGCCCTTGCGATGTCCATTTGCATACCGACTCGCAATATGTGCGGGGCGGGATACTGCAGTGGATGCATAATTGGAAGAAAAACGGTTGGCGTACGGCCGCCAAAAAACCTGTCAAAAATGCGGAACTTTGGCAGCAACTGGATGAGGCCCGTTCCCGCCATCAGGTCGAGTGGCATTGGGTCAAAGGACATGCCGGAGTGCCGGAAAATGAAAAGGCGGACGAACTCGCCCGCCTTGGTATGGAACCTTTCAAACGGTCCCGCCCAAGCTTACCAGAGAATGAGCAGGATTGAACTGTTCTTAAAGCTGGTCAAGAATGGCCGCAGCACCTGAAAGCTCCGCAACGCCCGGCGCTTCTTCAATATTGAGCGCTGTAACGGTTCCGTTGTCGACAATCATGGAGTAGCGTTTTGATCTCACGCCAAGGCCAACTTCACTCAAATCCAGATCAAGACCAATTTGTTTGGTAAATGTGCCTGCGCCATCAGAGAGATAGTGCAATTTTCCTTTGCCGCCGGTTGATTTTGCCCAAGCATCCATCACGAACAAATCATTTACGGAAACAACAGCAATATTATCTACACCCTTGGCTTTGATTTCGTCCAAATGCTTCAGATATCCGGGCAGGTGGTTCAAATGGCAAGTTGGGGTAAACGCGCCTGGGACAGCAAAAAGAACGACTTTCTTTCCGTCAAAAATATCCTTTGTTGAAATTTCTTCCGGCCCGTCAGCGCCCATGAATTTGAAACTTGCATCCGGCATTTTGTCGCCAACTTTAATAGACATAAAATAACTCCCTTGAATTGATTCAATCCTATTTATAACGCGAGTTTTTATAAAGGCGAGAAGCAAATCTTGATCATGTTGAGTTTAATGAGGAAGAGTAGAAAGCAGCTCAAGACGGTTCTTTTGGAAAAGTACCAGTAACAGCCTTGATAACTTCTGATGTATCTTCATCGCGCTGAATGATGGAATAAAACCATTGGCGATCAGCGAGCTCTTTTTGAGCAATTGAAGAGGGTAAGGATGCTTCAAATTGAAACCGACCTTCACTGTTTTTAACAGTATGCAATGGGTCGGAAACCCACTCGCCCGGTAACTCAACTACAATGTCAAACACCCCATGATCGGATTGCATGGCTAAAGCGCCTTTGATTTTCTGATCTTCGATCTGAAATTGATCCAAGCGCAAGCTGTCATCGGCTCCAATTGGTAAAAAGCTCCTGGCAAGCGCGATGTCCATGGTGGCTCTAGGGTCAGAGCTGTTCAATTCGCCAGCTGAAAGCTCAAAATTGGCCATGGCCGGGATACAGATTTCCTCGCATACGCCAATCAGAAGATCTAGATTGAGCTGTGTATCATAAGCATCAGCCTCGGCCTCAAATACGAAACTGACCTTGTTTTGATAGCCATAGAATTTTGCATCGGGAAGGGTAATCCATTGAGGCACAGGAAATTGAATTTTGCTGACGCGGATGTTTTTTGAGCTGCTGAAATTGAACTCTGGCGGAATGCCTGATGCGCCCGGCGAGCGCCAATAGGTTTTCCAGCCCTTATCCAATTTTACGTTTATCAGGCCGGAAATCTTGCCCGATTCAGCATCCTTATGAGCGATCATGCGTGCTTTTCCCCCGCCCAGTTCATGCCAGTCCGTTGAGGCCGCATGGCCGATAGCTGGCAGTGATACAAGTGCAAATAGGCCTAAGAGAGAGTGGCGAAGGTTTTTCATTCTAAGTAAATATCATGAAGTCAATCAGGACGCGACCGACATTTATGTCACTTGTGATCAAACACGTGTGAATGGCGGTGCGACCTGAGTGATTTTTTGTTGGGCAATTCATGCGCAAATTGGTATGGTTATTTCAGAAGGAATAAATTCCATGACGCCCAATGACATGAATATAGAAGGTCGATTTCTCGTGGCGATGCCCAATATGGGAGATATCCGCTTTGAGAACACCATCATATTTGTGTGCGCCCATTCAGATGAAGGGGCCATGGGCTTCATCGTAAACAAGCATATGAGCGAGCCAAAGGTTCAGGATTTCCTTGAAAAACTGGGCATTGTCAGTGACGCTGATATTTCTTCAATTCCAAAAGACATCGCCAATTCTGACCTTAATACCGGCGGGCCTGTAGAACCGGGCAGGGGGTTTGTGCTGCATTCTCCCGATTACACCTCTTCTTCAACACTCAAAGTGAATGATGAAGTTTGCCTGACCGCCACGCTTGAAATATTGCGAGATCTTGCGCTAGGCCGTGGGCCGGAGAGTTTCTTTATCGCACTAGGTTATTCTGGCTGGAGTGCCGGCCAATTGGAAGATGAAATTGCGTCCAATGGCTGGCTGACATGCACACACGATGCCGCGATTATCTACGACAGGGATAATTCATCCAAGTATTCGAAAATCATGCAGCATATGGGGATCGACCCAAGCTATATTTCCCAGGAAACTGGCCACGCCTGATCAGTCTTGGCGGATTGAGTGAGTGATCAAACGCCCCGCATTAGGTTCTGACCTCTCAATTGAGTTCAGACCCTAGCAAGCAATCTTATTGTCCTGCCAATCTCGTTTCACTTTCAATCAGGCTGCTAATGCTTTGAGCATCCATAGGCTCGCCAAAGTAGAATCCTTGAGCGCTCTCACATCCCAATTGCTTTAACTCCGTCACATCGCTATCGCGCTCAACGCCCTCGGCAATAATGTTTTGCTCAAGACCGTGGGCCATAGCGATAATGGACCGGAGAACAATGAGGCGTTCTTTGCGGTCTCGGGCCTGGATGAACGAGCTGTCAATCTTGATCGTATCAAACGGAAAGCGCATTAAGTAAGCAAGACTTGAATAACCGGTTCCAAAATCATCCAGTGAAAGGCCAACGCCTAGATTTCTGATCCGTGAAAGAACCTGTGATGAATATTCGGGATTTTCCATCACCATGCTTTCGGTGATTTCCAGCTTCAGATTTGCCGGTTCAAATCTTTCAGTTTCAAGAATTTTCTCTATGTCCTTGACGAAATCGTCCTGCAGCAATTGGCGGCTCGAAACATTGACGCTGACGAAAGGTTTCACATCCGGATGCAGCGCGTGAATTTCGTTAAAGTCACGAATGGCACGTGTCAGAACATAGACGCCCAATTGGTCGATCAATCCTGAACTTTCCGCAATAGGGACGAAGTCTGCCGGGGAAATCATCCCAAGTTTGTTATGCTCCCAGCGGACCAGAGCTTCAAACCCGATTGTCGAGCTATCCCTTAGGCTGACAATGGGTTGATAGACGACTTTGATCAAGCCGCGCTCCAGCGCGATTTTCAGATCATCCACTAAAATGGTCGTGTCGTCCTTGCCTGTTCTGAAGGCCGGGCGGAAAGGCTCTATCCGGTCGCCGCCCAAACGCTTGGCATGAAGTGTTGCAAGTTCCGCATCTCTGATCAAAAGGTCTGGCCGTGTTTGATCTTTGGTCCAGGTAGCAATCCCGATCGACGCAGTCAGTTTGATTTTCTGATCGGCAAAATCAATTGGAGCCCGCAAGGTTGTGCGGATGGTATCGGCAAAGGAGGCGATACGGTCCGGTTCATTTTCAGACAACAACATGATGGCGAATTGGTCGCCGCCAAGGCGGGCAATCGCGTCACCTTCACCAAGCAAACGGCTGACCCTTCTAGCAACGGTCAGCAAAATCGTGTCGCCGACTGCAAAGCCTACCCTTGAATTATAGGCGCGAAACTCATCGATATTGATGTAAAAAACAGACGGGCGAACAGCTAAACCGCGTCCGGCTAGTTTCATCGCCATATCAAGGCGATTTTCGAACAATTCACGATTTTCCAGTCCGGTTAGATTATCGCGCACCGCATCCTGCAGCAGACGAATTTCCGCATTTTTGGAGTCGGTAATATCAGTCAGCGTGCCAATGCATCGCATGACACCGCCATCTGCACCGATCATCGGACGGGCCTTCAAGCGAAACCAATGATAATGTCCGTCATCTCCGCATATCCTGAATGACTGGGAAATTCGCCCGCGTTTGTGCTCAAGAATGCTCTCAAGAGTGGATTGAAATCTTTCGCGATCATTCGGATGAATGAGATTTCGCATCTTTTGCAGCGGGCCGTTGATTTGCTTCGGTGAGATACCAAGAGTTTCCGCAAGGCCAGGGCCTGTGAAAATTGCATCTCGCCCGGTTTCCCAATCCCACAACACATCGCCTGAACCGGCAAGTGCCAGTGCCTGCCGCTCGGCGTCACTCACCAGGCCTTGGGCAAGAGCGCCGCCGGAAAAGGCGTTCTGCAAAATCGTAAATGCGATCAAAAGGACAATCAATACTAGGCCGCCGCCAAGGGCAGGTTGAATGATGTCATTTGACAAACGACCAGTAACCGTCAGCCAGCATCCAAACAGCCATGCAATGGTCAGCAACCAGATCGGGATCAACATGATAGCCCGGTCATCGCGCTTCAACGCCAGATGGATAATCACAAAACTGGCTGCAGCGACGGTGGCGGCAAAAGAAAGTCGGGCAAGGCCTGCTGCCACCGCAGGGTCGAATAGAACAACGCCCAGTAAAATGGCGAGGGACAAAAGCCAACCTACCACGATGAAGGTATAGTTTCTGTTCCAGCGGTTTAGCCGCAAATAGGCGTATACAAATAACAAGAGACTGATGGCGAGCAAGACTTCGGTTCCCGAACGCCAAATCGGTTCGCTTGTCTGGGAAATGGAAACCACTTTGTCCCAAAACCCGAAATCAACACAGACATAGGCAAGGACGCTCCATGCGAGTGCCGCAGTTGCCGGAAATATTGCCGTTCCCTTGACCACAAACAGGATCGTCAGGAATACTGCCAATAGGCCGGAAATGCCAAGGACAATGCCGCGATACAAAGTCAGGCTGTTGATGGTGTCCTTATAGGCTGAGGGTTCCCACAGAACGAGACGAGGGAGCTTGTTGGTTTTCAATTCCGCAATCAGTGTGATCACTGCGCCGGGGTTCAAGGTGATGAGAAAGACATCCGATTCCCGGTCTTCTTGCGCTTCAAGGGAGAATCCCTCGCTTGGCGTAATTGCCTCAATACGAATTGAATCAAGATCAGGCCAGATCACGCCCGCATTGACCATCCGGTAATGCGGCGCAACGATCAGACGGTCAATCTGCTCGGAAGTATCATTGGCCAGCGCAAACACATACCAATTGGCATTGCCGGTAGAGTTCTTGGGTCTGATCTCAACCCGACGAACAATACCGTCACGATCAGGTGCCGTGGATACTTTCAAGCCGCCATCAACACCGCGATACCAATCACCAGTGTTGGAAATATCAATTGCTTTGAGTTCTTTTGATACGCTGACAGGCTCTACAGCCTGGGCGGCCCTCATACTCAACGCTAATGAGATTATTATGAGCAAGCACGAGATCGAATATCTGGAAATATGGATAAGTGTTTTTTTCAATTGACCCGTCTTTGCTAGGATTTTGGTCTGTATACTCTCAAACAGGCCTCTGAAAAAGCACTAATTGCAGGAGTTTCCCACCATTGTTTGACCGCAAACCTATTCGGCAGCCTTTACGTTTCTAGCTCCAAGTGCATTTGCAATCGCATCATAATCCATGATTTTGTTCACGCTACCAACAACTGATAGAGTTGGCGTGCTTTCGCTGAACAGGCGTCCTGCCAAATCCCGAAGACGTTCAGCCGAAATAGCTTCCAGCCGCTCCATCAATTCCTGATTTGAAATCACGCGGCCAAACAGCATCAGTTGACGGGCTATGGTTCCAGCTCGTGCGGCAGGGCTTTCCATACTCATCATCAGGCCGGAGCGAATTTGCGCCCGCGCTCTGTCTGCTTCCTCGGTGGAAATATCGTCCGCAGCACGTTTCAATTCATCAATGATCAGCGGCATGATCTTGGGTAAATCCTCGTCACCCGTCGCGGCATTGATACCAAAAACGCCCGTATCTGAAAACGCCCAGTGAAAAGCAAAAATCGAATAGCAATAACCGTGTTTTTCGCGAATTTCCTGAAAGAGTCGCGAAGACATTCCTCCGCCCAAAATCATAGAGAGCAATTGCGATGCGTAAAAATCTTTTGCCTGATAAGCACGCCCTTCAAAACCCAAAACGATCTGCGTCTCGGTTGTTTCGCGTTCGATCAGCGCTGTTCCGCCTACATATTGTGCGGGGGCAGAGGCTTCAGTCAGTTCCGGGCTGTAGTCGGCATAAAGATTTTCGATTTTCTTCAAAAGGCTGTCACTATCAATCTTGCCCGCAGCGGAGATAATCATGTTGGGTGCGCGATAGTGTTTGCTCAGGTAATTATCGAGATGGTTTTTTGAAAACCCGTTTACCGTTTCGGGCGTTCCCAAAATTGGTCGCCCAATTGGCTGTCCGCCATAGGCTGCGTTTTGAAAAGCATCAAATACCAGATCGTCCGGCATATCATTGGCCGCACCGATTTCCTGCAGGATCACATGCTTTTCGCGCTTCAATTCTTTGTCTTCAAAGACAGAATTGCTCAAAATATCATGGATAACTTCCATGCCGATATCAATGTCTTCAGCCATCATACGCGCGTTATATGCGGTCATCTCAACGCTGGTCGACGCATTGATATCGCCGCCAACATCTTCGATTTGTTCGACGATTTGTCGAGCGCTGCGCTGTTTGGTTCCCTTGAACGCCATATGTTCCAAAAGGTGGGCAATTCCATGCTCGTTCAGGTTTTCATTACGGGCGCCGGCTTTGACCCAGGTGCCAAATGCAACCGTCTCCAAATGCGGCATGTGGTTCAATGCTACGGTTACCCCGTTTGCAAGCTTAGTGACCTCTATACTCATTACTTATCAGTTCCCTCCCGTGGAAATACCACGGTAATAGCAGGCAGGCCTTAATGACAATGTTTTTCTAAAGAAAAATGGGGCAAATGGACTATTTGGCAGAGATAACGCCTTTAATCAGCTTCTTGAGAGCGATTTCATCGTTTGCGATCACTTCAAAATGCTCTTCGCGCTCCATCAGGTCGCCCTGCCAGATTGGCAGCGCTGGATGAATCCCGCAGGCAGCTTTCACAGCATCGGGGAATTTCGCCGGGTGAGCCGTTGCAAGCGTGACCATCGGTACGCCAGCCTTTTCATGCTCTCGCGCCACTTTCAGGCCGACGGCCGTGTGCGGATCGAGGAGATATCCGGTCTTTGCAAATGTGTTTTTGATCTCTGCGGCTGTCTGTGCCTCATTGCATCGCCCGGCGGAAAACTCCGAGGTGATTACCTCAAACGCTTTCTGGCGAATTGAAAAACTGCCCGATTGTTTGAGGTTTTCCATCATCCGCCCGACCTCGTCACCGTCGCGGTCACTAGCCGTAAACAGTAGCCTTTCAAAATTCGAAGATACCTGAATATCCATTGATGGGGAGATTGTAGGAGAAACTCCCGTCACTTCATATCGCATGGTCTCCATACAACGGGTCAGAATATCATTGCTGTTAGTTGCGATGATCAGGTTATCAATGGGAAGGCCCATTTTTTTGGCGACATATCCTGCAAAAATATCCCCGAAATTTCCGGTGGGAACGCTGAATGAAATTTTCCGATAGGGCGCGCCAAGCGCAGTTGCTGCAACGAAATAATAGACGATCTGTGCCATGATTCGGGCCCAGTTGATCGAATTTACACCCGATAGCTGAACCTCATCGCGAAATGCGTGATCGTTGAACAACGCCTTGACCAAGGCCTGGCAATCATCAAAGTTTCCTTTGACGGCTAGTGGATGCACCGCATCATCCTTGACCGTTGTCATCTGTTTGCGCTGGACATCCGAAACCCGGCCATCAGGAAACAGTATAAACATTTCTGTGTTGTTTTTGCCTTTGAAGGCGTCAATCGCAGCCCCTCCTGTATCTCCGGATGTCGCGCCAATAATGGTAGCCCGTTCATTTTTCTTGGCCAGCACATGGTCCATCAGACGCGATAGCAACTGCATGGCCACATCTTTAAACGCCATTGTGGGGCCATGAAACAATTCAAGAATAAACTGGTTTGCCCCAACCTGAACCAGTGGGGTCACTGCGTCATGGCGGAAAGTGCCATATGCTTCATCAATCATCTTGTGAAATGCACCCACACTGATTTGATCTTGAACAAATGGTGTAAGAACTGTTTTGGCAATTTCTGCATAGGGCTTGCCAGCCATTTCGGCGATGGTCTTTTTGTCAAGTTGTGGCCATTCGGTTGGAACATATAGTCCGCCATCCCGCGCCAATCCCTGCAACAGGACATCATTGAAGTCTAATTGAGGGGCTTTGCCCCGGGTGCTGACATATTGCATTTCAAGTCTCACTTATCTGCGACATCAAAATGCCATCAGAAATAATGGGGAAGCTCAATATTGGGGCCATTGCCCTAAGCTGATTTATGAGCGCCTTGTAGCCACTTAAGCGCCTCACTGCAATCATCGGCTGGTTTGTGGAGGGGGCAAATATGCGGTTCACCCGATTTTTCTCACAGATTGAACAAGTTTCTTTTTCACGACTTCGCATTTTGGTCTACAAGCTGTTATAGAACCCTCGAAAATTGGATCAAACGCGTATTGGCGTGTATTGATAAGTGTGGATAAATAATGCGAACTAACTGGAAAAATGGTTTTACGATGAACTCAAATAGCCTCAAAAAAAATCTGATCAATGGGTTTAGCTTGATTGGCTTGAGTCTGTTTTTGGCATCTTGTAATTCATCCGGAACCAATACCGTTGATGATGCATTGAACGTGACGCCGAACACTTCAACCAATGAACAGATGGCCAGTGTGCCTCAGCCGGACAAGATTCAGGACCCTCGTGCTTACTGTCCAAAAACAGTGATCCGTGCCGGAACAGAAACCTATAATGTTTATCCAAAGGGCATAAAATCAGGCGATGAGGGCGCAAATTCACAGCTTTTATACCGCGCCTCGATAAGCGAAGTGGCACGCGAATGTAACCGTGCCGGACCGAATATCAATATCCGGGTTGGGGCCAGAGGTCGTTATTTGACCGGACCGAAAGGCCAGCCCGGCAGCTTTCAAATGCCAATCAGAGTGGCTGTTACACGCGGCGATGAAGTGCTTTACAGCCAGCTTCATCAGGTTCCCGCCACCATTGATCCGGGCAATACAACCGGCACTTTCTCCTATGTTGATGGCAATATTTCTTTCCCAATTCCCGAGAATGAAAATGTCATCATTTATGTGGGCTATGACGAGGGCCCCTACGACACTGAGTAGGCCTATTTCACTGGCGACAAAAATTAAATTTCAATTTTATTCACTCAATCAACTCTTCCTTAACCCTGTTCAGTAACCATACGAGCCTGATTAGTTTTTTAGTACAGGTGAGCCATGAGTGTATTGAGTCTGGCCGACATACGTCCAAATGAAAAGTTCAACGGACGTGCAGGCAACAAGAATGCAAATAAACCCGAATGGATGAATTCCATCATCAAAGGGGATTGCGTCGCTGCCCTGGAAAAGCTTCCTGAAAATTCGGTAGATGTGATCTTTGCTGATCCGCCCTACAATCTTCAATTGGAAGGCAATCTTCACCGCCCGGACCAATCCATGGTAGATGCGGTGGACGATGACTGGGACAAGTTTTCAGATTTTGCGGCCTATGATGCTTTCACGAGAGCCTGGCTCCTTGCTGCCCGCCGTGTGCTCAAGCCAAATGGCACAATCTGGGTCATCGGCTCCTATCACAATATTTTTCGTGTTGGGACTGTTTTGCAGGATCTCGGATACTGGATGCTGAATGATGTGATCTGGCGCAAAACCAATCCAATGCCGAATTTTCGCGGCCGTCGGTTCACAAATGCCCACGAGACCATGATCTGGGCTTCGCGTGATCAGAATGCCAAGCAATACACCTTCAATTATGACGCCATGAAAATGGCCAATGACGAAGTGCAAATGCGGTCCGACTGGCTGTTCCCAATTTGCAATGGCGGTGAGCGCCTCAAAAATGAAGAAGGTAGCAAAGTCCATCCAACCCAAAAACCGGAAGCGCTTCTGCACCGGGTGCTGATGTCCTCAACAAAGCCTGGCGATGTGGTCCTTGATCCGTTTTTTGGAACCGGTACCACCGGTGCTGTTGCCAAACGTCTGGGCCGGAATTTTGTCGGGATTGAACGTCAGCAGGATTACATTGATGCGGCAACAGCCCGGATAGCAGCCGTTGAAGTGATCGATAAGCCAACTCTGGCAGTAACAACCAGCAAACGTGCTGAGCCTCGGGTAGCTTTTGGCGCGTTGATCGAAACCGGAATGCTCGAAGCTGGCACAATCCTTACAGACACAAAGAAGCGCTGGAAGGCAACCGTTCGCCTTGACGGTTCTTTGGAAATGGATGGCGAGAGCGCGTCTATTCACCGGATGGGCGCGAAAGTACAAAGCCTTGACGCATGCAATGGTTGGACATTTTGGCATTATGAAGCGGATGGTAAACTGCTGCAAATCGACGAAATTCGAAAGAAATATCGCGCTGAGGTGTTGACCGCCGGCGTGTAAGTACTGCCCCTGAACCAGGCAAAAAAGCGCAATTCAGTTGCAGCTTTTCAATTGTAAGGCGATCCAAACAGGGTCGCCTTATTTTGTTTGAACTAGGGTCAGGACTGATTTAATGCAAATTGACGAGTCCTGACCTTAGCTTTTTGAAATCTGTTTCAAACTGCTCCGGCGATTCAAACCACATGGCATTCCACCCCGCTTCATTTGCAGCTTTCACATTGGCTTTGTTATCATCAATGAAAAAAGTTTCTGTCGGTTCAAGGCCAAAAGATTCAACATGCACCTCGAAAATCTTCGGGTCGGGTTTGATGAGTTGCACTTCGCCGGAAACCGTGACACCTCTGGAGCGTTTCAGAAATGGAAAGATTTCTTGAGCTTCGCGAAATGTGTCCGCAGCAAAATTGGTAAGAAGGGTAACATCCTCGCCTTGCTCAATCAGTGTTTCCAATATGGCAACGCTCTTTGGATAATGGTGTGGAACCATTGAGTACCAGTTGGCGCGGAAGGCCTTTATTTGCGTTTCATAGGCTGGGTGGTCAGCAATCAGCAGAGCTTCGGCTTGTTCCCAACTACGCCCCCGGTCTTGTTCAATGTTCCAGGCCGATGTGCAGACATTTTCAAAAAACCATTTTCGCTCTTTATCATCGGGGATAATCGCCTTGAAAGGAATCTCCGGATCATAGTGAATCAGAACACTGCCAATATCGAAAACATAGTGCTTGATTTCTGCCATCAAGAATTTCCTTTAAATGCATCAGGCAAAGCCAAAATTATTACTTTTCTCATCACGGTTGGCAAAGCCTCTCCGGACAATTGATCCATATCAGACCACCAGCCCTCATCAATTGCCCTGCTAACGTCCTGTAAATGCCAGACCTCCAATTCCAGATGGAAATGCGTGAAACTGTGCCGCGCTATCCCGCAATGTTGCCATTTGCCCAAGAATGGAAGGGCTTCTAACCCGGTTTGACCATCAATTCGGGCGGTCCAGACCGTTCCGGGAACCTCACTCATCCCGCCAAGGAGGCCTTTGTCCGCGCGTTTGCGCAGCAATATCTGGCCCTTGGCGTTTTGAATGACAAAGGCTGCTCCTTTTCGGGTCGGCCTCTCTTGTTTAGGCACTTTCACCGGATAAAGCTCCATGTCACCGGCTGCAAAGGCGTTGCATGACTGGTTTATTGGACAAAGCGAGCAGGCAGGGTTTTTTGGTGTGCAAAGGGTTGCCCCCAAGTCCATCATGGATTGGGCGAAATCACCCGGTCGGTCTTTCGGCAATATATCAGCAACCAGCGTTTTGATGATTTCCTTGGCTTCTCTGACGGGTTTATCAATCCGGTGAAGCCGCGTCATCACTCGCTCGATATTACCGTCAACAACCGGAACGGGTTTTCCAAAGGCAATCGAAGCAATGGCCGCTGAGGTATACTCCCCAATCCCCGGCAGTTTTTTCAACTCATCTATTCTGGAAGGAAAATTTCCGTTGAGTTGGCCCGCGACCATTTCGGCGCATTTCTTCAGATTGCGGGCTCTGGAATAATATCCAAGTCCGGCCCAGGCCTTCATCACATCGTCTGGTTCTGCCTTTGCCAAGTCTTCGATACTAGGCCAATACCGGAGAAATTTCAGATAGTAGTCGCGAACCGTTGCCACTTGGGTTTGCTGCAACATGACTTCTGATAGCCAGATATGATAAGGGTCCGGGCGTAGCCCATCTTTGCTTTGTTTTGGTGGTACCCGCCAGGGCAATACCCGCGCATGTCGGTCATACCAATCCAGCAAATCCACGGCGATGTTTGGCGATTTGGTTTTTGTGCTGGGCATGGTAGATTGGTCAAACTCATTTAGGGCAGTGAACATCATTATTGTTGCTAGCACCTGTAGCACTCAAACTGCAATTCAAGGCAAGCCACCGTGTCATCAAGTGATAAAGATAATAGTCAGAACGATTTGCCCGTTTTGCCGTGGCAACGGACAAAAGCAAAGCATGTTTCTGATTTGGTATCAGGAATTCTGAGCGATGTAGTGAAAAGACGTAGCGGAATGAGCTTGGACCTGCTTGCCGGTTGGGATGATATTGTCGGCCCCAGCTATGCCGATTTCACGCTTCCTGAGAAAATTCTTTGGCCCAAAAGAATGAGTGATGCGGAGCCTTTTAAAGCCGGAACACTGGTTGTTGCCTGTGACGGGACAAAGGCGCTGTTTTTTCAACATGAAACTGATCAAACTCTTGAAAGAGTCAATTTCTTCTTTGGCTTTGAGGCTATCAACAAGATCAAACTGGTACAAAAGCCAATTAAAAAGCCGAAGCCCAAACAAGCTGCGACAGTTCGTCTTAATGCCAAGGATGAAGAGCGTCTCAAAGCTGTTTTGGAACAAATCGAGGATCCAAAACTACGCATGTCGCTCGAAAAATTCGGACATGGTGTCATTTCACGGGCTAAAACCCGCAAAGGAACATAATTTCCAGTAGCGCGGTTCATATCAGGTTCAGCAAAAGCATCATATGCTTTGTGTACACAAATTGTTGAGTGCCTTGTCTGTTTTCATTCGAAAACACTTGAAGTAAGCAGGAAAAAGCCTCAATTAATCCTAGGAATGAATCAGGAGTTTGAAATGAAAGCAACGCGTCGCAATCTACTGCTATCAAGTGGTGCCATTTTCGCTACTGGAGCTTCCGCTTGGTGGTTGGGATCAGGCCGCCCGCTGGAAATGATTACCCCTGCAAAGGCCCAAAGCGCTTCCGGCGTGATGGAAGCAGGCCCTTTGCCTGATGTTTTTCTGGGTAAAGATGATGCGCCGGTTACCATCATAGAATATGCTTCGATGACTTGCCCTCATTGCGCAAACTTTCATGAGAGCATTCTTCCTTCAATCAAGGAAAAATTCATCGAAACTGGCAAGGTGAAGATGATTTTCCGCGAATTCCCGCTTGATCCGCGTGCCTATGCGGCCTCAATGCTGGCAAGATGTGCAGAAGAAGACTTCTTCTTTCCAATGATTGACGTGCTGTTCAAACAACAAAGCGTATGGGCAAGAGCCGAAGATCCGCGACCTCCGCTCCTTCAAATCGCCAAATTAGCAGGTTTTACACAGGAGAGCTTCGAGGTGTGCTTGAAAAATCAAGAGCTACTCGACAATGTAAATTCTACACGGAAAAAAGCGGCTGAAGTGTATGGTGTCAATTCGACGCCTTCCTTCTTTATCAACGGCGAAAAATACAGTGGTGCAATATCTGTTGAAGGTTTGTCAGAGGCTATCGAAAACCTCCTTTGACACTTGGGTTGAATGTCGTGGGCAAAATAGTGCGCGCGAGTTCAAACATATGGGCCGTTTGACCGCTCAAACCAGACTTCATGCAGGTGCCCTATGAAGTTCAACAAGCTCCGCCTCTTGGGCTTTAAATCCTTTGTGGAACCAACCGAGTTCATGATTGAATCCGGTTTGACGGGTGTTGTTGGACCCAACGGATGCGGTAAATCCAATCTTGTTGAGGCGCTTCGCTGGGTGATGGGCGAAAACTCCTACAAGAACATGCGTGCCTCTGGCATGGATGATGTGATTTTCTCCGGGTCCGGCAATCGGCCTTCCAGAAATTCAGCCGAAGTGGGCCTTTTTCTCGATAACTCAGACCGCAAAGCACCTGCCGCATTCAATGATGCTGATGAGCTGCAAATCACCCGCCGTATCGAACGTGAATCCGGCTCGGTCTATCGCATCAACGGAAAAGATGTCCGCGCCAAGGATGTGCAATTGCTGTTTGCTGATGCCTCTACGGGTGCAAGATCGCCTTCCATGGTTGGGCAGGGGCGTATTGGAGAATTGATTTCCGCAAAACCACAGGCACGAAGGGCTTTGCTGGAAGAAGCTGCCGGCATATCCGGGCTTCATTCCCGTCGCCATGATGCGGAACTGCGCTTGCGGGCTGCAGACGCAAATCTGGAACGTCTGGAAGACGTAATAGGCCAGTTTGACAGCCAACTGGATAGTTTGAAACGCCAGGCCCGCCAGGCAAACCGTTATCGAGCTATCTCTGATGATATTCGCAAATCCAGCGGTTTAGCGTTTCACCTTCGCTGGAGTGCAGCAAAAACCGCCGAGGCAGAAGCTGAAAGCAAATTGTCTGAAGCAACCAAAATGGTTGGTGAACGGGCGCAAATTCAAACGGAAGCTGCCAAGGCCCAAGGCATTTTGTTTCACCGCATGCCAGCCTTGCGCGAGGCTGAGGCAAAAGCCGCTGCAAGCCTGCAACGTATCACTATCGCCCGCAATCAGGTTGATGAAGAAATCGAGCGTCTTGCAAAGCGCAAGCAGGAACTTGAAAACCGGATCGCTCAATTGCAGCAGGATGCTTCACGGGAAGAAGCGATGGTGTCTGAAAACACCGATATGCTGAAGCGTCTTGATGATGAAGAAGCAGAGTTGAACCGTCAATCGAATTTGGTAACGGAGACCGAAGCTGCATCAAAAAGAAGGCTGGAAGAAGCTGCCAACAAGCTTGGATTGAGCGAAAAGGCTTTGGGCGATTTGACCTCGAAAGTAGCTGAAGAGACCACGAAGAAGTCTCTCTTGGAACGAAACATCAAGGATTCGGCGGACCGCCGCCGCCGTGTGACCGAGCAGATGGAGCGTGTTGACCGCGAGCTTGCAGAGGTTGTTGCTCAAATCCAGCAATTTGCCGGCCATGAAGACATTCGCAATCGCGCCGATCTTTTGGAAAAACGGGTAGCTGATGCGGAAAGTGATTTACTGGCCGCAGAAAAGTCCGCTGAAGAGGCCGTTCAAAAAGAACAGGAGCTTCGCGCGCCCCTGGCAACGCTTCGCGAAAAACTGGGTTCAATAGAAACCGAAGCCAGAACGCTTAATCGTATTCTCAATCAGGGCGGTCAGGATCTTTTTGCCGCTGTGGTTGAAAGCATCAAGGTTGAGCCCGGCTTTGAAAAAGCGCTTGGCGCAGCTTTGGGGGAAGATCTTGACGTCTCCACAAATCAGGCCGCCCCGGTTCGCTGGCAGACCATTGATGGCAATTTTGATGGCCTGGCCTTGCCCGGAGGGGTAAAAACGCTCGCCGATGTGGTCAAAGCGCCAGCGGAGTTATCAAGAAGACTTTCCCAGATTGGTATTATCGAGGCATCCGCAGGAAAGCAGCTTCAGGCTTCGTTGAAGCAAGGGCAAAGGCTGGTTTCCATCGAAGGCGACCTATGGCGCTGGGATGGTTTTCAGGCATCCAGTGAAGCCCCGACAGCGGCGGCTCAAAGGCTTGCTCAGAAAAACCGTTTGGCTGAACTTGATCAGGAAGCGATAGCCGCGACCAAGGAATTGCGGGCTGGTGAGCAGACTTACGAAGTGGCAAAAACAGCCAGTGCTTCGGCCGCTGAAAACACCCGCACAATGCGTGAAAACTGGCGCACGTCTCAAAAAGAATTGAGCGATGTTCGCGACGAAATCAGCACCGCAGAACGCGCCGCAAGTCAGTTCACTTCCAGAAAATCTGCACTTGAAGAAGCGAAAAACCGGTTGTCGACGGATGCTCAAGAAGCCTTTGCCGCATTGAGTGATGCCGAAGCGCAATTGTCGAATGTCGGCGATGTCAGTTCGCTGGAAGCTGAATTGGGCAATCTTCGTACCGAAGTTGCCCAGGACCGTGCGGCAATGGCTGAGATTCGCGCTGAATTTGAAGGTCTGTCCCGCGAAGCGGAGGCGCGTGGCCGCCGCCTAGAGACGATCAAGGTTGAGCGCGAAACCTGGCAGCGTCGCGTGGAAAATGCGTCCAAGCAAATCGCGCAACTTACTAAACGCAAGGAAATGACCGCCATTGAACTTGCCGGCATCGAAGATACTCCCGATCAGGTTGATGACAAACGCCGCGAATTGGTGCGCCAGGTGGAAACTGCTGAACAGGTTCGCAAGGAAGCCGCTGATGTATTGGCCGAAGCAGAGTCCAATCTTGCTGTGGCAGACAAGCTGGCCAAGGACACGATTGTTGCCCTGTCCGAGGCCCGTGAAGCAAGTGCCCGGGCAGAAGAGCGCCTGAATGCTGCCAATGAGCGCCGCGATGAAGTTGAAGCGCGTATCATTGAAGAAATGGAATGCCAGCCTCACGAGGCTCTGGCGATTGCGGAAATGGAAGACGGTGCGGAGTTTCCGGCGCTTTCCACTCTTGAAGGCAAACTGGAAAAGCTAAAGGCCGAGCGTGAAAGACTGGGTGCTGTGAACCTTCGCGCAGACTTCGAGCAGACTGAAATTTCCGAGCAGCGCGATGCCTTGATTGCCGAGCGTGATGATCTAATCGAAGCTATTCGACGCCTGCGTTCTGGAATTGGCAGTTTGAACAAGGAAGGCCGCGAGCGTTTGCTGGAAGCGTTTGATGTGGTCAATGATCAATTCAAGCGATTATTCACGCATCTGTTTGGCGGCGGAACAGCCGAGTTGCAACTGATTGAGTCGGACGATCCGCTTGAAGCTGGTTTGGAAATTCTGGCTCGCCCTCCAGGCAAGAAGCCGCAAACCATGACGCTTTTGTCTGGTGGTGAGCAGGCCCTGACAGCGATGGCACTGATATTCGCCGTATTCCTGACCAATCCGGCACCCATTTGCGTACTCGATGAGGTCGACGCACCATTGGATGATCACAATGTCGAGCGGTTTTGTAACCTGATGGACGAAATGGCCTCATCAACCGATACACGTTTTGTGATCATTACGCATAACCCGATTACAATGGCTCGAATGAACCGTTTGTTCGGGGTTACCATGGCCGAACGCGGTGTCAGTCAACTGGTTTCTGTGGACCTTCAGCAAGCTGAAAAAATCCGCGATGCGGGTTAATAAGGTGTTTGTAGCCAAGCGATAAGTTGATTTTGGTACTAAGCGCGACAATGCCTCCCTGTAAAACTAAATTTGGTCCTTGCTTTTTGCTGCCGCATTGCGGCATTTATGGGCTGGATTAAAGCAGGCTGGAGGCTGCGCCAATATGGCAAAGTGGATTTATACATTTGGAGACGGCGTTGCCGAAGGGGATGCCTCTCTGACTGCGCTGCTTGGCGGTAAGGGCGCCAATCTGGCGGAAATGTCCGCGCTTGGACTTCCGGTGCCACCTGGCTTCACCATCACCACTGAAGTCTGCAATTATTATTACAAAAACAACAAGTCCCTGCCTGCTGATCTTGAAAAGCAACTCAAATCAGCTTTAGCCAAATTTGAGAAACTGTTGAAGCGTAAGTTCGGCAGTTCCAAAATGCCTGCTTTGCTTTCTGTTCGCTCCGGTTCAAGAGCCTCCATGCCAGGCATGATGGACACGGTACTCAATCTTGGTTTGAACGATGTGACAACCGAGATGCTGGCCAAGGAAACAGGTGATCGACGATTTGCCTATGACAGTTATCGGCGCTTTATCCAGATGTATAGCGATGTTGTTCTGGGCATTGATCAGGGTGTATTCGAGGAAATTCTTGACGATGCCAAGGCTGTCAGAAATCTGGAAAACGATACGGATCTGACGGCTGACGACTGGCTGGAAATTATCGGGCTTTACAAAGCCCTGATCGAAAAGGAACTGGAAGAGCCTTTTCCGCAAGACCCCCATGAGCAATTGATGGGAGCGATCAAAGGCGTCATCGCATCCTGGATGAACCAGCGGGCAGTGGTCTATCGCAGCATTAATCGTATTCCGTCTGACTGGGGTACATCGGTAACCATTCAGGCAATGGTGTTCGGAAACAAGGATAATGACTCCGCAACGGGTGTGGCCTTTACGCGCAATCCATCCACTGGCGAAAATGCACTTTATGGCGAGTTTTTGGTAAATGCCCAGGGAGAGGATGTAGTTGCGGGAATTCGTACGCCGCAGGATTTGACCGAGGCTTCCAGAATTGCAGCAGGCTCTGACCGGCCGTCTCTGGAAAAATTGATGCCGGAGGCGTTTGCCACTTTGGTGGAAATTGCCAACAAACTGGAAAAGCATTTTCACGACCTTCAGGATATTGAGTTCACCATTGAGCAGGGCAAACTCTGGATGCTGCAAACCCGCTCTGGCAAACGTACGGCCAAGGCGGCGATGCGAATTGCTGTGGAAATGGCGCAAGACGGTATCATTACAAAAGAACAAGCCGTGTGTGCCGTTGATCCTGGTTCTCTGGACCAATTGCTTCACCCTACCATCGCAGATGGTGCGATAAGAGATGTAATCGCAAATGGCCTTCCTGCGTCACCGGGCGCTGCAACTGGCGAGATCGTTTTTAATCCGGATGAAGTCGAAACACTTAAACTTCAGGGTCGGGACGTGATTTTGGTCCGGGTAGAAACAAGCCCGGAAGATATTCATGGAATGAATTCGGCAACGGGAATTTTGACCCAGCGCGGCGGCATGACAAGTCATGCAGCAGTTGTTGCTCGCGGTATGGGCAAGCCCTGCGTTTCCGGTGCCGGGATGATCAAGGTTGATTATCACCGCAATGAATTATCCGCCAAGGGGCGGGTATTCAAAAAAGGTGATATCATTACTGTTGATGGCGGCAAGGGGCAGGTTTTGGCAGGTCGTGTGGACATGCAACAGCCGGAACTTTCCGGCGCTTTTGGTACCATCATGCAATGGGCTGATGAAATCCGCCGCATGAAAGTGCGCACGAATTCCGACACTCCAAAAGAAGCAAAGGCCGCGCACTTTTTCGGCGCCGAAGGCATAGGGCTTTGCCGAACCGAACATATGTTTTTTGAAGAAGATCGCATTCGTCCTGTACGTGAAATGATCATCGCTGAATCTGAAGAAGCACGCCGAATAGCTTTGGCTAAATTGCTACCAATGCAGCGTAATGATTTTATCGAGCTGTTTGAAATCATGGCTGGAATGCCTGTAACGATTCGTCTGCTCGATCCGCCATTGCACGAATTCTTGCCTCATGATGAGAGCGATATAATCATGGTCGCCCATAGTATGGGCATCGATTCTGACAAGCTGAAAACCAGTGAAAACCTGCTTCATGAATTCAACCCCATGCTGGGCCATCGGGGTTGTCGTCTGTTGATCTCTTATCCGGAGATCGCCGAAATGCAGGCTCGAGCCATTTTTGAAGCGTCAATTGAAGCTGGAAGGCGCACAGGCAGCAAGGTGATACCTGAAATCATGGTGCCACTAGTCAGCTTGATGCGCGAATTGGATTACGTGAAAGCGACGATTGATAAGGTAGCCAGACAAGTCTCCGAGGAATATGGCGAAGAGATCGAGTATCAAGTGGGAACCATGATGGAGTTACCCCGGGCCTGTATCAGGGCAGGGGATATTGCTGAGGCCGCAGAATTCTTCTCATTCGGCACGAACGATTTGACCCAAACAACTTTTGGTATTTCGCGCGATGATGCGACCCAGTTTATTCCGACCTATGAAGCCAAGGGCATTGTTGATCGGGATCCATTTATCTCACTGGATTTGGATGGTGTAGGAGATTTGATGCGAATTGCCACCGAGCGTGGGCGCCAGACAAAACCTGACTTGAAATTAGGCATTTGCGGCGAACATGGCGGCGACCCGGACTCAGTACATTTTTGCGAGAGCATCGGGCTTGACTATGTTTCATGCTCGCCGTTCAGGGTGCCGATTGCGCGCCTAGCCGCAGCCCAGGCAACCATCAAATATCGCAATATGAAATCATAAGTGTGAATGGCTTATTGAATAGCCTGTGTTTCACTGGTTGGAAGCACGGTTAGTATATTGGCGAAAGAACAGGCAAAACTCACAAGGGTTTGGGGTGCGTTCTTTGCTTCGATCACGCTGATCTCTGTATCTTTCTGTCTGAACAACAAGAAGACTATTTGATAACCATCCTTTGTTGGTGCCAGAATAGCAACGGCTTTTTCCCAATCCTGATCGATCAGAACCACTGGAAACTCAAAGAGGAAACGGGATTTAAAACCCTTCGCAGCTTTTCGCGCCTCGGCAACAAAGTCATCGCCATTAAAATCATCCTCCAAGACTGCCTTCAATTGGTTGATTGATTTTTTCAATTGCCTTGCGGGTTTCGGATATTCCGAAATTGAATGAACATTCGTGTTGGTTGTCATTTTTTTCTCCCTGTTTTCCCATGGATAGGAGGCGGTCGTGGCAAATCTACGGTCGAAAAATGGCGGCGGCTTCACTTATTTCCGCCATTGGAAACATAGTTTGAATGAGAGGAAGGCTAAGGCTATCTCATGGATACCAAACAGGCGTAAAACCTTTGAAACTGTATGGAATTTCGCACTGTATATGCAGTCAAACTTGTTCTATGATTATTCATATTGAACGGCAGGCAATGTTCATTTAATCACCGGGCAGGTTTGACTGCTCAATGGCGTAAGCGTTCCTTTGGGGCTCAGATTATCAAAATTGATCCAGGAGTAGAATATTGGCCGGGTTTTATGAGCGAAGAAAGTCGATTGCAGCAATGTGGTGCTTTCGTTTGGCCATCATCGCCGTTCCATTTTTTATTCTGACTATTTTTCTTCATAGAAATTCCAGCATAACCACAGTCCAGGCTTTTTGGCTTATCGCATTCGGCATAGGCATGGTTTTGGCAAGTCTGGTATTTGGAATTCGTGCCGCTGCAGATCTTTGGGAAAAAGGATACAAGGGCGGGCGGGCAACCGTAAATGGTATCGTGCTTTCGATTTTGCTGCTCATCCCGTTCGGCTTTCAATTGGTCAATGCCATAGAAAAACCTCAGGTGAATGATGTCTCAACTGATGTTATCAACACTCCGCTTTTCATAAAGCCGATTGAGGGGCTTGCGTCCGCTGAAAGTGAAAGCACGGTCTATGATGATTATGCTTCGAGACAGATTGTTTCCAGCTATCCCGAACTTGTCGCAAGACGCTATAATGCGCCGCCGGAAAGAGTGGTAACAAGCCTTGTTGAAATCCTGAAGCAATGGGGATGGAGCGTTCAGGCAGGCATCAATATTCCGGTGGCCGAGCCCGAACCTGCAAGTGAGCCCGCCGTAAACAATGATGATTTACCGGATGGGGAAAATATCGACAGCCCAAAAGAGACTGACAATGATGAGCTTGCCGGAGATCCGGATGAACTTGCAGCGATCTTGCAGACAACTGGCGAAGACGGCGTGCAGGACATAATTGTCCAGGCTCAGGCAAAGTCCTTCTTTATGAAATTGCCTTCCTATATTGTAGTGCGGCTAACGTCAGAAAATGAAGGTACGTTGGTGGACGTGAGGTCGGCCAGTGTTTGGGGGCGTCATGATTTCGGTAGCAATGCCAAAAACATTTCGCAGCTTTTGGAAGCTCTCGATGCGGCCCTCGCCGGACTAGCCGGCGAAGTCTGATTATCCTGATTACCAGCGGTCAGTAGGGGCGCGCTGCTCTGGTGTTAAACCCATCTCAAAGTCCGTAATAGCGGCGTGAAGCTGCGTGTATGGCTCACAATCACTGGACTGGCATATTTGTTTGATTTGCTTGAGTTGCTCTTGAGCCGCGGCCAAGTCGCCGATTTGTAGTAGCGCTTCGCCATAATACTCACGCACCAAAGCATATTGCGGATCGATTGCGATCGAGTGTTTGTAGTAAGCCATACCCTTTTCGATTTGGCCTAGTTTACGATGGGAGAAGCCTTTCATGTTCAAAATCCGCGCGTCTAACTGGTCAGGGGCATAAGACAGGATTTCGATAGCTTTCTCATATTGCCCTGCATAGGCGAACTCACGGCCGCTTTCGAAAAGGCTGTCCTGGTCCAGAACGGCTTCCTTCTTCTCGCATTTTTTGGTTTCCTTGTTAAAAACCTCGCCTTTTTTAAGACAGATCGCAGCGGGTTTTGGCTTTGGCGTTGGGGTTGTTGTTCCACCACCGGCAGCAACAGCAAAGCCGGGAATTACCAAAGCGGTTGAAAGCGCGATAGCTCTCATCGTCTGCGCGGTAAGCGTCATTTTCATCTCCTCAAAGCGGTTTGTCGTGTCTCATTCAGCTTTACGTTACACGGGAAAAATAGTTTCAACATACTAATGGCAGTAGATTATGGCATGTTTTGGAAATTTCAAACTAGAGTCTGAACTAAATTGAGGCCACTTAGTGTTTGTCAGCCTATCGGCTCATAACGCGACAGCAATGATGGCACGCCCTCGGTTCTAATGGCGTCTCGCGCCAAAAGGTCCTCGATATGCGCAAACACAGACAAGGCCGCAGCGCCATGAAGACGCTTGTCGGTCTCTTTGTAAATAACAGCAACCATGTCCTGTATCGTGCGGTCCCCTTGACGAATCCGGTGCAAAACTGCTGTCTCACGCATCTTTCTGTGAGCTCTCAAACCGCGAACGAATTCTTTCGCTTTGTTGAGGCGTCCGCCATGGCCAGGAAAATATGTCGTTTCTTCACGCTTCAACAGGGTGTTGAGTGATTCCATATATTGCGCCATGTTCCCGTCCGGTGGCGCGACAATTGAAGTTGCCCAAGCCATCACATGGTCTCCTGAAAAAAGAAACTTGCTTTCGTTAAGGGCAAAGGCCATGTGATTTGCCGTATGGCCAGGCGTGAACACAGCCTCTAAGGCAAAACCGTTTCCTTCAATAACATCACCATGAGACAGAATATGATCAGGTTGAAAGTCCTTGTCGCCGGAGGCATCAAGCGCGTTAATTTCACCCAGATGTAGTTCGCGGGCTGCGCGATGAGGGCCCTGCGCATAGATCGGCGCTCCGGTTTCTTTTGACAGCATCATGGAAAGGGGAGAATGATCAATATGAGTATGGGTTACCAGAATATGGCTTACCGTTTTACCCCTCAGGGCTTTCAGCAAAGACTGATAATGTCCGCTCTCATCGACAGGCCCGGGGTCAATAACAGCAACTTCCTTTTTACCGACAATATAGCTATTCGTGCCGTGAAAAGTGAACGCGCCAGCATTGGGGGCTGTTATCCGCTGTACGCCGGCTGCAATGTCGATTGCTTCGCCATGTCTGGGTTCAAACTCAGCTCGAAACGGAATGCTGCTCATAATAATTCTGTACCAAATTGAGTGAACTTTCCACATAGTTTGCATAGTTTTACTTGATTGCAAAACCCCAAAAACATACAAGGAACTAACTGAATTAATCAGATTGATAACACTAATGAGGAACTTCTTATGATTTCGACCAACAACAGCCTCGCTATCGCGCCAAGCGTTTTCAGCGGGTCCAATGCCAAAGCCATTCAGTATGCTTTGTTGATCGCACTTGGGGTCGCCACATTGGCGCTTTCAGCAAAAATCCAGGTTCCTTTCTGGCCGGTGCCGATGACCCTGCAAACCTTGGCAGTTATGGGCATCGCCGCTGCCTATGGTTCGCGTCTCGGCGTTTCGACTATTCTTGCCTATCTCGCCGCTGGATTTGTCGGTACGCCCGTATTCGCCGGCCCACTCGCAGGCCCTGCTTATTTTGCTGGTCCGACAGCCGGCTTCTTGCTCGGATTTGTCGTAATTGCCGCACTGGTTGGTTTTGCCGCTGACAAAGGTTGGGCAAAAAACCCAATCAAACTATTTGGAACCATGGTTGTTGCTGATATTGCTTGCTTCGCCCTTGGCTTCATCTGGCTTGGCTTCATGTTTGTTTCTGCAAAAACAGGCACAACTCTTGGTGGCGCAACTGCCTATGCAGTCATCAGCCAGTATTTCCTCGCAGACTTCGTGAAAATCGCAATTGCTGCTTTGGCGGTTCCTGCGATTGGTAAACTGGTGGCGAAATAAGCTACCAAATAATTGATTTGAAAGACCCGGACAGCTTTCTCGCTTTCCGGGTTTTTCATTAGGGGCTGGACTCAATTAGGGGGCAGACCCTAGTGTGAGAGTTCTTTCATTGCGCCTTCAAGGCCAGCAAGCGTCAGCGGGAACATTCTCTCGCCAAATAATTTGCGGATCATCTGGGTCGACTGGGTATAGTTCCACGCCCGTTCCTGTATCGGATTTATCCACACAGCATTGCGCCATTGATCAAGAATCCTGCGGAGCCAAACCTCGCCGGGTTCTTCATTCCAGTGCTCTACTGCACCGCCACGATAGGCAATTTCATAAGGACTCATGGCAGCGTCTCCGACAAAAATCACTTTGTAGTCGTGGCCATATTTATGCAGTACATCAAAAGTCGGAATGACTTCTGTATGGCGTCGCTGGTTGTTCTTCCAAACACCCTCATAAAGGCAATTGTGAAAATAGAAATATTCCAGATGCTTCAATTCGCTCCGCGCCGCTGAGAAGAGCTCTTCCACTACTTTCACATGATCGTCCATGGAGCCGCCAACATCGAGGAACAGCAGGACCTTAACAGCATTGTGCCGTTCCGGCCTTGTTTTGACATCCAGATAACCATGCTCTGCCGTTGCGCGGATGGTTCCATCCAGATCAAGTTCTTCATGAGCGCCCTGGCGAACCCAGCGCCGTAAGCGCTTCAATGCGACCTTGATGTTTCGAGTGCCCAGCTCAACGCTATCATCCAGGTTTTTGAAATTACGCTGATCCCAGACTTTCACTGCTTTGCGGTGGCGGCTTTCGTTCTGACCGATGCGCACGCCCTCGGGATTATACCCATACGCTCCAAAAGGGGAGGTTCCGGCCGTACCAATCATTTTGGAGCCGCCCTGATGGCGCTTGTGCTGTTCTTTCAAGCGCTCGCGAAGTGTCTCCATCAGCTTTTCAAACCCGCCCATGGATTCAATCAGCTTCTTGTCCTCTTCAGAAAGGTTTTTTTCCGCTAGTTTTTTTAGCCATTCCTCGGGCAAATCGACCCGATCAATTTCGTCGCTACCGGCAACAGCCTCAAGTCCTTTGAAGAATTCGGAGAACACCTTGTCGAAGCGATCAAGATTGCGCTCATCTTTGACCAATGCCGAGCGGGCCAGGTGATAAAACCCTTCAACGTCATAGGTAACCAATCCGGCTTCCATTGCTTCAAGCAGGGTAAGATACTCCCGCAAGGATACGGGAATTTTTGCTTGTTTCAATTGGAGAAAGAATGGAATGAACATGGAACGCGATTATGCCTCTCAACGAGCTCTTTGCAATATGGCATCAAAACTATTTATTTCCCGATATCGTCCAAATCATAGGGCGTGGTCTGATACATCCGGTTGATCCAGTTACCGAACAACAAATGCGCATGGGATCGCCAACGGTTTTGCGGTGGCATTTGCGGATTGTCCGCAGGATAATAATTGTGCGGAACCTCTATTGGTACGTCAGTAGAAATATCCCTGTCGTATTCTTCCTTCAGAGAAGTGGAGTCATATTCGATATGGTTGAATATGTAGAGCCGATTGCCTTCTTCTTCCGCGATGAGACAGGGGCCTGTAACGTCAGAATCCATTAGCAGTTCCAGCCCCGGAACAGGCTTGATGTCGCTGGAGCGCATTTCTGTCCAGCGGGAAACGGGAATGGAAAAATCATCAGAAAACCCTGCAAGATAGGGGGATGAAGGAGCCAGATTACGGTGGCGGTAAACGCCGAAGGCTTTCTTATCGAGGGTATACTTGCGAACGCCATGAAAATGGTTGATTGCCGCCATGGCGCCCCAGCAGATGAAAAAACTTGAATGAACATTGGTTTTTGTCCAGTCAAGAATCTGTTGAAGCTCAGTCCAATAGGTTACCTCTTCAAAGGGCAGGGTCTCGATTGGCGCGCCAGTGATGATAAACCCGTCAAACTTCTGATCCTTGATTTCATCCCAGGTATTGTAAAAGTCTATCAAATGTTCTTCGGAAGTATTTTTTGCCTTGTGGCCACCAATCCGCACAAGGGTCAGTTCAACCTGCAGGGGCGATGAACCGATTAGGCGGGCGATCTGTGTTTCGGTGCGAACTTTATTCGGCATCAAATTGAGTAGCCCAATGCGCATGGGACGAATGTCCTGACGAACAGCAACGGTTTCATCCATTACCATCACGCCTTCTTTGATGAGAGTTTCGCGCGCTGGCAGTTTATCTGGAATTCGAATGGGCATGTTAATCTCTAAAAATCTGACACAAAAAAACCGGTTACGAAATCGCTACCGGTTACTTGTCTGTGTTTCAGACAGCCCTTTTAGCGACTTGTTTAACGTGGCTGCAAGCTGGCTGGCCCCAAAAAGGGCTGGCAAATCACCACGGATTTATTCTTAGATCAATATTGGCCGTCAGGTCAATTCAATTAACCGCCCCTTTGCCTTGCCAAAAAGGCCAAGCGCTCAAACAGATGCACATCCTGCTCGTTTTTGAGCAAGGCGCCATGGAGACGTGGCAGTGCATCTTTAGCGTTGCCGCGCAAATCAGATGGATCAATATCTTCAGCCACAAGCAGTCGGATCCAATCAAGCGCTTCCGAAGTCGACGGCTTTTTCTTCAAGCCCGGCGTTTCCCTGATTTCATAAAACTGGGTCAGTGCCTGCTCGACCAGCTTTTTCTTGATTCCCGGATAGTGCACATCAATGATCTGGCTTAAAACATCCGCCTCAGGAAACCTGATATAATGGAAAAAGCAACGGCGCAAAAACGCATCTGGCAATTCCTTTTCATTATTCGATGTGATGATCACAATCGGCCGATTTTTGGCGCTGATGGTTTCGTTCGTTTCGTAGACATGGAAGGCCATTTTGTCGAGTTCCTGCAAAAGGTCATTTGGAAACTCGATGTCCGCTTTGTCGACCTCATCAATTAGCAAGACTACCTTTTTGTCCGCTTCAAAGGCTTCCCACAATTTGCCCTTGCGGATGTAATTTTTTACGTCATTGACCCTGTCATCACCCAACTGACTGTCCCGCAACCGCGAAACGGCATCATATTCATATAAGCCTTGCTGGGCTTTGGTAGTTGATTTGACATTCCATTCAATGAACCGAAGGCCGAGGCTTTCGGAGATCTGTTTGGCAAGTTCGGTTTTTCCGGTACCGGGTTCTCCTTTTACTAGCAGTGGACGCTCCAAGGTAATGGCCGCGTTAACTGCCACCGTTAGGTCGTCTGCTGCCACGTAAGATTTGGTACCTTCAAAACGCATTGGGAACTCCTGTTACCTTAAAACAAGCCAATTGCGTATCATTGACGCTTGGAGGTTTCAATGCGTGTTTGAATTTGTTGAGAAATTGGGCATTTATTGATTTCAAATATGGGAGGAGACTATGGAATTTGATTATGTAATCGTCGGCGGCGGTTCTGCAGGATGCGTTCTTGCTGCGCGTTTGAGCGAAGTTCCAAATGTAAATGTCTGTCTGATTGAAGCTGGAGGCGAGGGCAAGGATCTGATGATCCGTGTTCCCGTGGGTGCAGCGGTATTCCTGCGCGGGTTGCTTGGCATCAATAACTGGGCTTTCAGCACTACACCCCAAAAAGGGCTGAATGGACGCAAGGGCTTCCAGCCAAGAGGTAAGGCCTTGGGCGGCTCCAGCGCCATCAACGCAATGCTGTATGTGCGCGGTGTTGCGGACGATTATGATGCCTGGGAAAGAGGCGGAGCCATAGGGTGGGGATGGAAAGATGTCTTGCCCTATTTCAAGAAGTCAGAGGCCAATGTGATGGGTAGCGACGGGCTTCATGGCGGCGAAGGTCCGTTGCAGGTTTCCAATCCACGCGCCCCAATGCCGATCAACGAAGCACTGCTGGCCGCTGCAAGCGAGTTGCAAATTCCTGTAAATGATGATTTCAACGGACCTTCCCAGGAAGGGGTTGGGTATTATCAGGTAACGCAATTTCATGAAGACGGAAGGCAGGGCGAACGATGTTCAGCTGCAGCGGCCTATTTACACCCGGTGATGGATCGCAAAAACCTTCATGTGATGACTGCAACAAGAGCCACCAAAATTCTCTTTGAGGGTGACAAGGCCACAGGTGTGGATGTCTTGCAAAAGAAGCAAAAGCGGACCGTAAGAGCGACAAGGGAGGTCATCTTGTGCGGTGGAGCCTTCAATTCCCCACAACTGCTGCTATTGTCAGGTATTGGTGATAAGGACGAATTGGCCAGCCATGGCATAAAATGCCGAAAGCATCTTCCCGGCGTTGGCAAGAATCTTCAGGACCATCTCGATTTTGTTTTCCTCAACAAGTCGAAAGATAAAAGCCTGTTCGGCATCGGCTTGCAGGGCATGTTCAATATCACCAAGGCAATCATGAATTGGCGCAAGGGCCACCCTAGTATATTGTCGACCACCTTTGCAGAATCTGGCGGCTTCTTGAAAACCGATCCGTCTCTTTCAAACCCGGATATTCAATTGCATTTCGTTCCGGCCCTAGTGGATGATCATACCCGCAAGATGCATTTGGGCTATGGTTACTCCTGCCATGTCTGCGTTTTGAGGCCTTTTTCGCGCGGAGCCGTTTCGCTTCAAAGTGCTGATCCACTTGCCGCGCCGCTAATCGATCCAAACTATTTGTCCGATGAACGCGACCTTGAGCTGTTGGTCAAAGGCGCAAAGCTGACGCGGGATATTCTTTCCAGTGATGCCTTCGAACCATACCGTCATAAGGAGCTTTATCTTCGCGGCGATGAAAGCGATGCGGAACTGGCTCAAGATATTCGTGCTCGCGCAGACACGATTTATCATCCCGTTGGAACCTGCAAGATGGGAGAGGATGTCAACGCAGTAGTTGATTCGCATCTAAAAGTGCCTGGTATCCAGGGCCTACGGGTCGTGGATGCGTCTGTTATGCCAACCTTGATCGGTGGCAACACCAATGCACCGACCATCATGATTGCAGAAAGAGCCGCTGATCTTATACGCGCTTCTTGACGAGCCTGATGAAAAGCCCAACCTGTCAATTTTGCAAAAACCTGTAAATTTCACGGGGTTAGCCAAGAAAACTCGCAAGATATGCTGAATCTTACTGGACGAATGAGTGATTTTCTGCGATCAAAAAGACGGTCGTCAATGCTCTGGTGAGATGGAACTGTAGATGCTTTGGGAGGAGTCGCTATAGTTATTGTCCCGGGTGCATTGGCGATCCCTTATTTGCAGTTCGGTGAATTTTGCATTTAATTGCCAGTTTATCGGGCGAGTTGAAATATTCTCTGCAAATTCCTGATTTCGAGCCTTGCGAATGGTGAATACCTTTTGTATAGGGGTGCTCGATTGTTGGAGTGTAGCCAAGTGGTAAGGCAACGCTTTTTGGTAGCGTGTATCGTAGGTTCGACTCCTACCACTCCAGCCAATCATTTTTCATGATACTGCCTATCTATGATCCCATATGCATTTGTTGTTTGGCGCCGAACAGATATGCATCCTGATTGCCGAATTGGGTCTCTTGCGCCCGTTTGAAATTTCCATAATACCTATGGTTTAAATTTCAAAACGAAAGAGCTTTAATCCATGACACTTCCTAAAACTCCATCCTTCAGACTTGATGGCAAGCGCGCGCTGGTTACCGGGGCTTCAAGAGGCATCGGACTTGGAGGAGCCGTTGCATTAGCAGAGGCAGGAGCTCATGTGGTGATGGCCGCCCGCAACAAACAAGAAATTGAGGCCGCAGCGGAGGAAGTTCGCAGCGCTGGTTATTCCGCAGAAGGAATATCAATGGATGTTGGCGATATTTCTGCCGTAAACCATGCAATCAGTGAGTACGGCCCGTTTGATGTTTTGTTCAATAATGCGGGAACAAACTCGCCGCTTCCTTATGTTGATGTGACGCCAGATAACTTTGACATGATCACAGATCTCAATCTGAAAGCTGCTTTTTTCGTTGCCCAGTCCGTTGCAAAGGCAATGATCGCTGCCGGCATCAAAGGATCAATCATTCACACTTCCAGCCAGATGGGTCATGTGGGCGGTATTGATCGCTCGGTCTATTGCGGCAGTAAATTCGGGATTGAGGGTGTTACCAAAGCGTCGGCCATTGAACTGGCTGCCCATGGTATTCGCGTCAATACAGTCTGCCCGACTTTTATCCGTACACCGATGACCAAATCCACTTTTGACAATCCGGAGCGGGTCAAATGGCTGGAAGAAAAAATCAAACTGGGCCGCATTGGTGAAATTGAGGACATTATGGGGGCCGTATTGTTTTTGGCCTGTGATGCATCGTCTCTCATAACCGGAACATCCCTGCTTATCGATGGTGGCTGGACAGCGGACTAGACCATAGCTTTACAGTGTAATTTCCATATTCAGGATTCTCCTATGATCGCCCCTCGAAAAACCAGTTATGATGTCATAATTATCGGTGGAGCGATGATCGGGTCCTCGATAGCATGGTTCCTGTCCAGTAATCCGGATTTCAACGGATCATTACTGGTAGTGGAGAAAGACCCGACTTATGAGTTTTGCTCAACCGCCCATACCAATAGCTGTATGCGTCAACAATTCTCCCGGGAAATCAATGTAAGAATTTCCCAATTTGCTGCGGATTTCGTCAAGAATTTTCGGAACTATATGGGTAAGGATCCGCGTGTTCCCGATGTACCGCTTCAAAGTTTTGGCTATTTGTATCTGGCCGACAATGAGGAGTTTGTCTCAACATTAAAGCAGGCGCAAAAAATTCAAGCAGCGTGTGGTGCAGGGACAAAGCACCTGACCCGCGATGAAATCGCCCGCGACTATCCATTTTATCAACTGGATGACATCATTGGAGCCAACCATAATCGAATCGATGAAGGTTATTTTGACGGCAATACCTTGTTCGACTGGTGGAAGCGATCCGCCCGCGAGCATGGCGCTGAATATATTCACAATGAAGTCGTTGCGATCAATCTTAATACCACTAAGGACAATGCTGACAGCATAGTCTTGAAGTCAGGCGAGGTTGTTTCCTGCGGTAAATTGATCAATGCATCAGGGCCGAGGGCTGCAAGAACCGCTAAAATGGCCGGGATTGAACTGCCGGTAGAGCCCCGCAAGCGCTACACATTTGTTTTCACGGCCGAAAAACCGCTGGATCGGGACTTGCCCCTTACCATTGATCCAACCGGAATACACATGCGCACCGATGGCGCGAACTATCTGGCTGGTTGCAAACCTGACATTGACTTGGCCGTGGATTTTGATGATTTCGAGTCGGATCATTCCATATGGGAAGAAAAGGTCTGGCCGGTTCTTGCGAACCGAATCCCTCAGTTTGAGGCAATCAAACTGGTCAACTCCTGGGTGGGACACTACGCATATAATATACTGGATCAAAATGCGATCTTGGGGCCTCATTCAAGAGTAACCAATTTCATTTTCGCCAATGGCTTCTCGGGCCATGGCTTTCAACAATCGCCAGCTGTAGGTCGCGGGATATCGGAGTTGGTACTTTATGGTGAGTTTCGTGAGCTTGATCTGATGCCGTTTTCCTTTGCTAGAATTGAAAGAAACGAGCCTTTTTCGGAGGAGGCAGTCATTTGACCCATTTCGTGCTGATATCATTTGGAACGAAGAATGATCTGCCGTTTCAAGCTGTAATTTGAAAATTTATACCCTATGGTTCAGAGAGCCAAAAAATAACGAGGAAGTTTGATGAGATTTTTACACACCATGGTTCGCATTCACGATATCGAGGAATCCTTGGATTTTTATTGCAACAAGATGGGGTTGATTGAGACGCGCCGGTTTGAAAGTGAGGCTGGGCGCTTCACGCTGATTTTTCTTGCTGCAGCAAAGGATGCTGCCCATGCCCGTGAACACCGTTCGCCAGAACTCGAATTGACCTACAATTGGCCTGATGAAAATGGCAAGGTTGAAGAATATTCCGGCGGTCGCAATTTCGGTCACCTGGCCTATAAAGTCGACAACATCTATCAGACCTGCCAGAAACTGATGGATGCGGGCGTGGTAATCAATCGACCACCGCGTGATGGCAATATGGCGTTTGTTGTTTCACCTGATGGTGTCTCAATTGAGTTGCTTCAGGAAGGTGATGCCTTGCCGCCCCAAGAGCCATGGTCTTCAATGAAGAATACCGGAACCTGGTGATCGTCTCTAAATTCACATGCGTAACTTTAACAAGCCCAAGGCATGGAAACATGACCCTGGGTTTTTTTGCGCCCATGGAAATATGAATAAGAGTAAAAAAATATCAGGTTTTTTCAATAGAAAGTACGACTTGTCCGAATTGTAAAATCAAATGTCTTTTTTGGGATATAAAAAGTGAGAAAGTTCCTTTTGACTTTAAAATAGAAGATGCGCTCTTCGTTTCATTATCTTAAAGTGACGTTTTCAGGCAATCTGCGCTCGGAATGATGTGGTGAAACCCATACAACTGGAATTGTCGGGCATTACTAGTATTTAGCCCGAATTTGGAGAAATTGTAATATGGCTAAGTTTAAGACCGATATCGAAATCGCTCGCGCCGCTAAAAAGCGCCCGATCCAGGAGATTGGAAAAAAATTGGGGATCCCTGAAAAGGATCTGGTTCCATACGGTCACGACAAGGCCAAGGTATCTGCAGCTTTCATTGCCAAACAAGCAAAGAAAAAAGACGGCAAATTGATCCTAGTGACTGCCATCAACCCGACACCTGCTGGTGAAGGCAAGACGACCACAACGGTTGGCCTGGGCGATGGCCTCAATGCGATCGGCAAAAAGGCAATGGTCTGTATCCGTGAAGCATCCCTCGGTCCATGCTTCGGCATGAAGGGCGGCGCAGCGGGCGGTGGTTACGCACAAATCGTCCCAATGGAAGATATGAACCTGCATTTCACGGGTGACTTCCACGCGATCACTTCCGCGCACAATCTATTGTCAGCAATGATCGACAATCACATTTATTGGGGCAACTCTCTTGAGATTGACATTCGCCGGGTCGTATGGCGCCGTGTTATGGATATGAACGACCGCGCATTGCGCCAGGTTGTTGCAAGCCTCGGCGGTGTGGCAAATGGTTTCCCGCGCGAAGCGGGCTTTGACATAACTGTTGCTTCTGAAGTGATGGCGATTCTTTGTCTCGCAATGGACTTGGAAGACCTTCAAAAACGCCTTGGCGACATCATCGTAGCCTATCGCCGTGATAAAACACCGGTTTATTGCCGCGATATCAAGGCTGATGGCGCAATGACTGTATTGCTGAAAGATGCGATGCAGCCGAACCTGGTTCAGACGCTGGAAAACAATCCGGCATTTGTCCATGGTGGTCCATTCGCGAATATCGCCCATGGCTGCAATTCTGTTGTGGCAACAAAAACTGCTCTGAAACTTGCTGATTATGTCGTGACGGAAGCAGGCTTTGGTGCAGACCTTGGCGCAGAAAAATTCCTGAACATCAAATGCCGCAAGGCAGGTATTGCTCCTTCTGCAGTTGTTATTGTTGCAACCGTCCGCGCGATGAAGATGAATGGCGGCGTCGCGAAAGCTGATCTAGGCGCTGAAAATGTGGATGCTGTAAAAGCCGGCTGCGATAACCTTGGCCGACACATTGAAAACATCAAACAGTTTGGCGTTCCTGCTGTTGTCGCGATCAATCACTTCGTCACGGATACCGCTGCTGAAATCAAAGCGGTGAAGGAATATGTGAAAAGCCTGGGCGCAGAGGCAATTCTTTGCAAACACTGGGCTCAAGGTTCCAAAGGCACAAAAGATCTTGCCAACAAGGTTGTCGAGATGATCGACAGCGGCTCAGCGCAGTTTGCGCCGCTTTATCCAGATGAAATGCCATTGTTCAAAAAGATCGAAACAATTGCAAAGCGCATCTATCGCGCTGATGAAGTGATGGCGGATAAATCTATCCGCGATCAGTTGAAAGTCTGGGAAGAGGCGGGATATGGCCATCTTCCAGTATGTATGGCCAAGACCCAATACTCATTTACAACCGATCCAAACCGCCGGGGCGCTCCAATTGGTCACTCAGTTCCGGTTCGTGAAGTGCGACTTGCCGCTGGTGCTGGGTTCATCGTCGTAATTTGCGGTGAGATCATGACCATGCCGGGCCTTCCAAAAGTCCCAAGCGCAGAAGTGATCATGCTGAATGAAGCAGGTGAAATTGAAGGTCTGTTCTAAGCTTTGCTTATCTAAATAAGGGTGCAGGCTGCATACGTCAGGAATTGACTTTACGTTGCAGCCTGTTTCCATAAAAATACTCAAGCAATTTGTCCGCTCTCGTTTCTTAAAGAGCGCTTGGAGGTAGAGTGAACCATATCGACAAAACCATGCCTAAGGGTAACGGCGGAAGCCGAAATGAGGATCTTGCCTGGAAAAAGCTGGCTTTCCCTAAAGGTCGCGTGCTTAACCCGGAGGATACCGCGCGGGTTGAAACGCTGATCGGCCAAGGGCCTTACAAGCGCGATTTGTTGATCGAATATCTTCACAAAATC
>JBAUHS010000005.1:0-3547 GCA_049680405.1 Salaquimonas sp. | reverse complement strand
GAGATACTGCAAAAACGCTTGCCAAAACACCGGAGGCCGTTGCTACAGCTGCTAGTACAACAGTTAGATAAAAGCCTGTTTGACCCAATGCAGGTTCTGCTGCTTCTGCAAGAGAGTAGTCTCGAGCGGCAATTATTTGATCGATCGTTAAGCTGGATCCTACACCGAAGGCTACCAGCAAATAGACCACTACACATATAGCGATTGAGATCACGATCGCTCTACCCACATTCTTGTGCGGATTCGTGACTTCTCCACCACTATTGGTGATAGTGGTAAACCCTTTGAATGCGAGAATCGCGAGTGCAACAGAGGCTATGAACCCTGTAACGCTGAATGTTTGACTGGTCTGAGAGGCAGCTGTAAACTGAAAACCACTAGACCAAAGAGCTGCAATACCGAATAGTGCAATACCACCAATTTTTAACCCTGCCATAACCAGCGAGAAAAGTCCGACCGATCGATTGCCAGCAATATTGACTAAGAAAGCAAATAAAATAACGGCAACGGCAAGCGCAGGTATTAAAGGCCCGCCAGTTACATCAAATGGTCGAAGTACATAAGTCGCGAATGTTCTTGCAACCAAGCTCTCAGCGATGACCATGCTCAGGGCCATTAAAAGCGAGGCACCCGCAGCGATTGCCCCTGGACCATAGCATTTTTGCAAAATCATCGCGATCCCGCCTGAAGATGGCCATGCATTTGACATACGAATATAGCTATAGGCACTGAAACTGGTGATAATGGCACCAACGATAAATGCTAAAGGGAAAAGCGGTCCTGCAAGCTGAGCAATTTGCCCAGTCAGCGCAAAAATGCCTGCTCCAATCATCACACCAGTTCCCATCGCAACTGCGCCGCCAAGCGTAATTGAACCTTCTTTATTATTTTGATTGCTATGGTTTTGTTGCATTTTGATACGCCTTTTTTACTCTGTTAATTTCATTCTTTGCTATTGGTCGACCATGATAGGTATTACTTGACGATATCAGCTACTCTTTTTGGCTTGCGCTATAGATGGAGCTAAATGCCATCGGAAATCGCAATGGTCATGACCACCAGCAATGGTTTTTGATCGCTCGAGACGTCCGCCCCATTTTTCAGCCAGTGGAAAATCGAGTTCGCACCAAGTTGCGGTGCAGAGATCTGAGGCATCGTGATTGGAAAAAAATTCAGCCACCGGACATTTGGTGCAATCAAAACCAACGATATCAGCATCTGTTGCTACATCACGCCAAGCATATGCAGGCGTACCAAATGGAAATCGACGAAAGGCATCGGTAGCTATACGCATGCGCTTTTCCGGGCTGGATGTAATTGTCTTGGCTAACTCTATGGGAAGTTCGGCCATCCGTTGGTAAATATCCCACCCTAACTTGTAGATTTGCTTCTGACTCTCCGTCTCAGACCAGCCTCTTTGCATTAGGGTTCGATGTAGAGCTAATGTCAGCGCGGCCAAATGGGTAGTTAAAATCGCACCTGTATTTTGCGCAAGAGGCACATCCCGTTCAAGCTCGGCATAGATCGACCACGCCTCCGTGATAATTTCGTCAGTCTCATCCTTGAAATGCAAACGGGCAAATTGGGTGAACAGTGTTGTTAGCGCTGTACGTCCTATTTCCTGCCCACCTGAAGTAAGCGCAAGTAGAACTTCTATGCTCATAGAACGCGTTGCAGAACGGTCCCATTCGCGATCAATTGCATCTGCTGGGGGAAGTGTACCCAGGAGAAAGAGTTCGGGTATTATTTGGGTTGCGCGCATAATCGGATTTACGCTAGCAAACCGAAGTGCGGCTTCCCGGGAAATGAATGGGCGGGATAAATCATCAAACCGCGCATCAGGAACCAATACGAAAAAAAGTGCCTCAGCGGTAGTGAGAGCTTTTGCATGCAGCATTAAAGACGCGGGGAAAATAAAACCACTATTGTAACCTGCTTGCATCATCTCGAGATACACTCGGGCTAAACTTACCTCTCGTGAAGGTGAGGAATAAAAAGTTTCAGCCAGCGACTCAAAGCGAGCACGAAAACCAAGTAAATCAGATTTCGGCAAGGCTTCAGTCTGTACACTGAAATGATGAAAAGCACGCCGTGTTTGATGCTGTGCCACTGCCAACCAGTATAAAACAAAGTGATCCCGTTGTGTCGAACTCAACTCGCCATACATACCAAAATCGAGAAGTGTAAAGCTGCCATCCTTATGAAAGACAATATTTCCTGGATGCAAGTCAGCGTGGAAAAGACCATTGGAAACAAACATTTTTAAGAGCATCGACATCAAGGAGTCGACAAGCGCTTTCTTTTGCTCCTTTGGTAACATATTAGCAGCTTCCTCCAGTCGCATGCCTTCAACCCAATCCATCGTCAATACTTGATCACTGGTTTGTTCTTGGTAGTTTTTAGGAATATTTAAGCCTTTTTCACCTTTCAGATCATTTCGAAACCGATCCATCATTTTCGCTTCATTGCGAAAATCGAGTTCAGCCATGGAATACCGCCGAAACTCATTCAAAAAGGCTGCTAAATTGGTGCGCCGAATGCGGCTGGGCGCGATCAATTGCATCAATTTCAAGCCAAACTCCAGAGCATTAAGATCTTGGATGAAAAGTGATTTTAGATTAGGGCGCTGGACTTTAACAGCAACCGAGGTTCCATCGTGAAGCTCTGCGCGGTGAACCTGAGCCAATGAGGCTGCAGCCACCGGAATAGTGTCAAAGCTTTTAAAAATAGTTGTAAGGGGATTGCCCAGTTCTTTTTCAACAGTAGCTTTGATAATATCAAAATCAACCGACGGGGCACCTTCCTGGAACTCAATTAGTTGTGCAATATAGGCTTCAGGCAGTAGATCCGGCCTTGTACTTAAGACCTGCCCAAGCTTGATAAAGACGGGACCAAGTTTAACCAAACGTTTCGCGAACCGCTCAGGTGATTGCGTGTTTTCAACAGCTTTTTTGAATTGTCTTAAGGCTATCAACTCATATGTCATTGATAATAAAATTACAGACAGCCTGACGATCTTAGAATATAGATCCATTCAATTTTCTCCTTTCAAAAACTCACTATGTTGTGATTGATTTTGAACAAAAACGGGCCATCGCTGAGTAATATGAACACACCCACACACATGATTATTGGAGCTGCATTTTTTGCAAAACGCGATCAATCCAAATCTCTGATTGCCGCTTTCGCTGGCGGCATTGCACCCGACCTTCCTATGCTGATAATGGTAACATACGCGACGCGTATTGCGGGCATTCCCCAAAAGGAAGTGTTTGAAACTTTGTTTTTTTCTAAAGCTTGGCAAGAAGTTTTTTCTATTGATCATAGCTTCTTTGTTTGGGGAGTGCTTTTGGCCATTGGCCTCGTGCTTCGCAATGTTCCAATTAGCGCATTCGCAGGGTCTGCGTTGGCGCATGCGATTGTGGACTTTTTTACCCATCACAGTGATGCTCGCCAACAGTTTTGGCCACTCACAGATTGGGTGTTCCGCAGCCCGGTCTCTTATTGGGATCCAGCTTATTTTGGTACAATCATGGGTCCCATTGAA
>JBAUHS010000004.1:0-6905 GCA_049680405.1 Salaquimonas sp. | reverse complement strand
GAGCGAAATTGACCAAGTACACGACAGGCTCGGCGTTCAGAGACACCAAACCTGTCACGCACTTGATCAATGCATTTGCGCCGACGTGAAGGGCTTAGAAGTTTCCCCGTGCAGCTTCCGTCAGTATCTGCTTGTCCAAAGTCAGATCAGCAACAGCTCGGCGCAGTTGTTCATTTTCCTTTTGAACCTTCTTCAACTCTTTGAGCTGATCAGTGCCCATGCCACCATATTGTTTGCGCCAACGGTAATAGGTTTGTTCTGTGATACTAACCTGCCGTATCGCATCAACACGCACCATTCCCTGCCCGACAAGCACATCGACCTGCCGCAGCTTTGTGACAATCTCTTCGGGTTTGTGACGTTTAATAGCCATTCTAAGTCCTCCAAATACTAGCTTATAGGATGGACCAATTCATTGGGGGAAGATCAGCCGCTTTGTGCCGGCCAAAAATGGCTCAAGTAATTTAAGTGATGGGTTGTTCAACAAGTCAGGGACCGTCACCCCATTGATCATTTAGTAGAGTACCGGAAACGGCAGACCTGAAGGGTTCTTGATGTGACCGGGAGGTTTTGGAAAATAGCTTTCAAGGCACAGCACGCCAATTATTGTGTCACAGATATTCTCACCGCCTGCGTGGATTACCATCGTGCCCCCCTAGGTTTTACGGGATTGAAACCGACGCGTGTCAAATGCGCCAAGGTCTATGTTGGGTGATACGCCCGCCACCAGATCGGCGATCAGATCGCCCGTTTTAGGGGCCATCATCAGGCCGTAGTGCGAATGACCAAAAGCTGCATAAAGGCCCGATTGCCCAGTTACTGCACCAAGTGCTGGCAAGCTGTCAGGAAAGGAAGGGCGTTGACCCATCCAAGACGTCATCTCTGTGACATCAATATCTGGCAACATTGCACGCGCTTGGCGAGCCAGCAGCACTTTCTTACGCGGATCCGCCGCAGCATCAATGGCGGCAAATTCGGCACTTCCCGCGATCCTGACACCGTTCTCCATTGAACTAGCAACGATTTTCGCGTCCATATCCATGATGGAATTGTTCACTTGAATTTGTGCATTCGGGAATTCCACATGATAGCCGCGCTCTGCAGCTAGGGGTAGGTTAAGTCCTAGAGGCTTCAAAAGCGCCGCGCTCCAGACGCCTGCCGCCAAGACGATCTTTTCAGCTGCAAGCGTGCTTTCTTTAGTGGAAATTGACCAACCACTCTCTGTCTTTGATACCCCCATGATCTCAGCACGCAAGATTTCACCACCTTGCGCGCGGACTTTTGTGGCCAAAACCTGACCGATCCGCCCAGGCGCATAAGCGCGTGCCTGTCCTTTTATGACAATAGCCGCTTTGAAGGTTGACGAGAGGGCGGGTTCCAACTGCTTTAGGTCTTGTTGGCCGATAAGCTCCATCTCCGCACCTTTTTGCTGGCGGATAGCATATCCAAGATCACGCAAGTTTGCTTTTTGGGCGTTTCGAAAGGCGTGAATGTACCAGCTGTCGATAATTAGGTTTTCGTGTCCCGTCCCTTCAAGGTGGCGGCGATAGAGTCTGATGGAAGGTTGGCAGAGTATTTCCATTGCATCAGATACTTCGCGTACCGATGCCGCATCAGATTTAGTAAGAAATTTAAGCCCCCAAGGAATCATTTTGGGCCAGAAGGATGGCTGCACCGACAATGGGCCACTGCGGCTGAGTAACATGCTGGGGATTGATTTCCATATGCCTGGCATGGCTTGGGGGATAATTGACCACGGCGAGATGACGCCTGCATTGCCAAACGAGGTTTCCTGTCCCGGCGCACCGCGATCAATCAAACGAATGCTGACGCCGCGTTCTTGCAATGACAACGCACAACAAATGCCGACGATGCCTGCGCCGATTATGGTGACCTTTTGCTCCATCGAGCTTAGGCAGGGTTTGGGATTGAGCGGCGCGCAAGCATTTGCGTGACGATAACGGGGGATGCGATGATAAGTGCGACCAAATCCGCGCTGAGTGAAGGTGCTACAAACACCAGTCCCGCGATGGCCATCAGGATGCGCGATATGGCATTCATCGGTGCAAACCAGTATCCGACAACTGCTGTCGACAGGGCGATAACACCTGCAATGCAGCTGGTCGCTGTATAACTAAACTCCCACAGATCAAAGCCGGTTGAGGACACGATCAGCAGTACAGGTGCGTAGACAAACGCCATCGGAGCCACAACTTTGCCCAAGCCGAGCGAAAAGGCCGAGAGCCCAGTTCGGAACGGATTGGCATTGGCGATTGCCGCCGCTGCATAGGCAGAAGTGCAAACGGGTGGAGTAATCTCGGACACAACACCATAGTAAAGCACGAACATATGGCTGGCGATGGGTGGCACGCCAAGCTGTGCAAGTGCTGGTTGGGCGACAGATACCAGCATGATGTAGAGCGCGGTTGTAGGAATGCCCGCCCCCATGAGGATACAGGCGACCGCAATGAAGACGAGTGAGATGAACAGTTGCAAGTCTTGCACTGTAAACCACTCAACGATGCCGCCAAGCGACAAGAAGCCAAACAAGTCGGATGCCAGATTACCAGCCCCTTGCGTGACCATAAACCCGATGCGAAAGCCGACCCCAGTGGTATTGATAACGCCAACAACAATGCCCACGGCGGCGGAGGCTGCCCCAACAGCAAGGGCATACTTGACGGCAAGCTCAATTGAGGCTGCCATTTCAGGAATTTTCGTGCGCTCTTGCGGGTTGAGTGTGGCAATAGAAGCAATGATGCAAAGTGTCATCGCCATAGGCAGTTCGAACCCACCGCCCAAGTATTTCCAAACAACAAATGCTATGAATGCGGCTGCATAAACCAAGGTTGGCGGCTCTTTGATGCGCGACATACCTGCGATGACTGCTAGTGAAATGCCACAAAAAGCCGACATATATGGCGTGTAGCCAGCGAACAACACAACAAGCAATCCGATGAGAGGGACAATGTTGGCCCAGCCCTCGCGCCAGACCGCCTTCAACTTAGGAAGCTGTTCTTTTGTCAGGCCTTTGAGGTCCAACTTACGAGCCATCAGGTGAACAACGGTAAACACGCCCACATAATGCAGTAGTGCAGGAAAAATCGCTGCGATGATGATGGTCGTGTAGGGTAGCTCCAAAAACTCTGCCATAATGAAGGCAGCAGCGCCCATGATAGGCGGCGTGATTTGACCGCCAGCTGAGGAGGCAGCTTCTACTCCTCCTGCAAAGTGACTGGGATACCCCAAACGCTTCATGTTTGGGATCGTCAGTGCGCCAGTGGAGACGGTGTTGGCAACTGAGGAGCCAGAAATCGTGCCAAAGAACGCCGATGAGATGACGGAAACCTTGGCAGGTCCGCCTGTATAGCGCCCCGCCAAGATGGTCGCATTGTCAATGAACAATTGCCCAAGACCGGTACGTTGCGCAATGACCCCGAATAGTACGAAATGAAACACAATTGTTGAGACAACCCAGAGGGTGACGCCGAAGATACCCTCCTGAGGAAAATACATCGAGGCCACGAAAGTGCGGAAATTGACTCCAGGGTGTTTCAGTAAGCCCGGGAAATATTGGCCCAACAAAGCATAACAAATGAAAAAGCTGATGATCAGTGGGAGAACCCACCCCAAGGTGCGTCGCGCATTGTCGAGGACCAGTAGAATAATAACGACGCCAAAGAACAAGTCATAGCTGTTGGGGTTTCCCATTCTGAACGTCTGCTCTTCGATCCCGAGGACAGGGACGCCACGCCACGCCAAACCTACATAAAGGGCCGACATGACGCCAAGAACCATAAAAACCAAGTCGTAGAGGGGGATATTGCCAATCCGAAAAGCGCTCGCTTTTCGCGCGAAAAGGCTCTTCATCCCAATGATGGGAAAGAAGGCGTAAGTGAGGATGAAAAGGCCCGACAGATGCCAACCCATATGCCAATGATCGGCGGGCAAGCCAAAACCAGCTGTTATGAAATGATAAAGTGCAAAAACAAGGGCAATTGCGCGCAAAATTTGTCCGGTCGTCGGGCCAACCGCGCGTGTGGCCGACCCTTCATCAAATTTCTCTTCGATCGCGGCCAGCTCTTCAGCTGTCAATTCATGGTTGTCAGGTTGATTGGTATCCGACATGCGAAGGGGCCCTTTGGCTTGCGCTACGCGCATTTAGAGAATGCGGCGCCCCCGACAGGGGGCGCGCGCTGATTTCCTAGACCTACACAAATGTAGAGATTACTTCAGAAGACCCGCTTCTTTGTAGAATTTTTCTGCGCCAGGATGCAGCGGCACACCAATGGCTTCGACACCATCAAGTGCAGTGTCGAGAGTGATCTGCTTGCCTTTTGCGTGACCGTTGTCGAGCAGCTTGCGCGTATTGTCGTTCCACAACGCTTTCGTCAATCCGTAGACCAGTTCTTCGGACAAATCAGACGATACGACCAGCAAAGCAGAGACGGCCGGTGTCAACGTATCAGTGTCGATGCCCTCATATACGCCGCCTGGAATTTTGGATGGGATGTAAGTCGGAACAATGTCATTGATTTTGACAAGATCTTCTTCAGTGAACGAATGCAGGCTCATGCCTTTGGTCGATGACAACTGTACCATTGCAGCAACGGGCCAGCCCGCGGCATAAAAATAGGCATCGATCTGACCATCGGCGAGGCGTTCAGCGGATTGGCTGTTATTCAACTCGGCCTCTTCCATGTTGTCACGGTTCACACCCCAAGCATCGAGCATTTGTAGAACAGCTACTTGTGTGCCCGAACCCGCTTGCGCGATACCAACACGTTTGCCAGCCAGATCGCTCAAGTCGTTGATTGATGCGCCTTTCGGCAGGACCAGATGCAAATCTTCTGGGAAGAGGTTCGCGACGATGCGCAGTTTCGGATGCGGTTTACCTTCAAATTTCCCAGTGCCCAGATACATGTCACGGGTGGAATAAGCTCCTGCCAGACCGGCCTCAAGCTCGCCATTTTGAACGGCCGCGTTGTTGAAAACTGATGCCGTCGTCGATTGTGCAATCGCGATCAGTCCGGGAACGCCACACTGCCCACCGTCTTCGCAGGGCCGTGAACCGGGAGGCGAGGAGATGCCGTTGGCGATTGTACCGCCGATCGGAAAGTAGGTTCCGCCAGCGCCGCCGGTGCCAATCCGAAAAAAAGTTGGATCTTGAGCCGCCGCGGGCAAGGCAAGCGAGCTGGCGAGTGCGATGCCAGCAAGTGTTATGGTAAATTTCATGAGAGTCTCCCAGTTGATGAAACAAGATTCGGTTGATCCGAATTTTCCACCTTTCAGGCTACGTATTTTTTACATTAAGACAAATTTATTATATTTCACTATTCAAAAGTTTTCCTTATGGATGAAGTTATGAATATTTTGCAACTCACCGTCTTTCGCGAGGTCATGGAAACTGGCTCGATATCTCAAGCAGCCAGACAGCTGGGCCGCACCCAACCAGCGATCAGTTTGGCGATCAAAAATTTGGAAGAAGCTCTTGATCTAACACTGTTCGAACGCCGCGGTCGCCGCCTTATTCCATCTCAAGAAGCGCAGTATTTGTTCGTTGAAGCACAAGGCATCCTTGATAGGATGAACACCGTTTCAAAGACAATGAAAAGCCTCCAGTCAGCAGAGGCAGGCAGCTTGAATATCGCTGCCATGCCTGGGCCATCGACTTTTATCTTTCCAAAGTTTGTTAGCGAAAATGTCGAAACACACGCCAATTTTCAAACGACAATCACCTCTCGCAGCTCACAGCAGATCCGAGAGCTTGCTAGTACACAAAGCATCGATTTTGGGTTTGCAGACTTTCATCCTCTAGCCGGAAAAGAGCAACGGTATTCCACAGAAATTGTTAGAGCAAACTGCTTTTGCGCTGTGAATAGTGATCATCACTTGGCCAAGAAGGACATCATTGCAATTGCAGATTTAGATAATGAGCCAATCGGAACATTGCATCCCGATCACCCCTTCCCACGTCGTTTAGCATCTCTCTTCCAGCAAGAAAACGCGACGCTAAAATCGAATATCGCTGGGCAATTTTTCTTGCCTCTCATACCCTTTATCAGCCTTGGGCATTGCTGCTCAGTCGTCGATCCCCTGACTGTTGTCACGGAACGCGAGCTGAACATCTCAAAAGGTAAGGTCGTGTTTATCCCGTTTGATGCCCCCATTCGCTACGAATACGCGACGCTTACTCCTGCATATCGATCGTCATCAAAGCATGCGACGCAAGTTAAGGAAGCATGGATGAGTTCGTTAATTGAGATGCTTGAAGATATTAATGCCAACCCGACTGTTCACGGAACATCATTTAAAGTTTGAGCAACTGTTCAAGATCTGTTTGATATGCAGAGAGCTATGCGAACCCACCAGTATTAACGAACAAAACCCGGCTTCCCTTGGGGATGCCTCCAGTCTCAACAAGGGCCGGCCTTACTGAGACATTTCCGAACCTATTTTTTCCGTCCCAAAAGAGTATCCTTTGACATTTTGAGACATAATTCCCACTAAATTTGAGAACCTAGTGAGAATGGATATGTAAATGTTAGTGGGATACGCAAGAACAAGCACTCTGGATCAGGTCGCAGGATTTGAAGCGCAAAAGAGAGACTTAGACAAAATCGGTGTAAAGAAACTGTTTGCCGAACAAGTATCTTCAATCGGTCAACGTGCCGAACTTAATGCTGCTGTCGAATACGTCCGTGATGGTGACACTCTAGTTGTCACCAAGCTAGACCGACTAGCCCGCAGCACTATGAACCTGCTGCAACTAATCGAGCAATTGGAAGCCAAGAATGTGGGGCTTCGTGTTCTGGATTTTGGTGGAGGGGAAATCAACACCAAATCACCAAACGGAAAGCTGGACTTGCCACAGTTTGATTCCGTGTCCTTGATGGCTACTATTC
>JBAUHS010000003.1:0-10401 GCA_049680405.1 Salaquimonas sp. | reverse complement strand
CATCCAGTGAACCGGTTGCACCGTTGATTGATCCGGTGATTACCGGCCAAACAATTTCTTCTGATCAAATCAAGAATTGGAAGGCGAAGCGCCTGAGATATGAAGAATGCGATCACTGCGTTGAAGAGCAGGCTTATCCGGGCGATTTGCCGAATTAAGGTTTGGTGCTAGCTGCCCTCAACTGCCTTTTGGCCGTTTGATACTTGCTACCGAAAGCCTGCTATCGAGAATATCTTCCCAATGACCTGAATGACGCGCCGATACACGCTTGAGAAATTTATAGTCTGTTTCATTCCATGACAAAATCTGATCGCGCAGATTATCCAGCACATAGTCAGCCCGGTCTGTGCGAACGGTTAAGACAGCATGGCCTTCGCCGTTTGGCTGCAGCACAACGGTCGCCAGAAGCGATGAAGCAGGCCAGCCGAGTGACATCAGATATTGGCGTTTCATCAACACATAATCTTCGCAATCGCCAAATGATTTAGGCAAAGTCCAGAACTCTTCAACGCCGTAAAGCTCAAAATCTGTCACTGGCTCAATCGTGCTATTGGCAAAATTATTGGCTTCCAGCATTTCTTTCCAGCGCTTGCGGGTAAGCGTTACCGGCTGTGTGGTAAACGCCCGAATGCTGCAATCGCCCTGATTGGCCAGACAGTATTCGTAATGGCCGATAGGCTGGGAGGTACGGTTTCCGACCCGTTGCTTGGTATCGCTGGCATAGCCTGCGCCTGTTCCAGCAAGTAAAAACGAAGTGCCAAGGATCACCGATAAAATTTTTTGCCGCATAAAAAAGCCAACTCTTACAATTAACGAAACATTAACCAATTGGATTGTGGTGGTTTAGTCAAGTAATTGGCTTAGGCTTGGTTAACGTGGGAGCTTGGAGCCTGTTGATAAGTGGCGCTTTCGGCTTTGCCATATTCCAGTCAAGGAATGGGAATAATCGATACAAATGATAAGAGCTGTCCGCAAATTATTCCTCTGGATATTCATCCTGTTTTTACTACCCGCCTTGGGCGCGGTGGCTTGGTGGGCGGGCGTCGAAAGACCGGGGTCCTGGCGCGAGGCGAATTGGACTTCAGCGAATATCCTTCCAAATCCGTCAAGCGAAAAACAGGCCGTGGTTTATATCATGTCTGCCCGAACGGGTGGCTTGAAAGGCGCGCTTTCCCAGCATTCATGGATTGTGACAAAGGCCAAAAACGCAAGCCAGTATGACCGCTATGACAAAGTAGGGTGGGGCAATCCGGTTCGCAAAAATGCTTATGCAGCCGATGCAAACTGGTATTCAAACAGGCCTAAATTTGTAAAAACCATCAAGGGCGATGAGGCCGCAAACCTGATCCCGAAAATCGAGCGGGCCATCCAGAACTATCCCCATGCAAACCGTGGCGGTTATAAAATCTGGCCCGGACCAAACTCCAACTCGTTCGTTGCCCATGTCCTGCGCCAGGTGCCGCAGATCGGCATCGTCTTGCCATCAAATGCCGTGGGCCGCGATTACATTGCTGGCAATAAATTGTTCTACGCCTCGCCCGATGGTTTGGATTATGAGCTGAGCCTGTTTGGTTATGCAGGGCTTGCAGCGGGGTATCGCAGCGGTTTCGAGTTTAATTTCTTTGGGCTGGTAACAGGCGTTGATGTCATCAATCCCGCGATCAAACTTCCCGGTTTTGGCCGTATCGGCATCCGCGAAGTGGTCGCCGGTGAATTGCTGTCAAAATAGCATTAGCATGCGCAAGGCCAGATCATTATCTGATTACACCATTGGCATTGCCGACATTTCTGGTTATTCGAAAGCCTTTGTTTTTCCAATCAGATGGGTTTCCAATGAAGTATAATCGTCTCGGCCGCACCAATATACACGTCTCTGAAATTTGTCTCGGAACCATGACCTGGGGGTCGCAAAACACCCAGGTAGAGGCTGATGAACAGTTGAATTATGCCTTCAGCGAAGGTGTCAATTTCATCGACACTGCCGAGATGTATCCCACCACTCCGCGTAAGTCTGAAACAACCGGGTTGACCGAAGAGATTTGCGGCAATTGGCTCGCGACCCGTTCGGACCGGGACAAGATCATCGTCGCGACAAAAGTTACCGGCGAGGGTAATGCCGATATCCGCGATGGCGCGCGCGTGACGGGCAAGACTATCCGTGAAGCTCTTGAGGGGAGCCTGAAGCGATTGAAGACAGACTATGTCGATTTGTATCAACTGCACTGGCCCAATCGCGGTTCATATCATTTCCGTCAATATTGGAAATTCGATCCCACCAATCTGAAACCTGAGAATATCGATCAGGAAATCACGGACATATTGGGTGAAGTTCAAAGCCTTCAAAAAGAAGGCAAATTGCGTCAATTTGGTCTTTCCAATGAAAGCGCCTGGGGCACGCAAAAATGGGTGACGATTGCCGAGCAGCAAAGCCTGCCCCGCGTTGTTTCCATTCAGAATGAATATAGTCTGATCTGCCGTATCTTTGATCTTGATCTGGCTGAGACAAGCATCATGGAAGATGTCGGCCTACTGGCCTTTTCGCCCCTTGCCGCCGGGCCACTGTCTGGCAAATATATGGATGGCAATATTCCCGTTGGCTCCCGCCGTTCCATGCAGGATGGTCTCAATGGCCGCTACACACCGCAGAGCCAGAAGGTCATTGGCCTATATGGCGATATTGCCAAAAAGCACGGCCTTGATTTTGCGCAAATGGCGCTGGCCTTCTGCCTTAAACGACCTTTCATGGCGAGCATCATCATCGGTGCAACCGATATGGAGCAGCTGAAAACCAACATCGCCGCAAAAGACGTGAAGCTCTCTGACGATGTTCTGGCAGATATACAATTGGTATACCGAGACCATCCAAGGCCGATGTAAAACTGTTTAGAATTTCATAGACTTCGATATTACAGAGATAGATTGTTTTCCCCTTTGCGCTGGTCAGCGATATGTCCTAGATTACCCTCACACTTGCCACCCCTGTGGCGATGGAACTGGTGCTCGTCTGAAAGCCAGTGAAAGACGCGGTCTTAATTCTGGGAGAAATAACTATGAAATTCTTGAAAACGATGGCGCTTGCCGCCGCTCTACTAACCACAACTGCTGCGACTTCTTATGCAAATTGCGATAGCGGAGAAATGGTTATCAAATTTGCCCATGTGGTTGCCGCAACTGGCCACCCTAAAGGCGACGCAGCAACAATGCTTGCCGAGCGCGTAAATGCCGACATGAACGGTGTTGCCTGCATGGAAGTGTTCCCGAACTCAACTTTGTATGATGATGACAAAGTGCTTGAGGCGCTGCTTTTGGGTGACGTGCAGCTTGCCGCTCCGTCTCTGTCAAAGTTTGAAGCTTACACCTTAAAGTATCGCTTGTTCGATCTTCCATTCCTGTTTTCAAGTCTCAAAGCCGTTGATACTTTCACCACGTCAGATGCTGGCAAAGGCCTTTTGAAAGTGATGGAAGACAAAGGCTACACAGGCATGGGTTACTGGTCTTCAGGACTGAAACAGTTTTCAGCCAAAAAACCTCTTTTGGTTCCATCTGATGCAAATGGCATGAAATTCCGTGTTCAAACTTCTGATGTTGCTGTTGCAATGATTGAAGCAATGGGTGGTTCTGCTCAGAAGCTTGCGTTTAAAGAAGTGTATGGCGCTTTGCAGACTGGCGTTGTGGACGGTCAGGAAAATTCCTGGTCAAACATCTACACTCAAAAATTCTTTGAGGTTCAAGATGGCGTGACAGAAACCAACCACCAGCTTCTTGCTTATCTGCTTGTGACATCAACCGAATGGTTGAACGGTCTTGATGCTGCTGTTCGTGATCAGTTTGTTGCTATTGTTGACGATGTGACCATGAAGGCAAATGGTCAGGTTGCAGCGAAAGAAGCTGAAAACCGTGCAAACATCATCGCTGCTGGCGGCGTTGTTCGTGAATTGGATGCTGCTCAGCGTAAAGAGTGGATCGATACCATGAAGCCGGTTTGGACCAAGTTTGAAGCTGATATCGGTAAAGACCTTATCGATGCGGCTGTTGCTGCAAACGGCACCAACTAAGACATAGTGAAGCGGGAGTAGGGCAACCTGCTCCCCCTTTGTTATTGGGCTGCGCTGTCTTTTCGTATGGACGCGGCGTTAGCCCAATTGCAAAGGCCGAATACAAAAGATTGCGTGAAAGGGATGATCACGCACGTGCCTAAAATGGGAGGGTATCATGAACGCTATCATTGCCTATTCAGGCATGTTCATCGTGATTGCAATTTTCTTTTTCTGGGAACGCCGTAATCCTGAGGCTGTGAACCGATTTGAAGAAAATGTCATAGCAATCCTGATGGCCACCATCACGCTGGTTTCTTTTGTCCAGGTGATTGCCCGTTACGGTTTCAACACTGGTTGGGGCGGCGCTTTGGAATTTACCCGTATTCTATTTGCCTGGCTCATTCTGTTCGGCATGAGCTATGCCTTGAAAATTAATGCCCATCTTGGCGTTGACGCATTAATTCAACTGCTCCCCCGTAAGATATTCAAAGTTGTGGCTCTGTTTGGCGCCCTGTGCTGCTTCCTCTATGCGGCCATGCTGATTTCCGCCACCTGGTTGGAGGTATTCGGGTCAACCTCGCGCGGTGGTGCCGTTGATTACTGGTCGAAAATGTTCCATCTCGGCATCGGTCTTGATGATGTTCGCTATCCTGAATGGGTCCAATCCGCATTCGGAGTGCAAGAGCGCGTCCAGCGCTGGATCGCCTATATGATCTTGCCGATCGGCCTTGGCCTATTCGGTTTCCGATCCTTGCAGGCAATGGTCGATATCTGGCGCGGTGACAGAGCCTTGATCATCGCGGGCCATGAGGCCGAAGAGCTTGTTGCTGAAAACAAAGATATCCTGAAGGATTAATGGCATGGAAACCACAATTCTTTTTGCCCTGGTTATATCCCTTTTGTTCCTGGGCGTTCCTGTAGCCATCTCCCTTGGTCTGTCCTCGATCATCATCATCGCATTTTTTTCGACTGGCTCAATGTCATCCGTTGCTCTGCAACTGTTCACGGCCTCGCAAAACTACACATTGCTCGCTATTCCGTTCTTTATCCTGGCGTCGTCTTTCATGTCGACAGGCGGCGTTGCCAAACGCATCATTCGTTTTGCTATTGCTACCGTCGGCCATTTGCGTGGCGGCCTTGCCATGGCTTCGGTTCTTGCCTGCATGATGTTTGCTGCGCTCTCCGGTTCATCGCCCGCCACTGTTGTTGCCATCGGCACGATTGCCATCGCGGGTATGCGTCAGGTGGGATACTCCAAGGAGTTTGCTGCGGGCCTGATTGCCAATGCCGGAACGCTTGGCATTTTGATCCCGCCATCCATCGTGATGGTGGTCTATGCTGCTGCAACCAATGTGTCGGTTGGCAGAATGTTCCTTGCTGGCGTGATTCCTGGCATTGTCGCAGGACTGATGCTGATGCTGGCCATTTACGTGGTCGCCCGGATTAAGAACCTTCCGTCCGAGCCTTGGCGCGGCTTTGGAGAAATTCTCCAAGGCGGCAAGGAAGCCGGCTGGGGCCTCTTCCTGATCATCATTATTCTCGGTGGTATTTATGGTGGTGTGTTCACACCAACTGAGGCCGCCGCTGTTGCCGCGGTATATTCCTTCTTCATCGCTCTGTTTATCTATCGCGATATGGGCCCCATGAGTGACAGCCAGTGGGTTCTCGAAACAGATAGCCCAAGATCAATCATCGGCTTCAAGTCCATCGTGTATATGGCTTCGGCATTTTTTGTTTACATGATCATGTCTTTCTTTATTGCCTCAGAGTGGGAAGGGGTAACCTTTGCCTCCAGAGCTGTCTGGGGCGGGGGAGTGTCAATCATTCTTGGCGTTGCTTATGCCGTTTGGCGCGGTGGCAGCATTGGCGCTGTTCCTGGAATGCTTGTTTCCAGCCTGCCGATATTTGGGCGCAATCTTTCGCTCATGACGCGCAACTTCTTCCCGGCATTCTTTAACCCCGATACCCGCAAGGTGATGATCGATGCATCCAAGACAACGATCATGTTGATGTTCATCATCGTCAATGCGCTGCTTTTTGCCCATGTGTTGACATCTGAACGCATTCCGCAAGCGATTACCGATGTGATGCTCGATGCAGGTTTTACCTGGTTCACTTTCCTGATCGCTGTCAACGTGCTGTTGCTGATTGGTGGTCAATTCATGGAGCCGTCCGGTCTGTTGTTGATTGTGGCGCCTGTGGTGTTCCCGATTGCAATGGAACTTGGCGTCGATCCGATTCACCTTGGCATTATCATGGTGGTAAACATGGAAATCGGGATGATCACCCCGCCAATCGGGCTCAATCTGTTCGTGACCGCCGGGATAACAGGGATGAGCCTTGTCAAGGTCGTCAAGGCGGCGCTGCCCTTTGTTGGCGTCCTGTTCGTTTTCCTGATCATGGTGACCTATATTCCGACCCTGTCGACCTGGCTTCCAACAATGCTGATGGGACCTGAAATCGTATCGCGCTAGGACGTGCGTCCTTGAACCGGCCTTATTGCGTATCTAAATGATACGCAGTCAGGTTCTTACAAAGGAAACACGAAATGTTTGACGCCAAATCTCTGCTGGATCAGGTCCTCGGTACTGCTGAAAAATATGCAGGCAAAGAGAATATTGATAAATTGCGGGAAAAAGCAGCCGCCAACCCAACCTTGACCAAGGTTGGAGCTGTAGGTGCTGCTGGCGTATTGCTTGGAACCGGTTTTGGCCGCAGCCTTTTGAAACTGGGTGGCGCGGCCGCAGTCGCTGGGCTTGGCTATAAAACCTACCAAGATTGGCAGGCCAAACAAAAAGGTGAGACACCCATCAGCCGAAGTGAACCGGTGGCGCTTCCTCCCCAGGGCAGTGGTTTTGAACATAGCGGCGAAGATGAGCAGGAGCGGGCGCTTGCCTTTATTACGGCCATGATTGCAGCAGCCAAGGCGGATGGTCAGATTGACAGTTTTGAGCAGGAGCGGATTTTCGGTAAACTCAATGAATTAAATACCGATGCCGAGGCCAAAGCCTTCTTGATGAACGAGATGATGGCGCCGCTTGATCTCGACAAGATCGTCGCCCTTGGCAAAACAAAGGAGCAAGCCGTCGAGATCTATGCAGCCTCCGCCATGGCGGTATTGATTGATACACCCGAAGAGCGGTCATATCTCAACACCTTGGCAGACCGTTTGGGGCTTGATCGTGAATTGACAGCCATGATTGAAACCGCCGTCAATGATGAAAGAGCTGCGGTTTAGGCAAGTCCGCGTTGATATGGATTGAGGCTGGAATCAGCGGCCGGTATTAAGGCCACCCGCTGCGCCTTCTTCTTTATCGAGCGCCGCCAGTTCCGTCTCATATTCTTCAACCAAAGGGCCAAGGGCATCAATTAGCGGTTTCAGATGCTTTTCGTAGTTTTTCCAGCGACCAGCCGAAGAGGTGTAAACCGGCTGGCGCACCTGCCAGGCTGATAGGGTTCGCACAGACTTCTGGGATTTCTGGCGGTTTGCAACACCATCTTCCCACTCAAGGCCGATATAATTAATCATCTTGCGGGCATTAAGTTCCGTATTGGCCACCACGTCTTCATAATAAACCTCATGAAATCCGCCAGGAATGTTTTCCCGCCAAAACGCCATCAACTGCCAATATTGACGATAGTAAAGCCCCAACCGTGTAAGGTCTGCTTTATAGGTTGAATGATACTCACTCATGGCATTGGTAAAGATTGAGAGGCAATTATCAATCGGATGGCGGCGCACATGAATAAAACTGGCATTTGGAAAAATCAGTTTCATCAAACCTAGCCGCATGAAATTGTGAGGCATCTTGTCCGTGAAATGTGGTGTCTTGGTTCGAAGTGAACCTGTTTTGTCCAAATAAATATTGGCCATTCGTTTCACCTCTGGTGAGGTCAGCAGTTCAACCGTCTTGTTAAACGCATCATGATTTGGGGCATTTTCTCCAATCCCAGCTGCAATTGTGCCGATATGAAGCAATTCGTCCCCGGCAGTCACTTTGGAATGTGCCCCACAAATACTTTCAGTCAATGTGGTCCCGGATCTGGGCATTCCAAAAATGAAGATCGGAGCAATTGATTTATCTCCATATTCTTTTCGGTTCTGCAGAAAGAATTTGGAAAAAGCCGCTTTCGCATTCTTGAATGGATTAAAGTATTCTTTATTCCATCCCGGGTCTGCAGCCTTGTTTGCCGCCAAATAAGCTTCAAAGGCCCGATCATATTCGCCTATGTCACTCCAAATTTTGCCACGGGAATAGTTTAATGAAGCAAATGCGCCTGAGAAATCGCTGTCCTTATATTCTTCTTGCGTTTGACGGGCTTCTACAGCTTCAAGACTTTGGGCGATTCGCGATTCCAGCTTTTCTGCATCTTCCTTGGTGTTCTTTCGGTTATTCGCCTCGGTATAGATCGCATTTGCGCCAAGCGGATCGACAGTCTCCAAGGTTTCCTGCAGCGCTTCAACACCCTTGATATTACCTTTCATCCGGGAAGTTTGCGCCATTTCGAATAAAACCGTTGGATGGTTCGGCTCAAGAGACAAAACGATCTCATATTGCTTTAACGCCAGATCAGGTTTGCCCATTTGCTGCAAAACATCTGCATGAAACATCCTGCAACTTAAGTTCTTCGGGAATTTCTCGCATGCAATGCGGGCATATTTGCGCGCCAGTGGATAATTTTTCACCTCAAGACAGGTTTCAGCCAGTATCGCCAGAATTTCCAGGTCATCCGGTGCCAGTTTGCGCGCTTTTATCAATTGCTGGATGGTAGCGCCCAGTTGTTTGTCTGCCTTTAAAAGCATGGCGTAGTTGAACAGAGCTGTAATATTTTTCGGCTGCTTTGCCAAAACGGCTTTGGTTTGCCTGATAAGGCTCATTCTCTGATTTGTTGTTAAGTCTTCTGGGCGCGGTGCATTCATTCTATAAAGTAACCTGTATGGGTATGATGTATCTTTTCATTCTTATTAGATCACTTATTGCCTTCTTGCCAAGCGGGCAATGATTAATCGGGATGGGGCCCGATAATCAGAATTCATCTTACAGAGTTGAAGCAAGAGGGGTTAATTGCCGATTCGCATCGATTCCCGAAGTCACTGAAAACGATATGTTTAAAGCCTGTGAAATCCGACATTTAAGGAGTTGTTAAGATTATGCCCCCCGAAATTGTGTCTTTTGCGCAACAATGAAAATAGAAGACACCTTTGAGCCTGTGTGAACGCGTTTTGGCAATTGCTAACCTTCTGCGAATGAGTATGTTCAGGCTCAGGAAACGACGCGATAGTGTTTTATCCTTTGGTTCAGGGGCTGGTTTTCAGATTTCACTAGTGATGTGACAATCAGCTCATTTTAAGTAATTTAGTTTTCGACTGGAGAAAAACTATGAAAATCAAAAGCCTACTTCTAGGTTCAGCTGCAGCGATGATCGCTGTATCTGGCGCTCAAGCTGCCGATGCAATCATCGTCGAGCCAGAGCCAATGGAATATGTAAAAGTTTGCGACATGTATGGCGCCGGCTTCTTCTACATTCCTGGTACTGAAACATGCATGAACATCAATGGTTTTGTGCGTTCAACATACATACACCGTGAAGAAACCATTGACACAAACCTGACTGTTGCTGGTTTGCCTGTTACAGCTCAGGTAACTACTGGTGGCTTCTTTGGTGGTTTCACCAACGGAACAACTTCTGCAGGTGCTGCCGCTTTTGCAGGTCCTTTCCGTCTTGAGCGCAACACTTCCTCATGGAATATTCGTGGTCGTTTGAACTTTGATGTTCGCAACGAAACAGAATATGGCACACTGCGCTCAGAATTGCGCCTTCAGGGCGGCGATGCTGGTACTTCTGGTGAAGCAAGTGGTCGTGCAAATGTTGCTATCGACCGTGCATTGATCAGCCTTGCCGGTTTCCGTCTTGGTTATTCAGACACATACTGGACAACCAACCACGGTTATGGCGCTGGTACACCAGCGATCAACGATGGTTTCTACGACTTCGACCAAGCTATCTTCTTTGATTATACAGCTACTTTGATGGACGGTGTGTCTGTTACTGTTGGTGTTCAGGATTCAAACGGCGGATCGTTCGGTGCTTCTTCACCTGACATCTATGTTGGTATGAACGCTTCTTTCGGCGGTCTGACCCTTGCAGCTACTGCAATCCGTGATGACTATATCGATCCGATCACTGGCATCAGCGAAGACGAGTGGGCCTATAAAGGGTCTGCAATCTTGGATATTGGTCAATCAGGCTGGCAAGTTGGCGGTTGGTACGCAAAAGACGACGGCCATACTCAATATGTGACCGGCTACTTCTCACGCGATATCGACGAACAGTGGGGCGTACAGGTTAACGGCGCCGTTGC
>JBAUHS010000002.1:0-46728 GCA_049680405.1 Salaquimonas sp. | reverse complement strand
CCCAAAAGCAGGATACAAACCGCTCCGCCGATTTCGATCCATCGGTAAAAACTAGCACTTCCCGCGCTTGCTCCGCTCAAATGCAATGCCAGATTTTTTGCGCCAACAGCAAGAGAAGCAATCGCCGCAACAGTGATCGCTGTACCCAATGCCATTGCAAACGCCGACAGGATGCCAGCCCAATAAAGCCCGTTCAAAAATGAAAATGTCAGAACGACCAGAGCTCCTGTACAGGGTCTTAAGCCAACGGCAAAAACCGCTGTCCAGGCTTCCCGCAAACCAAAATCACCTTTCAATGAAATTGGATCAGGCATGTGAGTATGCCCGCATTCTGAACAAACCTCTCCGTGGGCATGATGATGGGCATGAGTATGCTCATGAGTTTTTGTTGTAGGTTTTAGTTTTTTCCACAAAAGCCATATCCCCAATAACGTCACTCCCAAATAGCTTGTAACCTCAAGCCACTTCGTAAATTCAGCCTGTTTGAAGCCCAAGCCCCGCAGCACAAAAACCAACAGACCGATCATGACAATCGCTACAATCGCCTGAAGCGCAGCAGAGCCGAATGATAGCAACACACCACGGCGAAGCTGAACCTCATTGGCAACCATATAGGATGATATGACCGCTTTGCCGTGGCCAGGGCCGGCTGCATGTAAAACTCCGTAGGAAAAACTGAGGCCAACAAGCAGCCATAACCCGCCATCACCGGAACGAATTAGTTTGAGTGCCCCGGTAAGCGAACGGTAAAATGCTTTTTGCTCCTGCTGAATCCAGAATAGCAGGGATGAAAAAGGTCCAGATGGCCTGATGGCTTGTTCACTGGAGCCCACCCCCAATGAGTTTTGAGCAAAGGCAAAATGTTGCCAGGTCAATATCATCAGCGTTGCAAATAGACCAATCCAGAAAACCCGCACAACTGCCTTGCTCATGAACTGCATTCCAGATTGATCCATGTCAGATAGTCGTCACTTGCTTCAACTTCCTCATCGGGTGCGGCATCAAGCAGTTTGGCAATCCGTTCGGCATCTTCAGCATAAAGCGCATCAAAGTCCGGACGTATAATCTCTGAACTGCACCCAAGGTCATTTCCTACAAAAGTAATTGATTTTTCATCCATGAGTTCAACGGCAACATAATAGGTTGGATCAGAAACTGCGACCTTGAAACCCTTTGGGCCAACCAGAGTCGGATTTTGAAGCTGAAGCGACAATATGATGATCAATTGACCATCCTGATAATCGACGAGATAGGGATCAGGCGCATAAAAGCCTACGACCTCCTCTCCATTCCTGATTTCTGTATAATAATTGTAATCCGCCAGCGAGGCCTTTGTTTCATCGGCTATCGTCTGCAAGTCTTCTTGATCAAGGATTCCATTGCCGTTGTCATCGAAATCAAGAACTAGAGATGCAGTAAAAAACTCATCAAACCGCCAAACATGACGAATGTCAGTGGCTTTACCCTCTGCATTTCTGACAATTTCAACATTCGCTTCGATGAAAACGTGAGGATGGGCCGAAGCTTCCATCGGCAGTATCAAAAGGGCAACCGCACCTGCAATGCTTTGCACGAGTTTCTCGCAACGATTTTGCCAATTTGAAATGAAGGGACCCTTCACGCACTCAATCCTTTTTCTTGAACCAATCAGCCATGAAATCTACAAAAACCCTCACTTTAGCCGACACGTGTCGCCGTTGAGCATAAACTGCATGGAAAGAGTTCCCCTCCGGAATATATTCACTCAAAATCGAAACCAAACTGCCATCTGCAATTTCTTTATGAACCGCAAATTCCGGCACCATTGTGACGCCAAGTCCTTCAAGGGCAGCTCGCTTGCATACTTCGGGGTCATTAGCCTCCATGATGGAGTTTACATTTTGAGTAAAGGGCTTGCCCTCAAGATCAACAAATGGCCAATTGTTTCTGCCTCTCCAGTTCGTATCAATGATATTGGGCAATTCAGCTATATCTTTGGGTTCCTTTGGCGTTCCATGTATTTTCAAAAATGCGGGCGAGGCACAAAACAACAATCGATTTGAAATGAGCTTGCGCGCAATCAGCGTAGAGTCGGTTAATATACCGCCCCGAATAGCCACATCAAACCGTTCCTCAACCAGATCAACCACCCTGTCATTGAGATCAACATCCAGTTTGATGTCGGGATACTGCTTTGCAAAAGCAATCAAAGGAAGCATCGCCTCTGAGGCCCCAAGTGAGCGTGGTGCTGTTACTCGCAATAACCCGCTGACTTCCTTGCCAGAATCACGAACTGCTTCCTGGGCATCTTCAATACGCTGTAAAATATCCTGAGCGGCGGTAAAATAAGTCTGTCCTGCCTCAGTCAAAGATAGTTGCCGCGTGGTCCGATTGATCAACAATGTACCAAGCTCATCTTCAAGCTCGCGAACATATTTGGAAAGCAATGCCTTTGATCTGCCCATCTTGCGTGCGGCCGCAGAGTAACTTTCCATCTCCACCACCTCGATAAAGGCTTTCATTCGGGTTATTGAATCCAAAACAACTCTCCATGTTAGTCTTGAACAGGAACCATGATTGGTTCAGCCTTTAAGGTCAATAATGCCTGCTTCGCCCGTCTCGCTGCCATAAGCAATGCGCGTGCCGGAGGCATCCCACCCAAGCGCTGAGATCGCACTATTACCGGCTCGTTTCAGCATCGCCTCTTTGCCATCCTCAATACGAACCGCCAAAACCATCCCATCTGAATATCCAATGGCAACCACTTCTTCTTCCGGGTGGCATGTGACATGGGTAACCATCAACCCGCCGCCCATCGCGCCAAGTTCTTTTGGTGCTTTTCCCATTGGACCATCTTTACCGGAAAACGGCCAGACAATCGCAGCAGGTGCACCGGAAGATGCCAGCCACTTGCCTTTTGCAGAAAACGAAAGAGACTTCACCTTTGCAGGATAACCCGTCATGCGCATGTGTTTATTGTCAATAATTCGCCATCCATGCAAAGCGTTTTCCTGCATCATGGACACGACATATTTCCCATCCAGCGAGAATATCACGCCAGTATGAGCCCCATTCCATTCCAGAAATTGCGGAGGATTGGATGTATTGATCCAGTTAAGTTCTACGCCATTGTATCGAGCAATCGCCAACCGCATCCCTTTTGGAGCAAAGGCAAGCCCCTCAATACTGCGCTCGCAGTCAAACGCTTTTTCAGCGCCGTCAGGTTTAAGAACGATACCTTTTTTCCCGGTACCAAAGGCAACCGCTCCCGATGGACCGCAGGCGAGCTTGTCGATCCACCAGCCACTTTTCTCGAAAAGCAATCGGGACTGCCCGGAACCATCCAAAGCGCAAACTTTGCCATCTTCTCCACTGGTAACCAAAGACTTTTGATCAAACGAAAACTCTGCTGCCAGTAATCCCTCATGTGCCGGGATAACAAGGTGCCTGTCCGAGAGCATGTGAATTGCCCCTTCAACACCGGCAAACACAGCCGCATCACCCAAAAACCCGGCGCATTCAACATGGCCGATTTCAGTTTCATCTGAATCAAGAGGAGCAATGGATGGCATCTGGATTAGGACGCACAGGCCGCAAAGGTGCGCTCTATTTTTTCACGATCGAGATTGCGTCCGATGAATACGAGCTTGCTCTGACGTTTTTCGCCTTCCCGCCAGGCCCGCTGATGATCGCCCTCGATAATCATGTGAATTCCCTGAACCACATAACGATCCGGATCATCTGTAAAGGCCATGATTCCCTTCAGACGCAATATATCTGGGCCATCCGTCTGGGTAATTTTTTGTATCCAAGGAAAGAACAGTTCCGGGTTCATCTCACCAGCAGAAAGTGAAATTGTTCCAATGGTTGTGTCATGGATCGCGCCATCAAGGCCTTTATGCCCGTGATGGTCATGGCCGCAATCCGGTCCACAATTTTCATCGTGAACATGATTCTCATGGTGGTGATGTACATGATCATGATCGCAATCAGGGCCACATTCTTCGCCATTGCCATGATCGTGATGGGCATCATCCATTTCTAGAAAATTTGGATCATTCTCGATTGCCCGGGAGAGATCAAACTTTCCCTGTTCCAGAATTTCTTTCAAATCAACATCAGCACGGGAGGTTTTGAACAGTCTTGCTGATGGATTGATTTGGCGGATAACCGCTTCAACCCGCGCGAGTTCTTCATCATCCACGAGGTCTGTCTTGTTCAGCAAAACCACATCGGCAAAAGCAATTTGATCTTCCGCTTCCGGACTGTCTTTCAAACGCAACAACAAATGCTTGGCATCAGCCAAAGCCACCACCGAATCCAGCTTTGCTTTGGAGCGCACATCATCATCCATGAAAAATGTCTGGGCAACTGGTGCCGGGTCTGCAAGGCCTGTCGTTTCAATAATCATGGCGTCAAAACGGCCGGGACGCTTCATCAGATTTTGCACAACGCGGATCAAATCGCCACGCACTGTGCAGCAAATACACCCATTGTTCATTTCGTAAATTTCTTCATCGGTCTCGACAATCAGGTCGTTATCAATCCCTATTTCCCCAAACTCATTTACAATTACCGCATATTTGCGGCCATGATCCTCGCTCAAGATGCGGTTCAGCAAAGTCGTCTTGCCCGCGCCGAGATAGCCGGTCAAAACGGTTACTGGAATTTTTTTGAACTCACTTGTGGCTACAGCACTCGACATTGTTTCATTCCATTTCAAATTTCTGGCATCAGGCTTCGCGGATGCAAATAGCGACCACCTATATAATAGCTCCTTGAAGGAAATTCACGTGACAAATACCGTAAAGGAAAAATTTCTATAGGCTTTTATCAAATAGCGTCACATCAAAATCAGCCACTTCCTCGGCGAGCTTCAAAAATCCGGCAACGCTATGGCTCAACAGCGCCTCACCTTTTTCTGCGCTGGCATTTTTCGCATTGCCCGTTACGCCCAATGGATTGAGGTCTTGCATCTTCCAGCCAAAAGCATGGCGTCCATAGGCATGAAGATACTTGTTTTGCTTCAGCCACCTGGATTGGTTGGATGTAAAATTATCGCAAGCCTTTACATCAACTTGATCTGGGTGAAGTGCCAACATGACAGATGTCTCTATATCGCCACCGTGAATATCAATCGACGCAGCTTTCTTATCAATCAAACCATCGGGCTTGCCAAAACGGGTCCAACTCGTCGCCACACACAACATATTGAACCTAACACGCAATTCCGTTGCTACAATCGTCATCAAGGGTGAATTACCACCATGAGCATTGAGCAGTATGAGCTTTCGAATGCCCAAGCCGTTCAGGTTATCGCCAATTGCGACCCAGCGCCTTATAGCCTCATCATAATTGAGCGAAAGACTGCCGGGATAATCTAAATGCTCGGGAGAATATCCCACTGGCTCTGCCTTCAAAAAAGTCAGGCCAGAGTTTTTCGAAAGTGCCTGTTTAATCCGTTCAACCACACCTTCGGCAATTAGCGTATCGGTTTCCAAGGGCAGATGAGGGCCATGCTGCTCCGTTGCGCCAAGCGAAAGAACGGCAATCCACTGGCTTGTGTCAGCAGCCCGAATATCCTCCGGGTCCATCTGATCAAAATCCAATTTTGGTAAAACAAGTTTTTCACTCATCAGGAAACCGCTCCGGCAAATTGACGGGCGATTGCACCATGCTCATGACGCAACTTTTCAACATCAACGCCTAGCGGCAAACCTTCTTCGACTTGCCATCGGCCTGCGATCATCACCTTGTCTGCACGGTGTGCTCCACATAACACCAAAGCAGCAAGCGCGTCTCCGGCGCCTGAAAAACGAAGCTCGTCCAATTTGTAAAAAGAAATATCAGCCTGCCTGCCAACTTCGATTTTGCCAATATCACCGCGCCCCAAACAGGCAGCTGATCCTTCAGTAGCCCAGCGGAATGCATCAAGATGAGTGATTGCTTCTGCCCCATATTGCAGGCGATTGATCATCAAAGCGTGCCGAATGCCTTCCATCAAATTGGAATTGTCATTCGAAGCTGAGCCATCCACACCCAGACCAACAGGAGAGCCTGCTGCTTCCAGTTCTTTAGTGTGGCACATCCCTGAAGCGAGAACCATATTGGATGTAGGGCAATGGCAAACACCCACTTTCGCTGCCCCTAACCTCTTGATCTCATCACTTGTGAAATGAATCCCGTGAGCCAGCCAGGTTCGGCCAGACATCCAACCGTTTTCCTCAAGATAGTCCACCGGACGACATTTGAACTTTTCAATGCAATAGGCATCTTCATCATGGGTTTCGCCCAGATGGGTGTGAAGGCGACAATTGCAGCTCTTTGCCAGATCGGCAGTTTGCTTCATCAACTCAGTGGTAACTGAAAAAGGCGAACATGGCGCGAGAGCTACTTGGGTAAAAGAGCCTTCCCTTGGGTCATGATAGGCTTTTATTACCCGTTCACAATCGCGCAGGATCTCATCTGTTGTTTGTACCACACTATCAGGTGGCAGGCCGCCATCTTTTTCTGAAAGATCCATGGACCCGCGATTGAGTGTCATTCGCATGCCGAGCTTTTGCGCTTCTTCAACTTGAATATCCATCGCATTTTCCAGGCCACCAGGATAAACATAGTGATGATCGGAAACCGTCGTACAGCCAGACATCAATAATTCAGTCAAAGCAAGCCGTGTAGCTAACCGGAAACTCTCCGGGTTAATTGCCCTTCCCCAAATCGGGTAAAGTGCTTTTAGCCAATCAAACAATTCCTTGTTAATGGCATTTGGGTTTGCCCGTGTAAGTGTTTGGTAAAAATGATGATGCGTATTGATCAGTCCAGGAACAAGCACATGCTGCGAACAATCAATTGTTTCGTCAATGTTCTCAGGCTTAACCCCCTCTTTGACAAGTTGAACGATACGGCCACCCTCTACCACAACACCATTTGCAGCCCCATCAGCAAGAATTGCCAGGGGCGATTTCAGCCAAATTCGCTTTGTTCCGGTCAAAATAATTCCATTCACTTTTCATGTGTCAATTACAAGCAATTAGCCTCGAACATAACGCTTGACATAAGACTGTCACGCTTCAATGCCAAAAGTTTCCACAAGATAACATCTTTAAACGATTGCATGGTTCAACTTGGATCCTGCTTATAGTCTGAAGATTATTTTGAAAACCGAATAATTCGCACCATCTATTGGATGTGTGAAATGAAAAACCCAGTCGAGGTAGTATGCCCAGTAGTGATGCCGCACCGTCCCTTTCGTCAAGAATTATTCGTTTGGCCAAAACCATAGAAAACGAACGCAATGTATTATTGCAGTCAAAAGGTTTGTTCCCAGGGCATGATAGCTTTTTGCTTACCCTGAACGCCAATGACGGGATCACAATGGGAGCGTTAGCTGAAAAGCTCGATATCAGCGCCTCATCGACTACCAAAATCGCCATCAAGCTAGAAGAAGCCGGATTCATTCGCCGGGAGCCTTCCCGTGTGGATAGCAGGCAAAATCACGCCTTTATGTCAGAATCAGGAAAAAATTTAGCTTCGGAAATCATAACTGGCTATGAGATTTTGAATTCGAAATTACTGATAAAAGTAAAAACAAAGGATGTTGAAAAAGCATTCAAAATTTTCGACAGAATTGAAAGCGATTCAGCGAGCGCAGGAAAAATTCCGAAAAAAGCCGGTAAGAAAAAGGATAAAAAGAAGAAAGTTAAAAAGTCCTGATGCTTTGACGTGCTTAATTGTGGCTTGATCATTCTTTCCCTGATGCTTTAAGTAGCAATATAGAAGCGCTTTTTCGCGACGACGGAGATAGGCTTGATATTTCGGGGAGAAGATTTCGCTTGGCTGGCAAAGTAACACTTTCAACGATTGCTGAAAAACTCGGCGTTTCTACGGCAACCGTATCCTTGGCCTTGCGCGATAGCCCTTTGGTGGCCGACGCGACGAAAGAAAAAATCAAGGCTGCCACCGCTAATTCCGGATATATCTATAATCGTCGCGCTGCCAGTCTTCGTACTTCCAGGTCCGGTATCGTCGGCGTACTAGTTCCAGATATCATGAACCCGTTCTTTGCGGAGATTCTGCTCGGTATTGAAGATGAATTAGGACTTAATCGACAAACCTTTTTCCTCTGCAATCACCGTGATGAACAAACCGCCCAGAAAAACTTCCTCGAGACACTGCTTCAATTCGGCGCCGATGGTGTCATTCTGTCACCAGCAATCGGAACAACGGCTGAAGATATCAAGACAATTGAAGCTACAGGGCTTCCAGTCGTTATGGTAGCGCGATGGGTTCAGGGAGCTCGTGTCCCAGTATATCGTGGCGACGATAAAAAAGGCAGCTACATGGTCACCAAGCATCTTCTTGGTTTGGGCCACAAGAATATTGCGTTTATTGGCGGCAAGCGGGAAACATCCACCGGTCGGGACAGAAGAGAAGGCTATCTTTCTGCTCTAGAGCAGGAAGGCATCACCCCTGAACTCAGTCTTCAATTGGGAACAGAGCGAACCAGAAAAGCCGGCTATGACAGTGTGCGAGAAATGTTTGGCAAAGATCCAAATTGTGCGACGGCCATTGTCTGCTTCAACGATTTGTTGGCAATCGGTGCAATGAGCGGCCTTCGCTCTTTGGGCCTTGAGCCTGGAAAAGATGTAGCCGTAACGGGCTATGATGATATTGCCGAGGCTGAGATATCAGCGCCTACCCTGACAACTGTCTGGAACGGACAACAGGAAGCGGGGAAACTCGCCGCAAGGGCAATGGTGCGAATTCTGGCCGGGGAGAAAGATCTTGAAGAAGATCGGCTGATCATACCACAACTGAGAATTCGAGAATCTAGCAAATCCAAATTCGACAAGAACTAATCTGGCAATCTAAACTGCTTGCAAATATCCCCTGATTTCACCAAGCTTTCGCTTTTGGAGGCCATTTTCATCAAAATTTTCTGGATGCAGCCATAAATCAAATGCTGCCTTGCAGATGGGCCACTCGGAATCTAGCATCGAAAACCAGGAAGTATCCCGGTTTTCATTTTTAACGATCATATGTTGGCGAAACACGCCTTCTGCTTTCATCCCATATCTCAAGGCAGCATTTTTTGACGGCTCATTGCGATTATTGCACTTCCATTCAAACCGCCTATATCCCAAATCTTCGAAAACATATTTGGCAAAAAGATAAAATGCTTCGGTGGTCGCAGGCGTTTGCGAGATGATTGAACTCCAGAAAATACTGCCTGTTTCGATGACGCCATTTTTCTCATCAATACGCATCAAGGTCTGACGGCCAGCAACTTTTCCTGATCGATGATCAATAACCGCGTAAAATAAAGGATCGAGACTTTTCTCAACCATTTCAAGCCAAGACTGAAATGCTCCGCGACTTTCCGGCGGATACTCAAACAACCATCGAAAGCGCTGATCAGCATCAGGCATGGTGGAAGCGACATATAACTCGTCGCCATGCTTTTCCGCCGACAGGCGCTCAAGCGTTACATAATTTCCTTTGAGAACAGCAGAACTTGGTCTGTCGCAAGATGTCCAGTCATTCAGTGAGTTCATTATCATTTTCCAACAATGCCAAGCTTGCAAATTGTCTGCAAATATCCTCTTTAGCTATAACCTAAAATTTCTATCCTGTGGAACCACTATGCTCAAGACAGTCAAGAATTTCGACCGTATCGGTGAAGAAAATGCCTTTGCGGTATTGGCCCGCGCAACCCAGCTGGCGAGTGAAGGCAAAGACATCATTAATCTTGGCATTGGACAACCGGACTTCCAAACGCCAGCTCATATTGTTGAAGCGGCTATCAAGGCTCTCCAAGACGGTCATCACGGTTACACACCCGCCACAGGCCTGTTGCAATGCCGCGAGGCGGTCTCACGCCGAATGCTGACCACCACCGGTGTGGAGGTATCTCCGGAAAACATCATGATTATGCCGGGCGGCAAAGTGACAATGTATGCAGCAATAATGCTCTTTGGCGAACCGGGCGCAGAAATCCTTTATCCTGATCCTGGATTTCCAATTTACCGCTCGATGATCGAGTTTACGGGCGCAAAGCCTGTCCCTGTTCCGATAAAAGAAGAAAATGAATTTGCGTTTTCAGCGGAAGAAACCCTTTCACTGATCAACGAAAATACCCGTCTTCTGATTATCAATTCTCCCGCTAACCCAACCGGTGGAGTTACCCCCCGTGCTGAGATCGACAAGCTCGTCAAAGGTCTGGAACACTGGCCCGATATCGCCATCATGTCCGACGAAATTTACGACGTAATGACCTATGATGGAGAGGAACATGTCTCCTTGCTGACTTACCCGGAAATCCGCGATCGCCTTATTCTGCTGAATGGCTGGTCAAAAACCTGGGCCATGACGGGCTGGCGGATGGGTTGGTCGATCTGGCCTGATCAACTCTATGACAAAGTACGTAAGCTTGCTGTCAATTGCTGGTCTTGCGTCAATGCCCCTAGCCAATTTGCTGGCATTGCAGCGATTGATGGACCACAAGACGAAGTGCATAAAATGATGGCTGCCTTTGACAAGCGGCGGAAGTTAGTGGTCGAGAAAATGAACGCCATTGAAGGCATCAGTTGTGCAACCCCAAAAGGCGCGTTTTATGCCTTTCCAAATATTTCCAAAACCGGATGGAAGGCGAAACCACTGGCTTCCGCCCTTTTGGAAGAAATGGGAGTAGCAACCATTGGAGGTCCTGATTTCGGTATTTTGGGAGAAGGTTATATCCGACTCTCTTATGCGAATTCGGAGGAAAATATTGAAAGAGCAATGGCGCGGATCGAGGAGTTTCTGGTTAAGTAGAAATTCCTCTAAACCTCCTTCCGAAAATTTAATTTTTGAATAGTTTTTTCTCGTAGAAATGGTCTGCATAAGGATTGTCATTATAACGTGAAATCTCTTCGTAACCCCGCTTGTGATACATTGCCTGCGCTTCTGTCAGGGTCTTATTTGTGTCCAGTACCACAGTCGAAAAACCTTCGCTGATCGCCTTGGTTTCGAGCCAATCCATCAACCGCCTGGCTATCCCTTTGCCTCTGGCATTTGTTGAAACCCAAACGCGCTTGACCTCGGCTCTTCCTCCGCCAAGATCGCGCAAACTTCCGCAACCAATTACTCTCTCATTGTCTACAGCGACAATATTCCAGTACCGTGAATTGGAAACGGCTTCATCTTCCCCGGCACTGGGATCAAACTCCACACCAAAACGGAAACTGATTTCTGTGAAATAGGCTTCTTGGCCTTCAAGCAATCGATCATCGTTGATGGCAACTTCGATCAGTTTCACTTGGCCAGTCCGGCTGCCTCACGGGCGAGCTTTTCAATCCCTGCCCAATCTTCCTGTTCGATCAAATCAGCAGGCGCAACCCAAGAGCCGCCCACACAAAGCACATTTGGCAGGTTCAGATAATTTAGTGCATTAGAAAGACTGACGCCCCCGGTTGGGCAAATCTTGAACTGGGGCAAAGGCGAGGCAATTGATTTGAGATAGTTTGCGCCGCCAGCAGCTTCCGCTGGGAAGAATTTAAGATAGCTAAAACCAGCTTCACCCAAGGACATCATTTCCGATGCGGTAGCAGCCCCCGGCAACAAGGCAACCGGGCAATCTTTCGCAGCATCAAGCAGTTTTGGAGAGACACCCGGTGAAACCATGAACTTGGCACCGGCCGCCTCAACAGCCTTCATTTGCCCATGATCAAGAACTGTACCAGCGCCCGCAATCGCGCCTTCCACTTCATCGGCAACGGCCTTGATACATTCCAGCGCATTGCCGGTTCTCAAGGTTATTTCGATAGCCGGAAGCCCGCCAGCAACCAAAGCTCTCGCAAGGCCGACTGCTTTTTTTACATCATTGATAACAACGACCGGGATGACCGGAGCAGCTGTCATGGTTTTTCTTAAAAATGCGTTTTTATCCATGATCCCACTTCTACCAATGACATTTGCCAAATCAAGTTAAATCGATTGAATGGTCCAATTATGTTAATCTTTCCAAAGCCTCAAAAGTCTTCGGTCCAACAATACCATCTATGGTCAGATTTTTGGCTCGTTGAAATATTTTAATCGCTCTTTGGGTAACAGGACCAAAATCACCATCGGCAATGAGCGCAACGCCGTATTGTTGCAGCTTCAACTGCATTTCCCGAATCAAATCCCCACGATCACCGTAGCGTAACATCAAGGGCGAATGTCTCCGATAGCTATTAGTCTCTTTCTTGATTCCTAATTGATTTGAATAGCGCTGATAGGCTTTGGCGAGTTTCTTGTCATAGTCATTTTTGGCATAGGCAGGTCCGTTATAGCCTCTTGCAAATACCCTCCAATCCTGGCTGTTGAGGGCGCCAACCAAACCGGCCTTTTCAATAAACCGCGCCATCAACTGAACTTGACCAGAAAGACCTGAACGTGCCTCTGCGACCAGATGATCAATCGAAGCATAGTCCAGCCAGCGCCAATGTGAACCCATCACCTGTCCAACACCCCAGGAAACCGATTGAAGCGCCGCATCACGGTCAATGGCACTGGCTTTATCCAGGAGTTTCCATCGACCCGATTGGGTGCGCGGATTGGCAATGCGCCCGGCACTTCGATGGGCAAGCCCTCGCACTACAGCCTTATTCCGATTGGCAGCGCCCAATAGCCGATAGAAATGATGCCCTTCAAATCGGATCAAGGGTTCTTTTCGCTTGCCTATCGTTGCAAGAATCCGTCCGCCACTTTCCACCTCCACAACCGCCAACAGTGATACAGGCTCAAAACTACGCTCCGTAGCGATTTGTTTGATCTCATTTCTTGACTTTTCATCCAGCATTTAGCATCTCCATTTCGCTCAAAGCGATCTGAAGCATGCATCCAGATTGGCGTGCGGGGATAAGTCTGGCCTTATCCGATGCCATTAAGAGACTTTTTAACCGCATGATTTACTGTTACTGAGAACAACGAAATGACTTCTAACGGTCGACAGGAAAAACAATTGACGATTTCAATACTCATCATCAACGGGCCAAACCTAAACATGCTTGGCACACGCCAACCGGAAATATACGGATCCGAAACTCTGGCTGATGTGGAAAAGCTTTGCGCGGATATCGCGAAGAAAATGAGTGCCAATGCGGTTTGCTTTCAGTCCAATCATGAGGGCGAAATTGTCGACGCTATCCAAGCCGCAAAAGGCAAACACAACGCCATCGTGATCAATCCGGGTGCCTATTCCCACACCTCGGTGGCTATAAGAGATGCGTTTTCAAGTGTCGAACTTCCTGTTTGGGAAGTGCACATTTCAAACATCCACGCCCGCGAAAGCTTTCGTCACCACTCATATGTGAGCGGTGTTGCAAAAGGTGTGATTTGCGGCTTTGGCATCGACGGATACCGATTTGCAATTGAAGCAGCTATTGAAAACCTGGCCAATGCTTGACCGTCCAATTCCATCGATTTCCACTGAACAGTGGGATGACGTATCCAAGGTTATTGCCGCGCTCGTGGAAGGCGAAACTGACGCTATCTCAAAAATGGCGACCATAGCCTGTGAACTTTATCAGCATTTCTATCATTTCGACTGGGTCGGTTTTTATCGGGTAGTCGAACCGGAATTGTTGAAGATTGGCCCCTATCAAGGAGGCCATGGCTGCCTAGTCATTCCATTTTCGAAGGGTGTATGCGGCGCGGCGGCGCGAACTGAAACCACTCAGCTTGTGCCTGATGTAAACGCCATAGCCGATCACATCGCCTGCTCCAGCACCACCCAATCAGAAATTGTTTTGCCCGTCTGGCAGGATGGAAAACTGATTGCAGTCTTGGATGTAGACTCAGATACGCTGGATGCGTTTACAGATGCTGATCAAAAAGCGCTTGAATTGATTCTCAAAAATGCTTTCTAGCGCTTCAATACCAGCATCACATCCATAACATTGGTTCCTGTAGGCCCGGTAACGAACAGCCCGCCGGAGCGTTTGAGCCATTTACCTGAGTTTGCAGCATCCAACGCAGTTTGCCCGCCTTGCGTTTCCTCCCAGCTATCGCCAGTGGCTATTCCACCGGCTGAATTTGTTGGCCCGTCGCTACCGTCCGTTCCCGCCACCAAGATTGTAATACCGTTAACGCCTGAAGTTTCTCTAGCCATGGCAACAGCCAAAGCCTGATTACGCCCGCCCTCTCCCGGGTTTTCAGGCAGAATTATTGTCGGCTCGCCACCAAAAATGTAAAGGCCAGGAGCGCCAGATTTCACCGTTTCAACGCAGGCGTTTGCTACTTCAAAAACATCGCCGTAAAGATTTTCCGAATTGACGATGACTTCAATTTCCAAATCTTCAGCTTTTTCTTCCATGGCGTTTCTTGCCAGATAATTTGACGCTATAATTTCGGTTTCGATAACCCCAGCTTTGGCCGTTACAGGTGAAGCGCCAATGCCTGAGCCGATGACATTTATGTCGTCTTTTTCAACATCTGAAATCGCCAACACTTTTACTGCCATGCCTTTGAAATGGCTCAATAGCTTTCCGCCTTTTATCAGCGACACTTCCCGGCGTTTGGCATTGATCGCATGAATATCCAATCCATCGGCCAGCATTTCTTCATTCATCGCCTGCAGCTCTGCCAAGCTCATCCCGGCCGGCAGACACTCGACAAGAGAGGATGCTCCGCCGGAAATCAAAAAGAGCAAACTGTCTTCCGCAGTAGATGATCGCACAAATTCCAAAAGCGCCGCACCGGCCCGCAAACTATTTTCATCAGGCACAGGATGCGCAGCCTCAATCACCGTCAAACTGGAATAGCTGCCCAACTCTTTTTCACTATGGTCATATTTCGTGACAACCAGCCCTTTAGTATTTACCCCAATTTGATCGAGGGCGGCTCGCATCATGGATGACGCAGCTTTTCCAACAGCTGCAATTTTGGTCGGCACAAAGTCAGACTGATTTTCCAGAGCTTTGGTGACGCAAGCATATCCTTGCACTTGCTTTACGCCTTCCCGCCATAATTTTTCCAGAAGATCGCGGTCATTCATACCGGTTTATTTACCCTTCCATTCAGGGTCACGTTTTTCAGAAAAAGCTCTGAAACCTTCCATCATGTCGTCGCTGCCGTACAGAGTATCAACTGTCTTCAATTGGCGTTTAGTGACACGGTTCATCGCATCTTGGAACTTGCTATCTTCCGCATCACGCACCACTTCCTTGATTGCAGCCATTACCAAAGGCGGACCAGACGCAATCATTTGCGCCAGTTCGCGAGCCCGGGCCATCAATTTATCTGCAGGCAAAATCTCGTTCACAAATCCCCATTTATGCGCTTCTTCCGCGTCGAGCCATCGCCCGGTCAACAACAATTCCATGGCGATATGATAAGGAATGCGTTTTGGCAATTTGATGGAGGCTGCATCAGCCACCGTACCAGAGCGAATTTCAGGCAAGGCAAATGTCGCATGTTCGGCGGCCAAAATAATATCCGTAGACAATGCAATTTCCAATCCGCCACCACAGCAAATTCCATTTACGGCGCAAATGATCGGCTTGTTCAAATGGGGCAATTCCTGCATGCCACCAAATCCACCAACACCATAATCACCATCTACCGCATCGCCATCTGCTGCCGCTTTCAAATCCCAGCCGGGGCAAAAAAACTTCTCACCAGATGCGGTTAAAATCGCAACACGCAAATCCGGATTATCCCGAAAATCAGCAAACACGTCGCCCATGATCTTGCTGGTTTTCAAATCAACCGCATTGGCTTTTGGGCGATCAAGAGTCACCTCTAAAACATGGCCGTCTATTTTCGTTTTGATAGGTTCGCTCATTTCAGTTTCCTTCAGCTTGCATTCTTATCAAGGCATCAACAGCAATGGCACGGTCATGGCACGCCATCAAGGGATTGACATCCAGTTCAATCAATACGTTTTTGTGGGCCGCAGCATAGTTTGCAATTTTAGCTATCTGATCAACAATGGCCGGAATGTCTGCGCTTTGTTTACCCCGATAACCTTGCAAAATCTTGTAGAGCTTCAAACTCTTAATAGCTTTTGTAATTTCTTCATCAGTTGCGGGTAATAAAACATTTGCCGTATCTTCCAACAATTCTGCCAAAACGCCACCAGCCCCGATCGTCAAAAGCAACAGGCCCGTTGCATCACGGGTTACGCCCACAAGAATTTCGGCGACAACATCGCTGACCATTTCTTCTGCCAGAAATCCGGAAATCCCGGTCATTTTCAACGCAGCGTTTTCCAGTTCGTCCGCGTTTGTAAGATTGATCGCCACAGCCCCTGCTTCTGTCTTGTGGGCAACGCCCAATCCTTTCAGCACGGCTGGAAACTGGAGGTCCACAACGCCTTTCATCAACTCCTCGACGCTGGTAGCAGCTTTCGAGATGGGAATTGCAACGCCGTGAGCGGCCAACATCTCTTTTGACTTTTTCTCATCAAACAGAACAGATTTACGCGTGTCCTGATGGGCAATCAGCACTGGCAGGTTCTTTTTGTCTTCGATGGCTCCGCACTCAATTCCCGCAGCTATCGCTGACAAACCTTCTTCCATTCCGTTCAAACAAACCACATTGCCTGCTGCAAAACGCTCGATAACTTTTTCGGAGAGATTTTCCGAAAGAGAAGTAAGCACGGCCACGTTTGCACCAATTGCTTTTCTTGCTGCCAAAATAGCCTCAATGGCACAGTCATAACTCGAGGGATCACAGCGGTCTTCCCGCGGTATATCAAGGATAAACACGCAAAGATCGAACTGATCTTCCATAACCGCAGCAAACACGGCAGTCATTTTGGGCACATCACCCCAGATAAAGGTGTGATAGTCGAGCGGATTGGCAACAGTAACAATCGGGCCTAACTCGCTTTTCAAGGCTGCTCGTTGTTTTGGAGAAAAATCACGAAACTCAATGGACGCAGGAGCGAGATCGGCAATCAAACTGGCTTCACCACCGGAGCAACTCACCGAACAAATCGCATTACCATTGAGCGGGCCTATAGAATTCAGCAGTTTTAGAGTTTCTAGAAACACACTGATTGATTGTACTTCAATAAAGCCCAAACGCTTGATCAGCGCTGACGACACTGCCGCATCTCCAGCCAAGGACGCGGTGTGGGTCATTGTGGCAAGTTGAGCTTTTTCAGAGCGCCCTATCTTCAAAACCACAACTTGTTTTCCAGCGATTCGCGCTTTTTCCGCAAATGCTTCCAGGGCACGGATATCGCCGAAACCTTCAAGATAGAAACCAATCGCGCTTACGCGGTTATCAGCAATCAATGCTTCGCCAATTTCTGCGATACCCGTCTGGGCTTGATTCCCGGCAGCTATCACATAAGCGATCGGCAAGCCGCGATGCTGCATGGTCATGTTGATAGCTATATTGGATGATTGTGCAATTATCCCTACGCCGCGATCACACGACTGTCCACCATGCTGGTCAGGCCATAGGGTTACTGTATCGAGATAGTTGAGCAGCCCGTAACAATTGGGACCAATGATCGGCATATCTCCCGCAGCAGCAACCAGTCTTTGCTGCAAATCTGCGCCGCCGGTTCCTTCTGCCTCGCTCTCCAAAAATCCCGAGGCAAAGCAGGTTGCGCCGCCCGCGTCAATTTTGCTGAGCGCTGCTACCACATCAATTGTTGCATCACGGTTCACGCCAATAAAGCTTGCGTCTGGGGGAGCGGGCAAATCATCAATGGACTTGAAGCATTTGATACCAAGTATTTCATCCCGCTTAGGATGCACTGGCCAGATATCCCCGTCAAAACCAGATTTTTGCAATTGCGTGATAACATTGACGGCCCAGCCACCACCAAAAAGCGCGATGGATTTGGGTCGCAGCAGGCGAGATAAATCGCGTTTCAATCCCTCATGCTCCCAAAGGCCGTAGCAGGGCACGGCTGATGATATGGCGTTGAATTTCTGAAGTCCCTTCCCATATCCGCTCGATGCGCGAGTCTCGCCAAATGCGTTCCAAAGGCAATTCATCCATCACCCCCATACCGCCATGGATCTGGATCGCCTCATCAGCAATAAAGGCCAGCACCTCCGTTGCTTTGAGTTTTGCCATCGCCATATCCGAATCAGTGCATGTGCCCTGATCATACTTCCAGCCCGCTTCCCAGGTAAGCAGTTCAGCTGCTTTCATTTCCATTGCCATATCGGCCAGTTTGAACGAAACACCTTGAAACTTACCGATTTTCTGACCGAACTGCTCTCGCTCAGCTGAATAGGAAAGTGCATGGCCAAAGGCCCGCTCCGCACGTCCCAGACAAGTTGAAGCGACCTGGAGCCGCGTTGCCCCAAGCCAGTCATTGGCGACTTCAAAACCTTTGTGCAATTCACCCAACATGTTCTCAACCGGAATACGGCAATTATCAAACTCCAGAATGGAGTTGGTGTAACCGCGGTGGGAAACATTTTTGTAACCATCGCGAACTGAAAAACCCGGCGTACCTTTATCCACGAAGAAGGATGAAATCAGTTTCTTTTTGCCTCGCCCAGATTTGCTAGGTGTATCCTCTTCTCCGGTTGCCATATAAACAATAGTGAAGTCTGCAATATCCGCATGGCTGATAAAGTGTTTTGTACCATTCAGAATAAAATCGCTCCCGTCCTGTTTGGCTGTAGCTTTCATACCACGCAAATCCGAACCAGCACCCGGCTCGGTCATCGCCATGCAATCCCATTTTTCACCACGCACACATGGCTCCAAGTATTTCTCGCGCTGCTCTTTAGTCCCTGCACATAAAATGTTGGAAGGCCGTGCCACTGCCGTCCAGTGAAGCGCATAGTTGGCTTTTCCCAATTCTTTTTCGTACAGGAGCCAGGTCAGAGTATCGAGACCAGCACCACCAAATTCTTCAGGAATATTGGCAGCATAAAGCCCGGCCGCAATCGCCTTTTTTTGGATATCCTTGACCAGATCCATATCCAGATGGCCTGTCCGCTCGATTTCCATTTCATGAGGATAGAGTTCATTTTCAACAAACGATCGCGTTGTTTCGACGATCATCTTCTGTTCTTCGGTAAGGGCAAAATCCATCAGACTGCCTCCCAATCGCTATCCGGCAGACTTTCAGGCTTATTAAGCTTTTTATGCGCTGCAACTAACCGTTCGAGCTTGTCTAAAATATTTTCAGGAGGCTCGCAGGACTTGCGGGTTTCAAGGCTCACATGAAGCAGAAACTGCGTGCAACTCGACAGCAATTCGCCATTCACCCGACGCATTTCGTGATGCATGCGCAGCTTCTTGCCGCCCGAAGGAGCAATCACCCAGCTGTCCACATAAACCGCGTCACCCGCATTGGTTTCCGCATGATAACGAATGTGATTGTCCACGGTAAAATAGGAGAGCCCGTCATCAATATAGGCTTCGTCTGCTCCCACGGCTTCCATCACGCCGTCTCCGGCCTTGGTGAAAACGTGACCGTATCGGCTTTCATTCATATGACCGTTGTAATCTGTCCAGTCGATGGGAATAACCCGCTCGACGGTTCGAAGCGGTACAGTCAAATCTTCAGATAGCGGCGGGCGAATTTTGGCATCATAGTCGTTGAGCAACGCACCAGCGCCGTAATTCCGTGTCTTCAAACTGCGCATCATCGCAACGAGGTTGTCATCACGGATGCGTTCCAGTTCGCGGATCGAATATTTTCCTGATTGTTCGTCCGATTGCCCCGCAATGAGATCAACCAGTTCATCATTAAATTCAGGTACATCCATCAGTTTGGTCCAAGGCCAGGTCAAGCACGGCCCGAACTGTTCCAGAAAATGCCGCATGCCCGCTTCACCACCGGCAATTCGGTAGGTTTCAAAAAGCCCCATCTGCGCCCAGCGCAGGCCGAAACCAAAACGTATTGCATCGTCAATCTCTTCTGTATTGGCGATCCCGTCCTTGACCAGCCAGAGCGCTTCGCGCCACACCGCCTCTAAAAACCGGTCGGCAATATGCGCGTCGATTTCCTTGCGCACGATGAGCGGCTTCATCCCCATGTCTTCCAGGATGGTTTTAGCCAGTGCGCAGGTACCCGCATCGCCAACCAACTCAATGAGCGGCAACAGATAAACCGGGTTGAACGGATGGGCGACAAAAATCTGCTCGGATCGCCCCCCTGTCTTGGCAGTACCCTGCTGCAATTCTGACGGCTTGAAGCCTGAAGTCGATGATCCGATCAATGCGTCTTTTCGACAGTTCGCCTGAATCTCCGCAAATACCTTGTGCTTGATCTCAAGACGCTCAGGCACGCTCTCCTGAATCCAGTCAGCGTCCTTCACGGCCTCGGCCAGAGAAGCCGCAAAGCTGAGTTTACCTTCCACCGGAATGACCACATCGCTAAGGGCAGGAAGGGAACGCCGAGCATTAGCCAGTACTTCACTGATCTTGCGCTCAGCTTCCGGATCCGGGTCTGAGATAATTACGTTCCAGCCATTGATCAAGAACCGCGCAGCCCATCCGCCGCCAATAACGCCGCCACCAATAATCGCTGCTGTTTTCATTTAGATCCCTTTTGGCCCTGAAGTGTTCTAACCAAATTTTTAAGCTTTAAATCTTGATTTTCTTTTTCTAATTTAGCGATAGCATTGAATGCATCGGAGGAAATGCATGTTTTAAAAAGCTTCCAAACTTCAGAATCACTTAGACTTATTTCCAAGTTGTAATGACCACTAGAAATTCCAGGATCCTCATCTGACATCACAGAGAAACATACATTTCCGTTAAAAATTTTCAGTTTTGATATCGGACTATCGGCAACTTCATGATTTTTGGACGGACTTCGACGAGCCGATTTAGCTGTAATTTTCATGATCTTGGCGCTCTCTTTGTCAAATTCAGTTTCTTGCGAACCTCTTTCGGTCCGATGACTTTCGCGCCAAGGCTTTCAATAATTCCCACAGCATGTTCAACCAGTTCTGCATTGGTGGCGAGATTGCCTTTGCCGAGCATCAGATTATCTTCCAGACCAACTCGCACATTGCCACCTGCCAGGACAGCCGCCGCGACATATGGCATTTGATGACGGCCAAGTGCAAAGGCAGACCAGGTCCATGTATCCGGGACGTTATTAACCATGGCCATAAAGGTGTTGAGATCATCCGGAGCGCCCCAAGGCACACCCATGCAAAGCTGTACCAATGCATCAGGCTTTAAAATGCCTTCTTTGACCAGTTCCTTGGCAAACCAAAGGTGACCGGTATCAAAAGCCTCAATCTCCGGCTTGACACCCAGATCAGTCATCATCTGCCCCATTGCGCGAAGCATGCCCGGCGTATTGGTCATCACATAGTCGGCTTCAGCAAAATTCATGGTGCCGCAATCGAGTGTACAGATTTCCGGTAGGCATTCGGCCACATGAGCCATGCGCTCGGTTGCCCCTGCCATATCCGTTCCCATTGGATTAACTGGCAGCGGCGCTTCGGTTGAACCGAATACCATGTCACCGCCCATTCCGGCTGTCAGATTCAACACCACATCGACATCCGCATCACGAATCCGCTCTGTCACTTCCCGGTACAAATGCAAATCTCGGCGCGGCGCTCCGGTTTCAGGATCACGCACATGACAATGTACAATAGCAGCTCCAGCCTTTGCCGCATCAATCGCCGAACTGGCAATCTGCTCTGGCGAGCGCGGCACGTGAGGCGAACGGTCCTGCGTCCCGCCAGAACCCGTGACGGCGCAGGTGATAAAGACTTCGCGGTTCATTTCCAATGGCATGTGAGTTCCTCCTCATTTTCAACAAGTGTGCCAAATACAAAAAATACTGTTTGACAATTATCGTAATTTTTTCTTCATATATCGAAATGAATTATACAGATAAAATTCCAACTGATATTGATATTCTCATTCTTGATGATGCGACCATGTTGACTGCCGCCTCAATCATCGATCCCCTCCGTGCCGCCAATCGGCTTTCGGACAGAAAACTTTTCAATTGGCGAATTTGTTCAACCGATGGACAACTCGTTCACCTAAAGGGCGGATTTCAGGTTGTCGCCGAAGCCGCGTTCACAGATATTCAAAAGCCGATTGGTAACGATAATTGTCTTATTGTGATTGCCAGCTTCAACCATCAACAACAAACCACCCCCAGACTGATCCAGCAATTGCGCAAGCAGGGTGTGCGATATCCACTCATTTGCGGCGTTGAAGCCGGGGCCTGGTTGCTCGCCCGCGCCGGATTGGTGACCAATCATCAAATCACAACCCATTGGGAAGATCTTGATGATATCGCGCGGCGTTATCCCGACCTTGATGTTTTGGCGGATCGTTATGTGATCGATAGAAAAATCTGGACATGTGGCGGCGCTTCTCCTGCCCTCGACATGATGTTGAAACTGATTGAAATAAGGCATGGCAAGGCTCTGGCTCTGGAAGTTGCCAGTGTCTTTATTTATGATCAAATGCACGCCTCAACTGACAGTCAGCCCATATTGTCCCTGGGCCGTTTGGAAAATGATGAGCCCAGAATTGCAGCCGCTGTCCGGCTGATGGAAAAAAACATCGAAGCCCCTCTGCCTATTGGTAAAATAGCCGAGAAGATGTCCGTCTCAGTAAAGACAATGGAACTTTTGTTCCGCAAACATCTGGGTCAGACTCCCGGAAAATATAATCTGCGCCTTAGGCTGAATGCGGCCCGAAAACTCCTACTCGATACGAGCCTCTCCATTTTGGACATTTCTATTCGGTGCGGTTTTGAAAGCCAGTCCTCGTTTTCACGTTGTTTCAAACGACAATTTCAACAACCGCCCTCTAGCATACGAAAAACACTATAACTTTCGATAAATTCGCCCTAACAGGATCGGCGTCAAATACATGGGTATTTGATAGCAACCGATAAACAAAAGCATGGGGTCCGTGACTGATACAGGCAGTGCTGTCAGGAATAGTGCCATATTGCGATTGCCGGAAATTATCGAAAATGGCACACGATCAGTTTTAAACTGCTCGCCTTTCAAAGCTAAGAAAAAGAAGAGCTGGAGTCCAAAATTGATAGCAAAGGCTGCAAGCAGTGTCGTGAAAAACAAACTCAAATCAGTCCAGATGGCCGGCGCCACCGCTGCCATTAACCCAACCACAATCAGGTATAAAAAAACGCCTGACAAACCATCAACTGCCTTGATCAGCTTTTCCTCTGCTTTGGGAAACGCAAAATGGCGCAAGGCGAATGCCACACTTGCTGAAAGTGCAATAACCGCAAATAATTTTGCCGATGCTCCCAGAACAGAAGCAGCATCACCAAATTGCGGCAATAACCACAAGATCGGTATAATCGTGATGGGAAGAAGCGCTGTCCCAAGCACCAGCAGCCGCAAACCCGGCGCCGGTGCGTGTCCGCTCATAACCGCCAGATGAGGCGCGGCAGAAACAGAGGCCCCGGCACTGAGAAGAGCTATTGCCGAAGGCAGGTTTCCTGTCCAGCCAAGGCTTTTAAAAATGAAAAACAAACAGACCGGTAAGATGACTTGAAGCAGAATCACAAATATTAATGCTCGCCTGAAATCCATTGCAGCACCAATCGCTGCTTTCGGACCGACCCTGAACGCTGCAAGAAATAACAGACAAACCGCTAATTCTGGAATGTAGTCCCGCAAAAACAATGCAGCTGTTTCCGATGCCATTCCAGTGGCAAGTCCGGCAACCAGAAACCAACGCCCATGGTCGGCGCACCAATGAAGCAAGCGTAATACCGGGTTCATGAAAGCCCTTTGAATATCAACATGACTGCGGCGATGGCAGCGCTGCCGAGCAAAAATGGCCTAAAACTCTTGTCTAGAAACGGACGAAGCTTCGGGCCAATAATCACTCCCAAGGCAAGGGCTGGAAGAAGTAAAACTGCGAGCATTGCATCGTGACGCCCGACTTGTCCTGCCACGGCAAGAATGCACAGTGTCGCAAAGGACCCCATAGCAAAATAAGTTTGCAAGGTTGGCCTGGCATAGGCAGCCTTCTGGTTTTGATAAACAACCGCCATAGGCGGTCCACCTACACTGGTAATCGCTGCAGTAAATCCTGAAACTGCTCCCGCAATGCCCACTGTCTGATGGGTAAAGGGAATAGTAAAACCGCTGACTGAAACCAAAACCGCCAGGGCAATCAAAGAGCCGAAGATCAGCATGAAGGCTTTTTCGCCAGGTATGACAGCCAAAACCATGGCCCCAATGATACTACCGATTACTCGGCCCGAAACGGCAAATTGCAGCTCTTTCCATTGTACTCCCTTACGCTCTCCCCAAAATACTGAAATGGAGGTAGCGAAAGTTAAAAATAAAACCGGCACCGGAACAAAGGCCACATCTATTAGTGCAAGCAATGGCCCTGCAATCAGACCAAAAGCGATGCCCATTCCGACCTGAATACTTGTCGCAAAAAAAATGACCAGTAAGGCAAGCAACATTTCATAAACGCTATGCTCATGCAGCACGGTAAAAAAGAGATCGGACAAAGCTTCCAAAGCAGGAATCACATTCTACGAAGATTAACCACCGGGCCTGCTGCGGATATTTTCAGGTAACCAGGTGGCAATTTCAGGGAAGGCTATCAAAATGAAAACCATCAAAATCATGATCGCAAACATCGGAAGTGCAGCCTTGGCGATATAGTTCATCTCATGGTCAGTCATGCCCTGTAGGACAAACAGGTTGAAACCGATCGGCGGTGTAATTTGAGCCATCTCGACAACCACAACAACAAAAATCCCAAACCAAATGAGGTCAATCCCTGCCGCCCGGATCATCGGCTCAACCACCGCAATCGTCAGAACGATTGACGAAATACCATCGAGAAAACATCCGATGATGATGTAAAAGATCAGAAGCGCCATCAACAACTCAAAGCGCGAAAGTTCCAGCGCACCTATCCACTCGGCTAGGGCTCGTGGTAACCCCGTAAATCCCATGGCAAGCGATAAAAAAGCAGCGCCAGCGAGAATGAGCGCGATCATCGCTGAAGTGCGCGTAGCCCCCATAAGACTTTCAGAAAAGCTCTGCCAATTAAGCGAACCTTGAAACGTCGCCAAAACCAAAGACCCAAGCACACCAAATGCTGCAGCTTCTGTCGCCGTTGCATAACCGCCATACATAGAACCTATCACCAGCAAAATAAGCAAAATAACAGGAATGAGAAACCTTGAATTCTTGACTCGCTCCAAAAAGCTCATGGGCGGCTCTGGGTCAGGATCAAAATTGGGCGAGACTTTCGACATAATGCCTACATAGGCCATGAACATTGCAGCAAGAACCAGCCCTGGAAATACGCCTGCCATAAAGAGTTTAGTGATCGATTCATTAATCGTGACACCATAAACAATTAGCGCCAGTGAAGGCGGTATCATTAAGCCAAGCGTTGCTGCTCCGGCAAGTGTACCGATGATCATATGCTCCGGGTAATTCCGGCGGCGCAATTCGGGGATGGACATTTTACCAATGGTCGTCAGCGTAGCGGCAGATGATCCTGACACCGCAGCAAACACTGTGCAGCCGACAATATTGGTATGAATGAGCCCTCCAGGCAGCTTTGCCAACCAAGGAGAAAGCCCTTTAAACATGTCTTCAGACAGACGCGTTCGAAATAAGATTTCCCCCATCCAGATGAACAAGGGAAGCGCTGTCAAAGTCCAGGAAGAAGTGGCCGACCAAATGATAGTCATCATGGCGTCGCCAACCGGACGGGTAGTAAAAAGCTCCATCCCAACCCAGGCAACGCCTAAAAGTGCAAGCCCTACCCAAACGCCTGAGCCCAGCAGCAAAAAAAGTACGAAAAGAAAAATGCCGGTTGCGTAAAACTGCTCCATGGATCAGACCTCCGGTCCTTCCAGTCTTTCGCCAACGATATTGTCTTTGCGGGTGCGCAAAAGAGATACCAGATTATCCCAGAAGCAAATCGCAAGCAGGATCGCACCGAATGCCACAGGCAACTGTACAATCCAGATAGGTGTCGCATCACGGCCCTGACTTACTTCATGAAACTTCACTGCCCAGTAAATCGCTTTGACCGCAAACCAGGCAAGATAGGAAGACGCCAGACACCCAATCAACATACACCATACTTCGAGCCAATACCCTCTTTTTCCAAGAGCATTGAGCAGCAAACTAACTCGGATATGAGCACCGGAATTAAGCGCATAGGCAAATGCCAAAAAGGAAGAGGCTGCCATCAAATATCCCGCATATTCTGAAGAGCCAGGAAATGTGATTCCAAACCATCGCGCAAGCATTTGAAGCACGATAACGGCGAGGATTGCCAATAGACAAAACGCAGCCAACACGCCACTGGCTTTATAAAGCCCGTCCAAAAATCCCCGCATGGCTGACAACCTTAGTTCACTCAGAAAGAAAAACTGCCCGACCTAAAATCGGGCAGTAACTTTTATAGGGTCACATTTTTCCAAATGCATCCACGATTGCCTGCCCATCCGGGCCAGCGCTTTCAAGCCATTCTTTGGTCATGGTATCTCCGAAAGCCTTGAACTCAGCTTTTAGAGTATCACTCGGCGGAGAGACTTTCATTCCATTTTCAGCCAGGCCCTTAAGATAAAAATCTGTGAGCTCGACAGCTTTTGCCAGACCACGTTTTTGGGCTTCCTGTCCACAATCAATAACGGCGCCTTGGGCAGATGCGTCCAGTTTGTCCCAAGCATCCTTGTTGGCAAAAACCACATTGCGCGGCAACCACGCCTGCACGTCATAAAAATTGGTCAATTGCTCCCAGACCTTTCGATCATAACCGGTAGAACCGGAAGAAACAAATGCTTCAGCCACACCTGTGGCCAACGCTTGTGACAGTTCGGCAGCTTCAATCTGAACTGGAATCATTCCTGCAAGTTCGGCAATACGGCTTGTTGCTGGATTATAGGCTCGGAATTTGACCCCAGCCAAATCAGCTGCAGAGTTAACATCTTTCTTTGAGTAAAGCCCTTGGGGTGGCCACGGAACAGCATAGATGTAAACAAGGTTATCTGCTGCCATCGCTGCCTGGAGCTTATCTCCGGCCGCAGTCCAAAGTTTTTCAGAGTCTTCAAATGAAGTAGCTAGAAACGGAATTGAATCGACGCCATATAGGGGATTCTCATTTGTGTGAGCTGAGATCAAACGCTCGCCAATATTTGCCTGACCGGTTTGAACTGCCTTCTTAATGTCGCCACCTTTAAACAGTGAACCGCCTGGATGTGTTACAACCTCAAGACCAGCACCTTTATCAGTGACGCATTTTGCAAACTCTGCACCATTTTCTGAATGATAGTTTGTTGCGGCATAAGCCATTGGCATATCCCATTTTTCAGCTGATGCAGCAGAAACTGCAGCTCCGGTCATTGCCAGACCCGCTAATGCCGTTTTAATGATTTTCATTATTTTCTCCTTCACAAAAATATAACCTAAATGAACCGCATCGGCGAATAAGACGCAAGATCTAAATTGACTTTGTCTCCTCCAATCATTTGAGCCAGGATCCGTCCCGTTTTTGGCCCGCCCGTCAGCCCAACATGATGGTGGCCGAATCCGGCAAAAACGCCTTTTGCAGTTTCAATCTCACCAATAACGGGGATTGAATCGCTGGGTGCGGGTCGATGCCCCATCCATGTCTCCATTCTTTCCCAAGTAATTCCGGGAAACGCATTTTTGAAATGACGTTCCAATAGCTCAAATGGAGCTTGGGACGGTCCCAATTCCAACCCACCAAACTCCAGAACGCCAGCACATCGTATGCGCCCATCCATGGGAGTAATGACAAATTTCCCGCTGGAAATCATCAACGGTGTTGATGGCATTGAGGATGGATTGATCAACTCGATATGATATCCCCGCTCGCTTTCCATCGGGATATCAACGCCCAGTTTTTTCATCAATGGGACCGACCAGACACCGGTCGCAATCAATGCTGCATCACATCTGTGTTCGCTTCCGTCGATGACCACGGAACGGATTTGATTTCCTTCCAGATTAAAATCATCCACCTTGCCTTTGATAAGCTTGCCGCCACCAGCAATAATCTCCGCACCCAACGCTTTGGCATAAGCACCCGGATCCGTAATACGCCCATGGCCGGGAAGGGCAATTCCAAACTGAAATTCTGAACTGATCCCCGAACCAAAATCGGCCAACTCTTTCGGTCCGATTTCTTTCCATTTGAAGCCATTCTTCGCCCTGATATCCCAGCTTAATTCTTCTTTTTCAAACTCAGATCTGGAACGGTACACATACACATAGTCCCCCGGAACAATATATCTCTCTGCAGCAGTGCCTTTTGCCAAAGCCAAATGATCTTCCAGACTATCCCCAATAATGGGAGTCAGCGCCGCTGCGATACGTCTCGTGTCAGCCTCATTATTATGCTTCAGATATTTAACAAGCCAGGGAAGCAAACTCGGCAGATAACGCCATTTCAAAAACAATGGCTCGTCCCGTTTAAACAGCATAAAGGGTGCTTTTTTCAAAAGACCCGGCCCTGTAACCGGAACAACTGCACAGGAAGCAAGCACGCCGCCATTTCCATAACTCGTTCCCTCACCTACTCCCATCCGGTCAACCAAAATGACTTCATGCCCTGCCCGCTGTAGCCAAAGCCCTGCTGATACCCCAACAATGCCTGCGCCAATGATAATGACTTTTTTCTTTTCTTGCGAACCCATGGGGCGCTCCATTATGCTGGGAAAATGACTTGATGATCGGTACTGTATCCATGAATGTACTTTTTCCAACAGAAAAGTCGAAAAGCCCTTTTATGGGCATTTTGATGTTGGACACTCGCTTTCCAAGACTTCCTGGAGATATCGGAAATCCGGACAGTTTTGACTTTCCTGTTCATAAGATGACTGTCGAAGGAGCATTTCCGAAGAAAATCATCAAAGGCAGTCCTGAGAACTGCTTGCCTGAATTCATCAAAGCTGCACGAAATCTGGAAGCAACGGGCGCAAAAATCCTGACAACAAGTTGCGGGTTTCTGACCCTCTTCCAGGAGGAATTGCAGGCTGCCGTGAACATCCCGGTCCTTACATCTTCTCTCTTTTTATATAACAACCTTCAGGCGAGCCTGCCTCCGGGAAAACAAGTGGGTATCCTGACAATTGCAGCAAGCAGGCTAACTGAGCGCCATTTGGAGGCCGCAGGCATAACAAATCATCCTCCAATTGGAACGACTGAAGGCGGCGCTGAATTTACCCATGCTATCTTGAACAATTGTGACAAATTGGATTTTGACAAAGCTTGCCAGGACAATGTGAATGCAGCGCTCGCTCTGCAAAATGCCCATCCAAATCTCGGCGCAATCTTGCTGGAATGCACCAATATGCCGCCCTATGCAGACGCCATTAAAAAAGCCACCGGATTGCCAGTCTATTCAATTCTGGATGGGCTGAATGATCTTTGGCGAACAACCAATTTACGCGGTTAAGCAGCTGTTGGGCGCGGAATCCGGTTTTCAAAATATCGCATGACCAGAACGATGATCCCGGTCAGGATTATATAAATACCGCCCAACAACAACAGCGGCTCGTAGACACGGTAAGTATCCTGTCTGATTTGTGTTCCAACGCCGAACAGCTCCTGGATGGTGATTGTTGCAGCAAGTGGTGTGGATTTGAGAGTCAACACCATTTCACCAGCTAAAGTTGGGAAAACATTTTGCAAGGCCCTGGGTAACCAAATACGCCATAAAACTGTAAAGGGGCTCATGCCCATTGCACGTGCAGCTTCCAATTCTCCATTTGGAACGCCCGCAAAGGCGCCACGCATAACCTCGCCACTATATCCGGCAACCGAAAAAGTGAACGCAACAACGGCATAGGGGAAAGCATCACGCAGATAGGGCCAGAGCATACTCTCGCGAATACCAGGGATCGAAGGAAAGATTGAGCCAAGACCGTAATAAATGAGCCATAACTGAATCAGCAGTGGCGTGCCGCGAATGACGGTACAAAAAAACAAGGCAATCCGGCTCAACCACCTGGGTCCTGTCACCTGGACAAGACCAATCGGGATAGCAAGCAGCATGCCAAGGAAGATCGCAATGAAGACCAGTTCAAGCGTTAGCCATAGACCGCCCATCAACTGCTCAAAGTATTTTGGGAACCAATTCCAGACCATTATACCCTCGCACCCGCAGGAGCATTAGTGCTCCTGTCGTCTCTTGACGCAGGTCTATATCGACTTTCCAGCTTACGAAATAGGAAGGTAGAAACCAAGGTAAGTGCGAGATATAACAAGGCTGCAGCGCAATAAAACAACAAATAATTTCGGGTGCTGCCTGCCGCAGCCCGAGTAACAGTCGCCAATTCTGCAGAGCCAACAACCGCCAGCAAGGCCGTATCTTTTGTGACAATAAGCCAAAGATTAGCCAGACCGGGAATGGCAAAGGGAATCATTGATGGAAGCATAATCCGTCGCAACATTTTAAGCCGCGACATCCCGTAGGCATAGGCAGCTTCTACCTGGCCTTTAGGTACAGACAACATAGCAGCACGAATAACTTCTGTCGTGTAAGCGCCTTGCACAAACCCAAGCACAAAAATGCCCGCTGCAATCGGGTTAATATCAATCCGCTCAAAGCCAAGCAATATCATCAACGCATTCAAGGCATCCTGCCCGGCATAAAAAAGTAACAGGATCAGAACCAGCTCGGGAACGGCTCTGATAAGGGTGGTATAGGCTTCAAGACTCCATCTAAGTGTCCTGCCGCCATATATCTTGCCGACAGCACCAAAAAACCCGATCAGCAATCCAAGCGCATAAGCCCCAACTGCCACAACCACTGTAAAAAACAACCCACGCAGCAATACACCGCCCCACCCCGGCGGCGAAAAAGCCAGCAATTGAAGACTGTCCCACATATTTCCCCCGAGATGGTTGTGAGTGGAAGGTCAATTTTTAAATGGTGCAATTCGATTGCCGCACAATTTCAAAACAGATCTTGGATGAAAAAGGCTTCGGCAGTTTCCTGCCGAAGCCAAATTTTTGTTATTCGCCGTAGACGTCAAAGTCGAAATATTTCTTTGCGATAGTTTCATATGTGCCATCAGCACGAACTTTTTCGATGGCCGCGTTGAATTTGGCCTTCAACTCTTCATCGCCTTTGCGCAAGCCAACGCCAACGCCTTTACCGAAGATTTCCTCATCATTCAAAATAGCTTTGACTTCAAAGTCTTTACCTTCATCCGTTCCCAGAAAGTCGGAAAATACCAGCGAGTCACCAACGACTGCATCCAAACGGCCAGCAACCAAATCCGCATTGTGCTCATCAAAGGCTTGATAAGTTGTTTTTACATCAGCGCCTGCTGACTTGTAGTATTTTTCTGCGTAATTGGCATGAATGGTTGAAACCTGTGCTCCAACGATTTTGCCTTTTAGAGATTCAGGCGAGCCATCGATTTCCATGGATTTCGCGGCAACCAGAGCCGCTGGTGTGGTGTAATACTTGTTGGAAAAGTCGATGGTTTCCATGCGCTCAGCCGTGATGGACATGGAAGCAAAAATAGCATCGATTTTGCCCGAAGTTAGCGCCGGAATGATACCGTCCCAAGCAATCGGCGTCCAAACGCAGGTCTCACCCATGGCTGCACAGATTGCTTCACCAAGCTCAATTTCAAAGCCTGAGCGAACGCCAGCCGCATCTTGATCAGCAAATGGCGGGTAAGGCGCCGTATCAAGGCCAAGTTTAATTTCAGCGGACGCAGTGCCAACTGAAAGGCCTGCAACAAATGTTGCGGCCATTAGGGTTTTAATCAATGTCTTCATGTTTTCGCTCCTTATATGAACATGATCGGCAAAGTGCCATTATTGTTGATTAGTGTATTGAACTCACAAACGCCTTGCAGCGCTCGCTTTTGGGAGAATAGAATAATTCTTGAGGGTTTCCCTGCTCCTCCACAAGCCCCTGATGCAAATACATGACATGGCTGGAAACATCCCGGGCAAATTTCATTTCATGAGTTACCAAAATCATGGTGCGGCCTTCTTCAGCCAGATCCTGAATAACCTTCAAAACCTCACCCACCAGCTCCGGGTCGAGAGCGGACGTTGGCTCGTCAAACAACATTACATCAGGATTGATCGCAAGTGCTCTCGCGATTGCCGCCCTTTGTTGTTGTCCGCCAGACAAAAAGCCCGGATATTGGTCACGTTTTTCCCAAAGTCCAACTTTGTTCAAAAGCGCTTCGGCGTTTTCAATCGCTTCAGCTTTCGGAATTCCAAGAACATGCACTGGCGCCTCAATCACATTTTGAAGCACATTCATGTGTTGCCACAAATTGAAATTCTGAAACACCATTCCAAGTTTGGTTCGAAGCCGTTGAACCTGTTTGGGTTCACTGGGAGTAAGATTTCCGTTTGTAGCAGGTTTGAATTTGATCGCTTCACCGGCAACTGAAATCGAGCCCTTCGACGGCAATTCAAGCAGATTGATACAGCGGAGGAATGTGCTTTTACCTGAGCCGCTAGCTCCGATAATCGAAATAACATCTCCTTTTTGAGCTTCCATGGAAATGCCTTTTAGCACTTCAAGATTCCCGAAACTTTTGTGAATATTCGAAACGGAAACAGCCGCAGGATGTGTTGATTTTTCCAATATCTGTGAGTTCAAACTACCGACCAATCATTACTCTTTGCAAAGGTTACCTCATGCAACACCGAATAGCCACGTTTTGCAATAGCCATTGTGTCCGATGGCAAGCAAACTTCTTAAACATTTGCTGAGGTGGCTTTAAATAGTCAGGCTTCAAACTCGAGCATCAGGTCTTTTGCATCAACGGTTGAACCCGGCTGTACATGGATCACCGCAACAACGCCTTTCCTGTCCGCATGGATCGCAGTTTCCATTTTCATTGCTTCAATGGTGAACAAGACATCGCCAGGATTGATAATCGCACCCTCCTTCACAGCAACGCTGGCAATCGTGCCTGGCATGGGTGCGCCGACATGATTTGCATTCCCGTCTTCAGCCTTTTTTTGTTTCGCGATTTGAGAGGCTACTGCACGATTGGGTACACGGATTGTTCTGGGTTGACCGTTCAACTCAAAGAAAACTTTGACTTCGCCATTATCATTAGTTTCGCTCATTGCTTGCATACGGATCTCAAGCGTTTTGCCGGGTGCAATCTCAACTGAAATCTGCTCTTGGGGCTCCATGCCATAGAAAAAGACAGGTGTGGGCAGTGTCCGTACCGGTCCATAAACTTTATGGCGCCCCATATAATCCAAAAACACTTTCGGATACATCAAATAGCCGCATAAATCTTCATCATCGACCGGAAAGCCATTCAGCTCCGCAGACAATCCTGCACGAGTTTTTTCAATATCAACCGGCTCCATGTGAGCGCCGGGTCTCGTGGTAATTGGCTTGGTGTCTTTCAACACTTTGGCTTGAATTCCCTTTGGCCAACCACCCGGAGGCTGTCCCAAATTACCATACAACATATCAACTACTGAATCGGGAAACGAAATTTCCTTTTCAGGGTCTTCAACGTCATCTTTGGAAATGCCCTGGACAACCATCATCAGTGCCATGTCGCCAACAACCTTGGACGACGGCGTCACTTTGACAATATCCCCAAACATGTCGTTCACATCCGCATAGGTCTTGGCCACCTGATGCCAGCGCTCTTCAAGGCCAAGGCTTTTCGCCTGAGCCTTCAAATTGGTAAATTGACCGCCTGGCATCTCATGCAAGTAGACTTCAGACGCGGGTGCCGCAAGGCCGCTTTCAAAAGCTGAGTATTGCGCGCGAACCTGCTCCCAATAATCAGAAATCTCACGAACACTGCTAATGTCCAATCCAGTTTCGCGATCTGTATGGCGAAGTGCTTCAACGATTGACCCAAGGCATGGCTGGGAAGTGCCCCCCGAAAAAGCATCCATGGCAACATCTACCGCGTCCACCCCCGCAGCACTTGCCGCAAGAATTGTCGAGGCCGCAATGCCGCTTGTATCATGTGTATGGAAATGAACCGGTAGTCCTGTTTCTTCCTTTAGCGCCGTAATCAGATCAAAGGCAGCCGATGGTTTCAACAATCCTGCCATGTCTTTCAGACCAAGGATATGAGTTCCCGCTTCTTTCAACTCACGAGCCATTTTGACGTAATAATCAAGATTATATTTGGGGCGCGACGGATCAAGAATATCTCCGGTATAGCAAATCGCTGCTTCACAGATTTTTCCAGATTCAACAACTGCGTCAATCGCGATCCGCATATTTTCGACCCAGTTGAGACTGTCAAAAACGCGGAACACGTCAACACCGCTTGTAGCTGCCTGAGCGACAAATTTCTGAACCACGTTGTCCGGATAATTTGTGTAGCCCACACCATTGGAAGCACGCAGCAACATTTGAGTCAGAATGTTCGGCATTCTTTGCCTCAAATCGCGAAGACGCTGCCAGGGGCATTCCTGCAAGAAACGATAGGAAACATCAAATGTTGCACCGCCCCAACATTCAACGGAAAATAGATCGGACAGATTGTGAGAATAAGCAGAAGCCGCATTGACCATATCAATGGAACGCATGCGTGTAGCTAAAAGCGATTGATGTCCATCACGCATTGTTGTGTCTGTGATCAACAATTTCTTTTGAGCCAGCATCCAATCGGCAACTGCCTTTGGGCCCTTGTCATCCAAAAGATTTTTTGTTCCCTTTGGCGCAACCTCATTTTTCAATTTTGGCGGCTTGGGAGATTGAAGCCACGTTACCGGACGCGGTTGACCTTTGGTTTCCGTGTGCCCATTGACTGAAATATCCGCCACATAGGTGAGGATCTTTGTTGCCCTGTCCTGACGTCTCTTGAACTTGAAAAGGTCCGGTGTCGTATCAATGAATTTGGTCGTATAGGTATTGTCGAGGAAGGTTGGATGCTTCAGCAGATTCTCGACAAATGCAATATTCGTATTCACCCCCCGGATACGAAACTCCCGAAGCGAACGATCCATCCGGGCAATCGCCATTTCTGGCGTTGGAGCCCATGCAGTCACCTTCACCAAAAGCGAATCATAGTAACGTGTAATGACCGCACCGGCATAAGTTGTGCCACCATCCAGTCTAATGCCCATTCCGGTGGCCGAACGATAGGCGGTAATGCGGCCATAATCCGGAACGAAATTATTTTGCGGATCTTCCGTTGTGATGCGGCATTGGAGGGCATGGCCATTCAGCAGGACCTCAGATTGGTTTTTTGTTCCCGTCGCTTCAGCAATTGTTTTGCCTTCACTAACCAAAATTTGAGCCCGTACAATATCAATGCCTGTAACTTCTTCAGTCACTGTGTGCTCGACCTGAACCCTTGGATTGACCTCAATAAAGTAAAAGGAACCCGTATCAATATCCATCAGGAATTCGACCGTACCAGCGCATTGATAGCCCACATGTCGACATATTTTTAACCCAAGCGCACAAAGCTCTTCACGTTGCTCCTGAGAAAGGTAAGGAGCAGGAGCGCGCTCAACTACTTTTTGATTGCGGCGCTGAACAGAGCAATCCCTTTCCCAAAGGTGATACATTTCGCCATATTGGTCACCAAGGATTTGCACCTCAACGTGACGGGCATTGATCACCAGTTTCTCAAGATAACCCTCACCATTGCCAAAGGCAGCTTCCGCCTCGCGTCGCCCTTCAAGAACCTTTTGTTCAAGTTCACTTGCATTCATAATCGGACGCATACCGCGTCCACCGCCGCCCCAGGAGGCTTTGAGCATGAATGGATAGCCAACTTCGTCTGCCATTTTGGCGACAACTGACATATCATCCGGCAATAACTCTGTGGCCGGAACCACGGGCACGCCTGCTTCAATCGCGATTTTTCGTGCAGAAGCTTTGTCGCCTAATTGGCGCATGGTTTCCGCTTTTGGGCCAATGAAGATAATGCCCGCTGCATCACACGCATCAACAAAATCAGGATTTTCCGATAGAAGGCCGTAACCTGGATGGATAGCATCTGCTCCACTTGCCTTGGCTACTCGGATGATTTCTTCAATGGAGAGATAGGCTTGAACCGGACCAAGATCTTCGCCGATAAGATAAGCTTCGTCCGCTTTGAAGCGATGAAGACCCAATCGGTCCTCTTTCGCGTAAATTGCTACAGTTTTCTTGCCAAGTTCATTTGCAGCGCGCAGAATACGAATTGCTATTTCGCCCCGGTTTGCGACCAGGATTTTTTTGATTTCTCTCATATCAGTTTTCTATCCAAGGATTGAATTATCTACACAACGCCCTTGCCTTAATGCACTTACAAAGAAAATTCCATAAGTGATGCTACTGAACCTGAATAGAATTCACATTTTCACATGAAAATATTATAATTGCTTATTAAGTGCACAAAAGATTGTTTTAGGTACCTGACTGAAAAGTCTTGTTTGCAATCTCCTCACCGACGATTTCAACAATATCTGCGCAATCGGCGAGAGAAAAAGTCAATGGCACTCTAATATCGCAAGTCTTTGAAAGCACTTTACGCGTTACCGGTAAATCCTGCAGCTCGCCAAGATACTGCCAGCTATCATATCGGCTGGTAAAAGCGATAGGCTTATCTGCGCCAAACCACTTTACATCGACGCCTCTTTTTGCGCAGGCTTGGATGAACTCAGGAAAATCGCCATGAGAAATGCCTTTCGCTTGAAACTGAAAAGATGATCCGACATATTCTTCATGTTGGGCACGCTCTGGTACCAACACCTGATCCATCTTGGTAAAACCATCACGAAACACGCTATAACGCTCATTCCAGCGGCGGCAATTATCGTCCAGTTTCTTCAATTGATCGCGCAATATCGCTGCCCGCATATTATCAAGACGTGCTGAACAATTCGGGCTTTCAAGCCGCACTTTTTGGAAAACGTCTTCATCGGGGATGGCGCCATGGGCGCTATAGAGCATATAGGACCCGGATCCGACGACCGCTCTTGCTGCAAGTTCCGGATCATCAGTTGTCAGGAAACCGCCTTCACCCGAATTGATATGCTTGTAGGTCTGAGCGGAAAAGCAACTGACTTTTCCAAAATTGCCGGACCGTTTTCCCTTCCACTTTGCACCCATTGTGTGGGCACAATCTTCAATCAGTGTTATGTTATTTGCATCACAAATTTCCAATATCGCATCCATATCGGCGATATGACCACGCATGTGGGAAAGCATGAAGTACTTGGCGCCGCTGGTCTCAGCCTTTTGGCGAAGGTCATTTATATCCGTTAGCCAATTCTCATCAATCTCGACGAAAACAGGTTCACCGCCCGTTGCGTAAATTGCTCCTGGGACCGGCGCGAGCGTATAGGCATTTGCAAGCACTTTTGTTCCAGGCACCACACCTGCCGCCCGAAGTGCCAATTGCATAGCTTGGCCGCCAGAAGTGACGGCCAAACAATATTTGCTTCCCTGATAGGCCGCATATTCCTCTTCAAGCAATGTCGCTTCAGAGCGCTCATCGGCAATTACATTGTAACGATGCAATCTTCCCGTCCGAAGAATATCGGCAACCCGTTCAATGGTCGTCTCATCAATCGGCTCTTGTTGGGTGAAGGATTTTTCAAAGCACTTCATTGCAATTATTCATAACGCTTTTGGTCGGCCACTTCGAAATTCCAATTTTTTCCTGGATAATATTTGCGCAACCGCCAGTCGCAAGCCCGCGCATGACCGTCCATTCCTTCGATCCGGCTGATACGCGACCCTGCGCCACTAAATTCAAGATTGGCCGCCTCACTTATTTCCTGCCAGGTAACAATCTTCAAAAACTTCATGACGTTCAAGCCGCCGCTATAACGGCCAGCCCGTTTGGTAGGCAAAATGTGGTTAGTGCCAGAACATTTATCACCATGGGTAACTGTTGCGCCCTCACCCAAAAACAGCGAGCCATAATTGATAAGTTTAGTTTTCCACCAATCAAGGTCTTTAGCAATAACCTGTAAATGCTCGCTGGCATATTCGTCAGAAACTTTGCAGACTTCTTCACGCGTCTCGCAGAGAACAATTTCTCCATGATTTTTCCACGCTGCCATGACGACCTCGCCGCTCGGCATATCAGCTGCAATCAAAGGCAAAATTCGATTGACCGTTTCAGCTAATTCTCTTGATGTTGTGAAAAGCCAGACTGGTGAATTAGTGCCATGCTCAGCCTGACTGGCCAGATCTATTGCCACGGTCATAGGATCAGCAGTTTCATCGGCAATAATGGCGCTCTCTGTTGGCCCTGCAAAAACATCGATGCCAACTTCTCCGAAGAGAAGTCTTTTTGCTTCCGCCACATAAGCATTGCCCGGGCCGACCAGGATATCCGCTGGCTTGGTTCCGAACAAACCGAAAGTCATGGTGGCAATCGCATGGACACCGCCCATTTCCAAAATAACATCAGCCCCGGCAAGGTCCATCGCATAAGCTACGGCCGGAGAAATCGAGTCACCTCTTGGAGGCGATGCAGCGACGACAAATGGAACACCCGCCACCTTGGCCGTTGCCACACTCATGATGGCAGATGCCGCATGGGCATAACGCCCCCCCGGCACATAACATCCAGCACAATTCACCGGAATGATCTTTTGACCCAACCGAACACCGGTTTCAGATTCAATTTCAAATTCCTGCATACTGTCGCGTTGAGCTTCAGCAAATCTCTTCACCTGTTTGTATGCAAATTGGATATCGGCTTTTTCCTGATCGGTAACCTGGGCAATCAACTTTGCCTTTTTCTCATCGGAAAGAATAAAATCTCCTTCCCATTTATCAAATTCACGGGCATAGCCGCGAACCGCATCTTCACCTTCGGCGCGGATCTTGGCAATCATCGCCTCGACAGCATTTCGGATCGCAATATTTTCTGCTTCCGGCTCAGCTTCTGCTTTTTTGATATATTCCATAATTCACCATCCAATTTAGAGCATTGCCTTCATGGCATCTTGATAAAGAGTTAGTTTAGTTTTGGCCGCTTTGGCAAGAGCGCGAATAGCCAAGCGCGACGTTTTCAAGATAAAAATGTTGTTTTCGGTCAGTTTATGAAGAATTTAGTTCGATTCTTTTTGTTGGCAAGTATGACATACCCCATGCAACTCAATCATTGCTTTACTGGCATTAAACGAATGTGATTGTGCCATATGATTGACCGCCTTTTCAAAGGCAGCATCAGCGATCTCAAATACCTCAGAGCAATCGTCACATATTCCGAAAGCTGCAATGCTTTGGCCACCACAATTGGGGTGGCTGCAGGCAATAAAAGCATTCATGCTTTCTAGCTTGTGCACAATTCCAGTTTCCACCAATTTATCCAATGCCCGATATACCTGTAATGGCGCCCTCAGCCCTTCATCCCGCAATTGATCCAATATCGTATAGGCGCTTAAAGCTTTTCTCGCCCCCTTCAATACATTCAGGACCAGATTCTGATTGCGTGTAAGAGCTTCCAAGGACTTGCTTTGTTTATGCATTATTTGCCTCTACTCGGCTGCTATTGATCTGGTATGCAAAACAGATTTCATCGCTAAACTTAAAAAAAATATCATCGTTGCAGCAACAACAATACTCGGGCCTGATGGCGTGTCCCAGGCGAGCGAACCGTATAGGCCGGAAATAACTGCTCCCACTCCTATCAGAGCTGCATTGAGTGCCATGATCTCAGGGCTACTGGACAGATATCTGGCCGCAGCTGCCGGGATAATGAGAAGTGCGGTAATCAGCAAGGCCCCTACTATTTTCATGGATATAGCAATTACGCCTGCCATCAGAAAAAGAAATATCATGTTGGTACGCTCCGGGTTCATGCCCTCGGCCTTGGCCATTTCATGGTCTACCGTTGCCGCAAACAAGGGTGACCAGATTGAGCGTAAGGTCAATAAAATGATCACCCCCCCGGCGAAGATGATGCCTATATCGGCTTTGGATACAGAAAGAATATCGCCAAAAAGAAGGCTCATCAAATCCACCCTTATCCATGTGACAAATGCCAGAGCGACAAGACCAATTGCAAGGGCAGAATGCGAAAGCAGTCCCAATAATGCATCTGACGATAACCCTCCTTTTCGTTGCAGGCGGATCAACAAAACAGAGATTACAACGGAAACGAAAAATACCGAAAGGATAACATCCACGTTCAACACCAATCCCAGACCAACCCCCAGTAATGCGGCATGGGATAAAGTGTCGCCATAATAGGCCATTCGCCGCCAAATGATGAAACACCCCAATGGACCCGCTACAACGGCAACTCCAATTCCCGCTATTAAAGCTCTAATAAAAAAATCATCCAGCATGCGGATCACCCCCTACAGACTCAGATTTGGCCAAATCAGGCGTTTCTTTATTGTCAGCGCTATGATGGTGATGATGCCCATCATCAGGGTGACAATGATCAGTCAACGAGCCATCGGCATGTAGCACTCGCCCATCCGGTAAATGTTTGTGGTCATGATCGTGTTGATAGATTGCTATTGATGCCGCAGCTCTGTCACCGAACAGTCTTTTATAATCCGGACTTTCTGAAACCATTATTGGCGTACCCGAGCAGCAAACATGGCCATTGAAACAAATGACGCGATCGGTGGCAGCCATCACGACATGCAAATCATGAGAAATCAGCAACACACCACAATTTAGAGTCTTGCGAACTTTTCCGATCAATTCATAAAGGGCAATCTCACCAGAGAAATCCACCCCTTGGACTGGCTCATCCAAAACCAGCAGTTGAGGCATCTTGACGATAGCCTTGGCTAGCAGAACTCGCTGCATTTCACCGCCTGACAAGTTTCTCAATTGTGATTTTGCCAGATGCGCGGTGCCAGTAGCGTTTAAGGCGTCCGAAATTTCCTGTTTTGTTGGCTTCGCCGTCAACCTTAAAAATCGCTCGACGTTAATCGGCAGTGACCAGTCAATGGTCAGCTTTTGCGGCACATACCCAACTGTCAGACCAGCTTTACGAAATGTGTCCCCTTCATCTGGGGAAAGAATGCCCAATGCCATTTTTGCCGAAGTGGACTTACCAGAACCATTTGGCCCAATGAGCGTAACGATCTCACCGGCCCTTACTTCAAAGTCCACGCCGCGGACCAACCAGCGGCCATCCCGTTTGATCCCTGCCCCAGCCAAACTGACAAGCACAGCACCTTTGTTTTCATCTATATCGAACTGCAGATTGGACAACGCAAACCTTTCAAGTTAATTGCGCCTTGCTAACATATGTTATATCATTACACAATTGAATTGATGTATTGAAAGGCACCCTATGATTTTCCGAACCATCCGCAAAACTTTACTTTCAACCACCGTTGCAATCATTGGATTCGCGATGACATCTTCCAGTTACGCAGCTAGCACCGACGTTCCAAATATTGTGGTTTCCATAAAGCCGCTTCATTCACTGGTTGCATACCTGATGCAAGGGATAGGCGAACCCAAATTGATCATGGACACGGGTGCAACACCTCACTCATTTAGCCTGCAGCCCTCAAAAGCGAAAGATCTTCAGGATGCCGATATGGTTATTTGGATTGGACCGGGGCTGGAAACCTTTCTGAGCAAGCCAATCGAAACCATAGGAGGTAAAGCTCAAAGCGTTATTGCAATGGAATTCGAAAATATGAGACTGCTGGAATATCGTACGGATGAAAATTTCTCCGACCATCATCATGAAAATGGTGATGAAGATGCTGCCAATGTCGAACACGATAGCAATCATAAACACGAACATGATGAAAATTCGAACAAAGACCCTCATATCTGGCTATCCACTCAAAATATGGAAATCATGGCCAGCAGAATCGCCGGTGAATTGAAGGGGTTGATGAATGAGGATCGAGGTAGGATCACCGCCAATCTTGAATCGTTTATATTAGAAAATACAGCGCTTGAGAATGACATCAAATCAAAATTGGCTGGCGTTACAAAGACTTCGTTTCTGGTGATGCATGATGGTTTTCAATATTTTGAGGATGAATTTGGACTTACCAATCGAGGTACACTATTGGAAAATCCAGCGGCACAACCAAGCGCTGGGAGAGTTGCCAAGTTGCGTGAAAAACTGGAAGAAAATGATATTCAATGCGTGTTGTCAGAACCACAATTCAATTCAAGAATTATTGAAACCGTCATTTCAGATAACAATATCAAGACAGCGGAAGTAGATCCCATAGGTATGCAGGTTGAAAATGGGCCTGAACTCTATTTTCAACTGATGAGAAAGATGACAGATGCATTTGTTACCTGTTTAAGCCGACTGTAGAGCCCTCCCTAAGGTCTGAAACTCAATAATTGTAAAGATCGTTGGCTAGTGCACGTTGCAGAGTTGGCAACTTTAGGCATCAACCATATTGATTTCTGGATTGGGGTTGCCGACCAAGTTGCGGCAATAGTAGTCGCAATATTGGTTATCGATTGAGGGTTTGCACGCTAAGAGTATTTTGAGCGGTCAGGTTGCTTACTTTGAATTATGCTTTTTTCTGATCGCAAGTAATGAAGGCTTGGGATGTATGAAAAAGTTTGGTCTTGATGCAACGGATATTCGCATCCTCAGTGCCGTGCAACAACACGGGCAATTGAGTAAAACCAAATTGGCCGAAATCGCCAACATATCTGCGACACCCTGTTGGGCTCGTCTTGACCGGTTGAAAGCCGCAGGGTTCATTCGCGGATATCATGGAGATATAGCGCTGAATCAGATTGCAGACTTTACCCAGGTCGTCGTAACCATTTCGCTGACACATCATCGTAAGGCGGACTTCGACAGGTTTGAGGCATTTGTCAAAAACCTGGATGAAATCACAGAATGCATCGCTACGGGTGGAGGCATGGACTATGTCATGCAAACATTCAGTCCTGACTTGGCATCTTTTCAAGCTTTGATGGATACCCTTCTGGCAGCAGATATCGGTATTGACCGTTATATGACTTACATCGTGACCAGAAGGGTTAAATCAACCCTGCCTAATATTGTCAAACTGGCTGCCAAGGGTCGCGTCTAACTACCCCGTCCAAACAGACCATTTCATGCCTTAAAATGGTTTGTTCAGTCTTTAACTTGGAATTTTTTAGTCCACTTCAATGCGATATTTTGGACTAAATGACCATTGTTTCAGACAGCTTCCGGCCATACCGGCCAATGGACAACAAGGGTTAAATATCATGCAAGCAGATGACTTTGGTTTCGGAACGCAGATCCGCAAATCTCCTTACTTTGATGCAACTGTCCGTTGGGGCGCTAAAGGGTTTTCCGTATACAATCACATGTATATCCCCCGTGATTTTGGCAATCCGGAACTAAATTTCTGGAATCTGGTGAACGATGCCATCCTGTGCGATGTGGCTGTTGAGCGGCAGGTAGAAATCACCGGCCCTGATGCCGCCAAATTTGTCCAGATGCTGACTTCACGTGATCTGTCCAAGATGGCTGTAGGGCAATGTAAATATATCCTTATCACCAATGCTGCCGGCGGGATCTTGAACGATCCGATCCTGTTGCGTCTGGCAGAAAACCATTTCTGGATCTCGCTTGCCGATAGCGACATCTTGCTTTGGGCTCAGGGCGTGGCTGTTAATTCCGGACTTGATGTCTCAATCGGCGAGCCAGATGTATCACCGCTTCAATTGCAGGGTCCGAAATCAGGCATGGTAATGCAGTCGCTGTTTGGCGATAGCATCATGGACTTGAAATACTACTGGCTCCGCGAAGTTGAGCTGGATGGTATTCCGCTTATAGTTTCGCGTACCGGCTGGTCCAGCGAGTTGGGTTATGAGCTGTATCTGCAGGATGGAACGCGCGGCGACGAGCTGTGGGAAAAAATAATGGTAGCAGGTGAGCCGTTTGGTCTGAAACCCGGTCACACATCATCCATCCGGCGGATTGAAGGTGGCATGCTTTCTTATCACGCAGACGCGGACATCAACACGAACCCTTATGAACTTGGACTGGACCGCCTCGTGAATCTAGACATCGAAGCAGAGTTCATCGGAAAAGCTGCGTTGCGTCGCATTAAGGAAGCGGGTGTGAGCCGCAAGCAAGTTGGCCTGATCATTGAGGGCGAGCCATTGAAAGGGCCAAACACTTCGTTCTGGACAATCAAACAAGGCGGCTTGGTTATCGGCAAGGTTACCTCAGCGGTCTATTCCCCACGCCTTGAAAAGAATATCGCGCTGGCGATGGTGGCAACCGAGCACGCTAATCTGGGTGCAAAAGTCATAGTTGTGAACAAGTCAGGAGTTATCAACGAAGCTGGCACTACCAATGCCACGATCGTTGAGCGCCCTTTCTACGACCCCAACAAGAAAATCGCCGCAGCTTGAGCGTATCAGTCAAAGATGACATTTTTGGCATTATCGGCCAAAGCAGGTTGGCCCGTAGAAACCTATCACGACCATGCCGAAGCGCATCTCGGTAAGAACGCTAGGGGCCAGATGTCGGTTACACGCATCGATCTGCATCCGGTGGTGCGCTTTGATACCGGATTGTCGGTTGATGCTAAAGAGTTGGAACAAATGCAGGGTCGAGCGCACCGTTATTGTTTCATCGCCAATACGTTGGCGGACTGTGTTGAAATCAACATTCTGTAATTCCTGGAAAAGGATTTAAATCATGCAAATAGCCGAACAAAACAGCGACAGTCTGTAAAACCCTCTTGTAATGGTTGAGAATATGCTCGCCCATGATGCAGAGAATGGCATCGGTGTGTTTATCGAAAAACCTGCCCCCAATTGGCAGGATGCTTGAAACCGTGGAAACGAACCCATACAAAACCGGCTGGACCGCAACCCTGCAAACTACCAGCCTCTGACACCGCTGACCTTTCTGGAGCGCGCAGCCAGTGTTTCCCCTTCCACACTGCGATTGTTCACAGGGAGCTAAAGTGCAGCTACTCGGCGCTCTATGCCCGTCGCCGTCACCCAGCAATACAAGAATCTTCATCCAGAGACTCCTCGAACGAAAAATGCATTAAACGAGAACTGAATGCGGAGTAAATGGGGACGAGTCCATTTCCTGATCATGTAAGTCTAAGGAGCCCAAATTGGTAAATGGGTACTTGCACTGCGTTCCCATCGATCTATCCAGTTGGCTGCAATCGTCAAACGTGCAGCGTTGTTGCAAAATATTACATACCCATACCAAAGCGGCGTTCAATCCAAATTTATTCTCATACCATCTTTTCCAATATGGAGTTTTCCGCCCCATGTCGGCTTGACAGCTTTGTGCCAGTCTTCATGGGTAAAGTTAGGGTCATCAGATGGAATCAAATGGTTGAGCGCAAGAGCCTTGACTTGCGCCTGAGATGCAATCTTTCCGGCGTCAGGCGCCATGGTATGAGATTGCAGCCAATGTTTCATCAGGCGATCGTCCGTATTGCCAATCCGTTTGAACAAAGCTTCAAGGGCCTCTCCAAGCATCGCTTCATGGATAAGCAAATCAGCCCCTTTGGCGAACTCTGCTAGCTTTGGCAGATAGGCTGTATCGCCGGAGAAAACGACGCTGTTTGATGGGCAAGTAAAGCGAAGAGCAAATGTATCAACAAGCGGCGGATGGGCATTGCGCATGGCAGAAACGTTTAGACCATTGCTGTCATAAACGCTGCCATCATCGAGTATTTTGAATGTCACGAGGTTGGCAAGATTGGGCCTGCCTTCATCTCCCATACGCAGATCAATATCGGCTTTCATGGAGAGGAGAAAACTCTTCCAATAGGCCTCAAGTCCTTCCGGCCCATAAATTTCAACAGATGCATTTAACCCGGCTGTCCAAGCTGTGTGCAACATGGGTCCCAGTTCCAGATAATGGTCCGAATGCATATGAGTGATGAAGATAATGCTGATGTCTTTGAGAGACATTCCCTGATCGACCAGACTTCGCGTGACCCCAAGGCCACAATCCACCACAATCTTCTTTCCATTGAGAACCAGCAAGTTGGATGTTGGATTGGTGGAGCCCATCCGAATTGCGGGCCCACCTTTTGTGCCCAAAAGAGCCACAAAATTATCATTGGGTTCAATACTTCGCATGTTAATTCCTCAGCAAAAAAGTGTCTTCGTGTCTGACGACGAATGTCTTTGATAGTTGGTTCTGCACCTTCCTGGTACCTTTGTGTTTTCTGTCACATCATTTACTCCTGATGGGTAACAATGAGCCAAGAGCTATCTTTTATGCAACTGCTCTAATTAGAACTATAGGCGCTTTCGGGGAACAATGCGAACAGCCGAAGAAGCTCACAATGGGGAAATCGTTACGCTTGTCGACTTTCCCATTGCCTTTCATATGATTGCAGCAACTTTGACCTGCTCATTGATTTCTTCCCTCTGGCGGTCTCAAATGCATACTCAGCGGGTTGAAAGTCGATGTCAGTTGTAGGCGTTGTTCATTCTCAAATACTTCCAGAAGCAGACATTATCATTTTTCCGCGGATGGTCACATTGTCCGCATTCTGTGAATTCGACGGCTGTACCTTGCTGAATTCTGCATAAATGGCCGGCCTTCCCGCCGCACGGCGGCACCGGGATTTAGGCTCACGCAGCATTTCTCACATTGCGAGCGCTCGCAACAAAAATTCGCCCTTCCGGTGTGGGCGCATTTGACAAAAAGTAAGTATAGCCTCAGAAAAATACTAAACCATCAAATGCTGGGGCTGTAGGCCTAAAGCGCCTATCCTTTTCATGCACGTGCTTGCGGGTATCGAAATTGGCATCAAAATCATATTCTAGGTGACAAAATAAGTTCGCCTTTTCGCATAAAATTGTTTGTGCCTTCCAAAATGATATCGGGAACCTTTTCAGCGCTCTTGTCGACGATGCCACATTTTGACAATACGTTACGCAAATTCGGTGCTTTGC
>JBAUHS010000001.1:0-8592 GCA_049680405.1 Salaquimonas sp. | reverse complement strand
GCCATCAACCGCCTAAACGCCTTGAGGATATTGCGGAACTGCCATTCTCAGACAAGACAGATCTTCGATTAACACAGCCCGCATCACCGCCTTTTGGCGACTACCTTGCCGCTCCTGCTGACAAGGTAAGTAGATTGCACAGGACGTCCGGCACTACAGGTCAGGCAATGAACCTGGCCATGAGTGCAAGGGATTGCGAAATCACAGAAATTGTTGGTGCGCGCGCGCAGTCACTTGCGGGGCTGAAAAGTGGAATGACCGTTGTCCACTGCCTGAATTACCAGATGTGGATGGGAGGTTTGACTGACCATCTGACACTGGAACGCACTGGTGCAACGGTAGTTCCCTTCGGTGTCGGCTCGACCGAATTACTTATCAACACGATAATGGAGACAGGGATTAGCGCCATTTCGTGCACACCATCCTACCCCGCTGTCCTCGAACGGACAATTGCCGAAAAGTTCCCTTCCCTGACCGCCAAAGACCTCGGCCTTAAGCTCGGATTGTTCGGCGGCGAGCCAGGCATCGATGACCTGGCATTTCGCAAGCGCTTGAACGACACCTGGGGGATGCAGCCGCGAAATGCGAATTATGGAGTATCGGACGTTTTTTGCAATTTTGCCTCTGAATGCTCCCACGACACGGCGCTGCATTTCGTCGCCCACGATGTGCTGCATGCCGAACTGATCAACCCCGACGGCGGCGAACCACGGCGATTAGCCCCAAATGCTGAAGGGGAACTGGTTCTGACGCATCTCAGTCGGGAATGCCAACCCCTAATCCGCTTTCGAACCGGTGATATTATTCGGATAGAGAACACAGATGCCTGTCAGTGCGGCTGTACTGGCTTTCGATTCCGAGTAATTGGTCGTTCGGACGACATGGTCGTCGTGCGCGGGTTGAACATGTTCCCGACCATGGTTGCTGCTGTGGTAACGAGTATAAGCGAATTATCAGGCGATTACCGGATCGTGCTGGACGCCCCTCCTCCCTACGATGTATTGCCAGTGCATGTCGAACTTGCAGTGGACGGACATGATGACGGAGCGCTCACAAGGCAGATAGAAGAAAAATTCAAAAAACAACTCGGAGCGACGATATGCGTGAAGATACTTCCACACGGAACCTTTCCGCGCACCGAAGGAAAAACGAGACGCGTAATAAGGAGCTATGAATGAAGAGCTTTAATTATGACACCATCCGATCAGAACTGACCGCGGACGGTGTGCGGACAATTTCACTGAACCGTCCGCAATCGATGAATGCAATGAACCGCCGCTTGATTGACGAAGTGTCTTTGGCATTCGACGATGCGAATCAGGACCGGGATACGCGGGCCATCATCTTCACCGGCGAAGGACGGGCGTTTTGTGCGGGCGATGATCGACACGAGCATGTCCACCCTGAAAACGAAGAAGAGGCCCGTGCCGTAGTTGACGCGATCCAGTGCGCGACTGTTGCCATTGTTTTTGGTGCAAAGCCAGTCGTCGGCGCCATCAATGGCTGGGCCGTGGGAGGTGGATTCGAATGGGCAATAAATTGTGACTTCCCAATCTGGGCAGAAAGCGCCAAAGGCTTCTTTCCTGAGGTCTCGCTCAACCTGTTCGTGACTGGCGCTGTGACCTCAATTTTGCCGAACCTTGTAGGCCCACTGAAAGCGCGTGAAATGCTGTTCCTTGGAGAGCGGTATTCGGCAGCAGAACTAAAGGAGATCGGCGTCGCCTGGAAAGTCGTGCCGGATCACAGTCTGCTGGCAAATGCCGAAGCTGTCGCTACTCAATTAGCCGCATTGCCAACGCTATCCACGCGCGCGATGAAACGGGTTCTGAACCAGGCGACGGCCGGCGGGCTTCATCAGGCGCTGCAACTAGAGACAGAAGCGACCGTTGCGGGCTTTCTTGATCCTGAAACAACACGGTTGCTTAAGGACTTTTAATTGAAGGGTTAAGCAGACCCGCAAACACGGCCGCCATTGCTTAAACCTTCTTGGCTTGTTTTGCGTTTCGGGCACGATGCAATCATTGACAACGCTCAGCATAAACATACGCATTGGGACGTGAGCGACGATCAAATATCGCAGGACTATTGATTAAAAAATCCCCTATGAAATATCCCGGATAAATCTGCATTGATCAAATTGGTTGTTTCCTGATTAACCGCACTTTACATTTCAATGTCATTCTACCCAGAAGTCGAATAAATATCGGAAACGGCATTTGGTAACCCCGGTGGAAAGGAGAGTTTTCAGATTGGAGAACGAAATGAAAACGCAGGTGGCAATCATTGGCGGTGGACCATCGGGGCTATTACTGGCGCAGCTCTTGCACACTCGCGGGATCGACAGTGTCGTGTTGGAACGCAAGACCAAGGATTATGTCTTGAGTCGAATCCGGGCGGGTGTTCTCGAACAAGGTCTGGTCAAACTGATGGAAGAGGCCGGTTGCGCCGACCGCCTGCACGCAGAAGGTATCCTGCATGATGGCACGCTGATATCCTACAACAACGAGATGTTCCGCATCGATTTCACCGAACATACCGGCACCCCTGTTGTCGTTTACGGTCAAACCGAAATGACCCGCGACCTTTTCAATGCCCGCGAAGCTGCAGGTGGGCAGCTCGAATTCAACGTCGAAGATGTCGTCATCCAAGGCGCTGGCACCGATACCCCGCATGTCAATTATACGGTCGACGGCCGGACGCATCGACTAAACTGCGATTTCATCGCAGGCTGCGACGGGTTCCACGGGGTCAGTCGCCAAACGATACCGCTGGATGTTCGCAAGGAGTACGAAAAAGTTTATCCCTTTGGCTGGCTGGGAATCCTGTCAGAGACTCCCCCCGTTAATCACGAATTGATATATGCCAATTCCTCACGCGGCTTTGCACTCTGCTCCATGCGGAACGAGAATCTCAGCCGTTACTACATTCAGTGTTCGCTGAGCGACAACCCAGAGGACTGGACGGATGATGCCTTCTGGCAGGAACTCAAGCGCCGAATACCAGCGGAACAGGCTGATAACCTCGTAACCGGCCCTAGTATCGAGAAATCCATCGCGCCCCTGCGGTCATTTGTGACTGAACCGATGCGTTGGGGAAAACTGTTCCTTTGCGGTGATGCAGCGCACATTGTTCCGCCAACAGGTGCCAAGGGCCTAAACACAGCCGCTTCTGACGTGCACTATCTTTACAATGGTCTGCGCGATTTCTACGAAAACAACAGCACCGCTGGCATCGACAGGTATTCTGAAAAGGCCCTTGCCCGTGTCTGGAAGGCAGAGAGGTTCAGTTGGTGGTTCTCTTCCCTGATGCATACCTTTCCAGACCAGTCGGAGTTTGACTTGAAAATGCAGATAGCCGAAATCGAATTTCTGCGTTCCAACAAGGCAGCACAAAAATCAATGGCCGAAAACTATGTGGGCTTGCCTTACTGATACGGGCCGTGAACGTAAAGCGGATAACTCGGCTTGAGCAATATGTGTAGTCGGAATCGGCATGCAAACCCTCGCAACCGAAAAAAACGGTCTGAGGGAAAAACTACCATCAAAAAATTGAGATGATCAGATCTTGCAAACCATTCGCCAGAGGCAATGTCTATCAGCTACTTTTCAATCCCGTTAACATCAGCAAAGCCAGACATTCACCAGCAATGATGCCAATTGGTTTTTGCGATGCTTGGAAATCGCCTGCAATCAAATCATAGTTGGAAAACAAGTCAAATTTCACCAACAGATTTTGGCTGCCTGTTACTCCAAATAACTCTCTAATGGCGGACAAGTGCAGACCAGATTGCGATCACCATAAACATTATCAATACGTCCGACCGGTGGCCAATATTTATCAACGCGAAATGAACCGGTCGGAAAACATCCTACTTCCCTCGAATAGGGTCGGTCCCATTCGGCAATGAGATCTGCGGTGGTGTGAGGCGCATTTTTCAATGGATTATTTGCTCGGGGCATTTCGCCCTTTTCGATTGCCGCGATTTCATCACGAATTGAAAGCATGGCATCACAAAACCTATCCAACTCAGCTTTGGTTTCACTTTCTGTTGGCTCAACCATCAATGTACCCGAAACCGGCCAACTCATGGTTGGCGCATGAAACCCGCTATCCATCAGTCGTTTGGCAATATCCTCTACGGTGACATCTGCGGAGTCGACGAAAGGACGTGTGTCGAGAATGCACTCATGGGCAACGCGGCCTTTCCCGCCCTTGAAAAGTACTTTGTAAGCACTCTCGAGGCGCTTGGCGATGTAATTGGCGTTAAGTATGGCAATCTTGGTTGCCTGGGTCAGTCCATCACCGCCCATCATCAAACAATAAGCCCAACTAATTGGAAGGATTGAAGCTGAGCCAAAATTGGCGCTTGAGACAGCACCTTCGCCATCCAATGGATTACCGGGCAAAAAGGGGGCAAGATGGCTTTTGACACCAATCGGGCCCATCCCTGGTCCTCCCCCGCCGTGGGGAATACAAAATGTTTTGTGGAGATTGAGATGGCTGACATCGGAGCCGATTTCGCCTGGCTTTGCGAGGCCGACCATTGCGTTAAGATTAGCCCCATCCAGATAAACTTGGCCGCCATATTGGTGAGTAATGTCGCAAATGTCGCGTACCGTTTCTTCAAATACACCATGGGTGGAAGGATAGGTAATCATGCATGCGGCAAGTCGATCTCCGGCGGCGTCTGCCTTTGCGCGAAAATCATCCAGATCAATGTCACCATTTGCGGCCGATTTAACCACAACAACGTCCATTCCGGCCATTTGCGCCGATGCCGGATTGGTGCCATGGGCAGATACTGGAATAAGACAGATGTCACGGTTGTCATCTCCTCGGGAATGGTGATAGGCGCGAATGGTCAACAAGCCGGCATATTCGCCCTGTGCACCAGAATTTGGTTGCATCGACATGGCGTCATACCCAGTAATGATACACAGCTTTTCGGACAAATCAGCCAACATATGGCTATAGCCATCAACCTGTTCATCGGGTGCATAGGGATGTATGTTTGAAAACTCAGGCCAGGTGACAGGCATCATCTCCGCAGCAGAGTTGAGTTTCATGGTACACGAGCCAAGAGGTATCATGGCTCTATCAAGCGCCAAATCCCGGTCTGCAAGACGGCGCATATATCTCATCATCTCCGTTTCTGCTCGGTTTAGATGAAATATCGAATGAGTGAGATATTCACTTTGGCGAACTAAATCATTGGGTAAAAGATAGTCGGGTTCCAAGTGCTGTGCATCTGTTATGCCAAAAGCCTGCAAGAGTTCTTCGATGCGCTCGAGACGTGTCGTTTCATCCAGCGTAATACCCAATTTAGTTTCACCAATTTTGCGAAGATTGATGCGTCTTGCTTTGGCTGATTCCAAAATCACGCCCTGAAGCGAGCCAACATCGACACAAAGCGTATCGAAAAAAACATCATTTTCAAGAATGAACCCTTTTGCTTTTAGCGTCTTGGCAACGCGCACAGTCTTGAGATGAATTTGTTGAGCAATTGCCTTAATGCCTTCAGGTCCATGGAACACAGCATAAAATCCGGCAATCACTGCCAATAGTGCTTGCGCTGTGCATACATTTGAAGTCGCTTTTTCCCTTCGGATATGTTGCTCCCGTGTTTGCAATGAGAGCCGGTAGGCCTGATTGCCGTGAGAATCCACCGAGACGCCGACGATCCGACCCGGCAAAGCACGTTTGTAAGCATCACGGCACGACATATAGGCCGCATGAGGCCCGCCAAAACCCATCGGCACGCCGAACCGTTGAGTGGAACCAACTGCAATATCAGCTCCCATCGCTCCTGGTTCTTTCAACAAGGCCAATGCCATTGGGTCAGCTATAACAATCCCTATCGCTTTTTCCCCGTGAAGGGCTTCCATTTGGGGGGTAAAATCCCTCAATCTGCCGCGCGTACCCGGGTATTGGAAAATCGCACCAAATACTTCAGTGGGGTTCAATTCGTCAACCGGTCCAATTATCAGTTCGATATCAAGTGGTTCCGCACGTGTTTTTATGACGGCAATGTTTTGAGGGTGGCAATCTTCATCAACAAAAAACTTTGTGGCTTTGGATTTCGATACCCGTTGCGCCATAGTCATCGCTTCTGCCGCTGCGGTTCCTTCATCAAGCAGAGAAGCGTTGGCTACATCCAGACCCGTCAAGTCGCATATCATGGTTTGATAATTTAACAGGGCCTCCAGCCGTCCCTGGCTGATTTCCGGCTGGTAAGGTGTGTAAGCAGTGTACCAGGCCGGATTTTCCAAGATGTTCCGTTGGATCGCCGGGGGCAAGACCGTTCCGTGATATCCTTGTCCAATCATCGATGTAAAAACCGTATTTTTCTTCGTGATTTGACGCATGTGCCAAAGCAATTGGCTTTCCGACATGGCTTCTCCTAAATCCAGAGGCTCTTTTTGACGGATACTTTTGGGAACTGTTTCCTCAATCAGCTTTTCAAGACTGTCCACACCTAGAGTATCCAGCATATCACTGATCTCTGCTGGTGACGGGCCAATATGACGCCGGTTGGCAAAGTCGTATGGTTTGTAATCGGTCGGCACAAATGGCATTTGAAAAACCCTCTTAAGCAATCATCTCGTTGTAGGCTGCCTCATCCATCAAACCGTCAAGTTCGGCTGGATCTGACAATTTCATCTTGAAAAACCACCCTTTGCCCAATGGATCAGTATTTACCAGAGTCGGATCTTCGCTCAGTGCCAAGTTAACTTCTATGATGGTCCCATCAAGTGGAGCCAAGATATCTGAGGCGGCTTTCACACTTTCTATGACCACAACCTCATCGTTTTTGGAGACCGCAGTATCGGCTTCAGGCAGTTCTACAAAAACAATGTCTCCTAGTTGCTCGGTTGCATATGCGGTTATGCCAACGACCACATGATCACCCTCGTTTCGAAGCCATTCGTGTTCATTAGTGTATTTCATTTTGGTATTCTCCCAATTTACTAATATTAGCGTTTAAAATTTGCAGGCGTGAAGGGCATCGCAGTTACCTTCGCAGGAAGTCGCTTGCCTCTGACATCGCCAAAGATGATTGTGTCATTCGTAGTGTAGGCTGATTCCAGATAGGCCATGGACATCGGCCGCTCAATTGTGGGGCCAAATGCTCCGGAAGTAACATTTCCAATCGATTGCTCGCTTGTTTCATCAGCAAAAAGCGAAGTGCCGGCCCGCATGGGCGCTCGCCCTTCTGGCAGCAGACCAATACGTTTACGCTCCACACCATTTTCCAGTTCATTAAGGATTTGCTTTGCGCCGGGAAACCCGCCTGCACGGGCACCACCTGTGCGGCGAACTTTTTGTATGGCCCAATTCAGACCAGCTTCTACAGGAGATGTATTTTCATCGATATCATTGCCATAAAGGCAAAGCCCCGCCTCCAAACGCAGACTATCGCGCGCGCCAAGTCCGATTGGCATCACACCATGGTGGTCGAGCAGTGCATTTGCCAAAGCTACCGCATGGTTGTCAGTAACAGAAATTTCGAAACCGTCTTCACCTGAATAACCTGATCGTGAAATCCACAACTCCCCAAATGGTGAAGGGAATATCCCCACATCCATGAATTTCATGATGGCGACGCCGGGAACAATATTTTCCAGGGCATTTTCAGCCTTAGGTCCCTGTAACGCGAGCAACGAGCGATCCCGCACCGTCTCGACTTCGCAGGTGAGCTCATTCTTCATATGGGCAATATCAACAGTTTTACAGGCTGCGTTGACTACAACAAACAAGTGATCACCTCGGTTGGCAATCATCAAATCATCTAAAATGCCACCTGTTTTGTTCGTGAAAAAGCCATAACGCTGACGGCCCTGTTTAAGGCCGACCAAATCAACCGGAACCAATTTTTCCAGTTCCAATGCCGCATTGGGACCGCGAAGGATAACCTGGCCCATATGGCTGACATCAAACAAGCCTGCGTTTTGCCGTGTGTGAAGATGTTCCTGCATTACTCCTGCAGGATATTGAACCGGCATATCATAACCCGCAAACGGCACCATTTTTGCACCAAGTTCCAAATGCAGTTCATGAAGTGAAGTTGTTAGTAATTCGCTCATCCGACCCTCATTTCAAGCCGGAATAACCCAGCATCCTTCGCTCCGCATTTGCGGGCAATGATGCCTCCTCTGTCCGTTTGCCTGAGATCGTTATCCCTTCGGCGGGCCTGAAAACTCAGCGCCTCTCTCCAGAGTTTGTTTGCGTCTGATGGTCCTTGAGCCTGAGAGTTTCCGAGGCGGTTGCTCCTTCGGCATCGGCAAAGCCGAATTCTCCCATCAAAACTTGATGACGTTACAATCGGTTTGCCGATCATGTCAATTCAAACGGGACGCACCGTGGACATATTTCAACAAGCCAAAGGAGGAATCTTAGGGATAAGAGTTTTTAGTGAACGGCCGTTTTGACGAATTTGAACGAGAGACAGCTATTTTTCTTGAACGGAGAACTGCCATTTACAATGATTGAGTTTATCCGATTGCCATGTATTTAGACGGACATTGTCGCTAATAAATTGTTCAAGTTTGTTGTTGACCGTTTGGAGCTAACCGCAACCTGCAAAAGTTGCCA